>CAVZUP010000184.1:0-30708 GCA_963778255.1 uncultured Acidobacteriaceae bacterium
TCATTTACCGCATCAAGTGATGCTATTATACGTGTTCTGGAATGGAGTACTGCTATGCGCACGACGGTAACGCTGGACGTTGACTTGCTCGCCAAAGCAACCAAAATGATGGGCGGTCTTGATCGCTCGACAGTGCTGCGTGAGGGACTGAAGGCGCTCATCGAGCGAGAAAGCGCCATGAGCAATACGTAAATGGGGCTCCAAGGCTAACCACAAGAACAGAAGCTGGAGAGACGTGCAACCGGATAGTTCGCGGACAAAAAGAACTCAAGGCCCAGGTGGCTCAGGCTTGTGCGGGGCGATAAGGAGTCGCGAGATAATCTCGTCAAGTTCTCGTGCCTGGCACGCCCTGAGGTACTCCGAAGGGCGTGGAACGCTTGCGACGTCCGCCACGCCCTTCGGAGTACCTCAGGGCGTGCCACACAATCCGTGACAGTCATATGTCAATGACCAGTTTCATTTTTCGCAGGGCCTAAGACAAGCTTCCCAGCAATCTCTCATATATAATGAGAACACACCACACGTCGGGTTCACACCCGACGTTTGCCATTGCGAGGCGAGCGACAGCCGACGGAGGGGACCATGCTACCGGTGCAACTGGCGATTCATGCCGTCATGGCGTCACAACATCGGGCGGCCGAGCTGGAGAGGAAGAATCGGTTAGAGGAGGAAGAACTCATGTCGGGCTACTCGGCCGGGACTTGCAGGGCTATGGCAATTCAAGATCGTCAAAGGCAATTTCAAAACCAAGGAACTCGTCGAAGCGGTCGTCGTCGAACAGGCGGTGTTCGGTGGGCCTTGTCGAAATCTTCGACCATGGCCGGGCTCGTCTTCATGCCGAGCCACCGAGGCGGCCAACGACGAATTCCGGGACGGCAACCCTTAGTGCCACGGTCAGCACCGCCAGCGAGCCGCTGGTTGCATGTCGGTCGGCGTCTTTCTCATAGCAATCGTCTTGTTCGGCTGGTCAATGGCGTAGTGGTTGATTTCAGCCTTATGGATCTGTTAGACTGCCAGTAACGTGGGGACACGTTTCCAACGTGTCCAGTGTTTTGGAGATGTTCCTAAACGTGTCCCCACTATTCGGAGTGCCCCCCATGGAGCCAGCCGATTGATTTTCCCGAGACGATGATGATGACAAAACCACGGGAGAAGTCCAGGGAAAAGACCCGTCATCTCCCACCCTACCACGTCATCCTCGAGAATGACGACTTTCATTCGTTCGATTTCGTGATGGAAGTTCTGCGCAAAGCTCTCGGTCTGACCGAGCAGCAGGCGTTGCAATTCACGCAGACTGCTCATCGAACGGGGCGGGCGGTCGGTCGGACCGGAAACAAGGAAGTCGCCGAGCTGAAAATGGAGCAGATCCGAGAAGTCTTCCAACTGCGTACTCCGTGCCACGGAGCCAAGCTCGGAGCGCCGGGCGTGTTGATCGAGCCGGCACCGGCGTAACCAGAGGCCATTCCATGCGTGTTCTTCTCACCGGCGGCTACGGCTGCATCGGCATCTGCATCGCCCGCAACCTGCTGCTCAAGGGCGATCAAGTTTTCGTCTACGATCTGAAGGAAGATCTGCATCGCCTGCAGCTCATTCTCGACAAGGATCAGGTACCGCAGGTGGTGTTTGTCCAGGGCGACGTGACGGACCAGAACCGATTCCGCTCGGCCCTCGAAACTCATCAGATAACGCATCTGGTGCACCCGCCGGTTTACAGCAGGTTCCCGTGTGCCGGGCCGATCCGCTGCTGGGGGCCAAGGTCAACGTCCTCGGAACCCTGGCCGTTTTCGAAGCCGTCCGCCAACTGCAGGGGCAAATCCAACGACTGGCTTAGATCCCCAGGCTCGTCGGCGGGTTCTGGCCCTCCCCAAGTATCCGCCCGGTCCCGAGCCACGACGTCCCCCGCGGATCCCGGCCCACCAACTCCACGGCGGCACCTTCAAGCGCTTGAACGAGCAACGCCGCATCATCTTCGGATTTCGGCCTGAGCAGCATCGGACTCAGGCCGTGGACCGTATTTGGTGTGGGCCGTGATTTCGGCATGACCAGCGAGCCGACCAAGGCCATCAAAATCGCTCGCCCTGAACCGTGCCTACCACATCACCTACTCCGGCTGACACCTGGAACTGGTCGACGAGCTCAAGATCGTGGTCCGCTGCCTGCAGGTGCCGCATATGAGGGTTCAAAGGCCTACAACATTCGTGGCCATGTGGTCGATCTGCCCCACATTCCACAAGGCCATGCGCCGGGCGTCGAACTGACGGCGGCGAAGCTCATCACGCACGGCGACCGGCAACTGACCATCGCTTACGATCTGGACGACAGTTCCTTGCAACGCGACCTGGGCCAATGCTGGTGATGCTGCTGGAGGAGGGGATTCGCACGACCCTGGCCCAGTTCCGCCAGCTTCACAAGGAAGGCCGGCTCGATACCAGCGATCTGGCCGGTTAGCCGCTACGTGATAATAACTGTGCGTGATTCTGGCAGCGGTTGGAAGAGAAAAAGAGTAAGATTAAGAGGAAGATTAAGATTAGGAAGATGATTAAGAGTAAGATTCAGATTAAGAGTAAGAGTAGTCACACACGGTCGGGGGCGAGTCCTGCTCTTAATCCTAATCTTGATCTTAATCATATTCCTAATCTTAATCTTCCTCTTAATCTTGCTCCTCTTCCGCGTTGACAAATTGCGCACGATATTTAGCGACTTGCCGCGCCATCAGTTCTCCAGAACGACCTTATCTAGTGCCTTGCAGTATTGTGTGCGCGTTCCACAATGCAAAGGAGAATTCATTGCACGCAGGTTTGGTTATCCTCATTCTCAAGATAGCGGTGATTGCCGTCACGATCTCTGCTGGCCGCGTCGCTGATTGCCTTGTGGCGTGGCAACTATCGCCTGCACGGACGCATCAACATGGTGTTCTTCGCACTGACGTTGACCGCCCTGCTGCATTTAAGTGGTCTCGGTATGCACGTTGAGTCCCGATTTGTTCGATAACTATTTCGATCAGCACAAGCCGATTGTCAAAGAGGTTTTAGGGTTTACCTTGGAAGTCAAAGCCGGACCGCATTGACTATACACCTTGGTTTTCTCTCCCCGGCCACTGCACTCTTGCCGTTGATGCTCTACACGGGATTGAAGCGTCATCGCGTTCTGCATGTCATCGGCGGGGGTCTTTTCGGTGCTGTGGATTGGGACTTTCATTACGGACTTTTTTCTTGCTCATGATTATGTGGCGAGCGTCGAGGCGTAAGCCCGACGTGAACGCCGGTAAATACGTCGGGGAGGATTCGTCATGGATGCCGAATCGACGACCACTGAGGATCTCGAACGCACCGCCGCCGTGGTGGCCGAAAAGCATGCCTGGCCCGCCGAAGAGGCTCCCGGCCCAGCCGTCGTGGTAGGCGAAGAGGAGACGCCCCCAATCCGATGCGGATCATCGAGCGCTGCTGTTCGTGGCCGGCCAGCCATTGCGGGCCGAGCGCGTCTGCGAGATCATTCGCGGCCTGTCGCATGACCAATTCATCCAGGCGGTCGACAACCTCAACCACGATTATCGCCAGCAAAATCGCCCCTACGTCATCCTGGCCCAGGACCAGGGCGACCCGTTGACCTTGAGGCCCCGCTTTCAGGAGGTCGTCGAGAAGGTCTATGGCGGACCGCGAAGCCAGGCTCTCGACCGCCGTCATTGATGTGCTGTCGCTCGTCGCCTATCGTCAACCCGCCAGCAAGGCCGACATCGACAATCTCGGCCCGTTGCGCCGCCGCGGCAGTCTGTTCGCCGCGGCCTTATCCAGATCACCTACCCGAATGCCGGCAACAAACGCGCACGCCACCCGCCCACACCACCACGCCGCGTTTCCTGGAGCATTCGGCCTGCACAGCCTGGGAAAGATCTGCCTGCGCACCCAGGGCTACCGTAAGCAAACGCGATTTGTGGAGACGACTCTTTCTCCGTAGGTCAGGCTTTCCAGCCTGACTTTCGGTCCATTCCTACTCCAACGACGAATTCACACCACCACAACCTTGGAACCCAAAAAAAACTATTCGCTTATCCAATTAGAAGACGTTCCCGGCAACAACTCCGCAGGCGTTTCGGTACCATGTCTTAACCTGTTATGCATGAGGACATTGCAGAAACAGACGAATGCAATATTCGTCATCCGCACGAACGTTCCACCCTTGTGATTTGGGGAATCCGGCCACTTTCCGGGCCTCGGAGGAAAATGTTCGTGTAACTCTTGACACTCGGTCGATGCAATCCGAGGAATTCAACTTTGCCGGCTGATGGCTAAAATGCAACAGCGATACTGTCGCCGTTGCAATTTTTTGTTGAACTCTCTGAGACTTTAAGTCGCTTTTTCTACAATTTAGGGATACCTTTAAACAAGCCAAATTCGAGGATGCAACGCTTTACCAAGTATATGCATTCCTCGTGACCGTGACGCAAGTTACGGTAAGCGAGTTCTTTGAGTCTGTTTTAGCAAGCCATTCTCAACGCTTCTTGGCATTTTCTGGATCGTTCATGCTCAGCTTGCTGACAGGATCGGGACCCTGACATCGGCTGCAATTAGTTGGAACAACCGTCGATGTAAGCCAAGTCTGGCGGCAAGCAATAATTTTTGAAGGGTTTGATCCTGGCTCAGAACGAACGTTGGCGGCGTGGATTAGGCATGGAAGTCGGAGTACAAAATCCCAGCCTCGACTTTGCCCTTTCGCCAGATGAATCTCTTATGGATTCTTAGTTCTCCATTCGTCATTCATTCATCCTCGGATGTGGAATAAAATGGAGAATTAAGAATGAGGAATGAGGAATGAAGAATCATCTGGAAAGAGAGGTTGAAGTGAGAAAGGTGGGAAGTGGCGAAAGGGGCAGTAATGCGTGGGTAACCTACCCTGGGAACCGGCACAGTCCTCGGTAAATAAGGGTAAGAGACCTGGGCAATGGTTGGGAGGCATCTCCTGGCCACAAGATATTATCGCCCTGGGAGGGGCTCACGTCGTATCAGCTAGTTGGTGAGGTAACGGCTCACCAAGGCGACGACGCGTAGCGGAGTGAGAGGTTGGCCCGCCACATTGGCACTGAGACACTGCCCAGACTCCTACGGGTGGCTGCAGTAACGAGATCTTCCGCAATGGACGAAAGCCTGACCGAGCGACGCCGCGTGTGGGATGAAGGCCTTCGGGATGTAAACCACTGTCAGAGGGGAGGAAATTCCGGAAGGTTCTGTCGATTGAGCTATCCCAGAGGAAGCACGGCTAAGTCCGTGCCAGCAGCCGCGGTAAGACGAACGGTGCCGAGCGTTATTCGGAATCACTGGGCTTAAAGGGTGCGTAGGCGGCTCTAAGTCCCTTGTGAAATCCCTCGGCTCAACCGAGGAACTGCTGGGTATACTGGGTGTCTTGAGCCAGGTAGGGGCAAGTGGAACAAATGGTGGAGCGGTGAAATGCGTAGATATCAATAGGAACGCCAATGGCGAAAGCGGCTCGCTGGGCCTGTTCTGACGCTGAGGCACGAAAGCCAGGGGAGCAAACGGGATTAGATACCCCGGTAGTCCTGGCCGTAAACGATGTGTACTAGATTGGAGGACTCTGACGGTTTCCGGTCGAAGCAAAAGTGTTAAGTAGACCGCCTGGGGAGTACGGTCGCAAGGCTAAAACTCAAAGGAATTGACGGGGGCTCACACAAGCGGTGGAGCATGTGGCTTAATTCGAGGCAACGCGAAGAACCTTATCCTGGGCTTGACATGCGATAGGATAGTAGCCCTGGAAACGTAGGGCCAGCGCTCTCCAGGGCAGAACCTGTACAGGTGCTGCATGGCTGTCGTCAGCTCGTGTCGTGAGATGTCGGGTTAAGTCCCATAACGAGCGAAACCCTTGTCTTTAGTTGCCAGCGGGTTATGCCGGGGACTCTAAAGAGACTGCCGGTGTTAAACCGGAGGAAGGTGGGGATGACGTCAAGTCCTCATGGCCTTTATGCCCAGGGCAACCGTCGGCAAAATGTTCGCTGGTGAGTGGATTCAGATTGGTAATGACGTCGAACTTAATATTGATCAACTTACTCAGCTGTGATGTTAGATACGGCGCAAGCTTGTCGTAATCGTGAAAGACGCCGCCGGTGATGAAAAGCGCTTTAAGCGGAGGGGTGCTGGACAATTCATCTCCGGAAGCTCTTGGCGAACTGGCAGCACTCGAGAAGGGGGCAATGAGCACCAGAGTCAGAGCGAAAAACAGAAGCAAGCGGCAGAAGGATATCGGCATCGGTGTTGTGGACCTTCGTATCCGTTGCTGTTCTGCTGAGAACTTTCTAAGTTGCTGAAACAAGAACCGCGCCAATCGGGCCTCCCTTGGGGCAGCCCGACTTGAAAGCGGGCTAGCGAGGCGAAAGTATCTCGTAAAGCGCTTCTAAGAGCAAGGAAAGTTTCACAGATTGGGAGCGGTTGACGATGAATTGTCTTGGCTGCCTCGATTTTCTACGCGCTTAGTGAAATATGTAATTCGGGACTCACATTTGAGCTTATGAAAGCTATTGCTGCGATTGCAGTTATGTTGCTGTTTGCCTGCGCCGCAGAGCCTTCGCCCTGGGCAGCCACAGATGCCAAGGCGTCGCAGAGCGATTGGCCGGCCTATGGAGGAGCCGACGGCACCCACTATTCGACGCTGCAACAAATCAATCGCAGTAATGTCCAAAAGCTGGCGATAGCGTGGACATACGACACGAAAGAAGAAGGAGGTCTTGAGACTAGCCCAATCATCGTAGACGGGGTTCTTTACGGAATTACGCCAGCGCAAAGAGTGTTTGCGCTCGATGCCGCAACCGGCAAAGAGCTCTGGAAGTTCGGCACTGGCATCGAAGGAGGACAACCGAACCGTGGACTGTCCTATTGGGCGGACGGCAACGATCGGCGGATCCTGGTAGGCATCGGAAATTTCGTCTACGCGATCGATGCGCGTACCGGACAAGGTGTCGCCTCCTTTGGAGAAGGCGGGCGCGTCGATCTGCGGAAAGAATTGCGGGGAGACTACGAGAGACAGTCGCTGGTGGCGACAAGTCCTGGTGTGGTCTATAAAGACCTGATCATTTTTGGAGAGAGAGAACCGGAGACACTTCCCGCCCCTCCGGGAGACATCCGCGCCTACGACATTCGCACTGGAAAACTCAGATGGTCGTTTCACACCATTCCGCATCCGGGTGAGTTTGGTTATAAGACGTGGCCGAAGAATGCCTGGAAGTACAGCGGCGGAGCCAACAACTGGGCGGGCATGGCAGTAGATGAGAAGCGAGGGATCGTGTACGTGCCGACGGGATCCGCAGCGTCGGATTTTTACGGAGCCGACCGGATCGGCGACGATCTCTTTGCGGATTCCCTGATCGCCCTTAATGCGGAAACTGGAAGACGCGTGTGGCACTTCCAAATCGTCAAGCACGACTTATGGGATCGCGATTTGCCGGCGCCGCCTAGCCTGGTGACCGTCAAGCATGACGGCCAGACGATTGATGCCGTGGCGCAGACGACCAAGAGTGGCTACGTGTTTCTGTTTAACCGAACCACCGGACAGCCAATCTTCCCCGTCCGGTATGAGAAGTACGTACCGAGCCAAGTGCCGGGTGAAAAGGCGGCGGCGACGCAACCTTTGCCGATAAAACCGGCGCCGTTCGCGCGGCAGCGGTTGACCGCGGATATGCTGACCCAACGAACGCCGGCAGCGCACGAGTGGGCGGTGGCAGGGTTCCGGAAATTGCGCAACGAAGGCCAATTTGTTCCTTTTGGCTTTGACAAGCGAACCGTGATTTTTCCCGGATTCGACGGCGGCGCAGAATGGGGCGGCTCCGCCGTGGACTCTGAAACGGGGATTCTCTATGTCAATGCCAACGATGTCGTCATGACCGGCTTGCTGCAGAAAAATAACGGCCACGAGGAGTCAACGGGTAAAACGGTTTATCTGAGTCAGTGTTCGGTGTGCCACGGCGACATGATGAAAGGATCGCCGCCACAGCTCCCTTCTCTCGTGGGATTTGCGCAGCGCCACAGCCGGACAGAACTGGAGACGATTCTGGAACAGGGACGGGGACGAATGCCGGCCTTCTCCTCGCTGCCGTTTGATCAATTCTCGGCGCTGGTGGAATACGTTTGGAGCGAAGGAAAGAGGGATGATTCTCCGCAGGCCTCATCGAACGGGGAAAGCAAAGAGATTTCCAGTTCCGAACCGGCGCCACGACCCGCATACCGCTTCGCAGGCTACGGCAGGTTCCTGGACCCCGACGGGTATCCGGCAGTAGAACCGCCATGGGGAACTTTGAATGCGATTGATCTGAACACCGGCCAATATCTTTGGACGATTCCTCTCGGGGAATATCCAGAACTCGCCGCGATGGGGATGAAAAACACCGGCACGGAAAACTATGGCGGTCCCATCGTAACCGCGGGCGGATTGGTCTTTATCGCAGCGACAAATTTTGACAACCAATTCAGGGCGTTCGACAAGAACACAGGGACGTTGTTGTGGGAGGCGACTCTGCCGTTCGCTGGCAATGCAACGCCAGCCACCTACGAAGTGGGAGGGCGGCAGTATATCGTGATCGCCGCGGGCGGCGGTAAGGCAGTGGACCGGCCTTCGGGTGGAGTCTACGTTGCGTTCGCCTTGCCGGCGACGACAGGGACGGGAGAGACACGCCACTGACTTCCACTCGATAGAGTGGACTTCACTTTGCCGATTCGACCCTGTTTCGGCGATCTATGGCTGAGTAGTTTAGAGGGCGAGCTGCCGCGGGAGAAACCTCGCAAGACGGCGGAGTCGTGAATAACTCAACGCTTCATCGAGTTGGATTCTTGGAATGTGGGCAGCAGGTGCTGCGCTGGTTTTGGTGAGCATGCTTGTACTGAGAGTCCTCGCGCCTAGAACCGCGATCATTCAAACTCGACGACTACCTGGTTCACCTTGACGGCGTCTCCCGGCGCCACCCGCACATTCTTCACTTTTCCCGCGTTGGGCGCCGTGACGTTCGTCTCCATCTTCATGGCTTCCAGTACCACGATCAGGTCATTTGCCTGGAGCGCCTGTCCCGCCTCAACGTTGATCTTGATGACTACACCAGCCACAGGACTGCGGCATAGCTTCTCTTCGTCAACATTCTCCTCGGCCACGGGAACCTGGGTCCGTGTAGCCGGGGTCGGCGCCGAAACGGTCGCAGGAACCAGCGGATAGGATCCGAAACTCGGCGGACGCTGGATCGCGTCGTCTTCCAGAACTTCAACTTCTACCTCGTACGTCTTTCCGTCAATTCCGATCTGAAGCTTCAATGTATGACTTCCTTTCCTCAAGTAACTGCGCGTCCGCCTCAGCCTCTCGAGCGTAGATTATGGGACGCTTGCACAAACACGCGCCCCTGCTGCGACCATGGATTCACAATCTCGTAGGGCGACTGCAACATTTGCGCGGAGCGAATCCGAACCTTCTTGCCCAAGAACGCGGTGACAGCGGCAGCGATCACGACCAACATTTCAGGAGTGACTTCCTCTTCTTTCCTGGGAGGGGACGCTAGCTCCGCGGCCACGGGCGCGGCTTCGGTTTTATTAACTGGCGCGGCCGCTGGCCTTACCGCTTGGGCCATGCCGAGTTCCGCGACTCGTTTATCCAGAGCGGCGAGCGTGCTGGCGAGCGCGTCCAGTTGACGCTCAAAAGCCTGCCGCTGTTCAAATAGCGCCCGTCGGAGTGTGCGCTGCAAGCTGACATACGTCAGTACGCAGACCGCTCCCACCAATACCGTCACCATCGCCCAATCTGCAAGATTCCATGTCATGCGCGGCTCCTCGTCGTACTCGTCATAAAGGAATCAATCCGTGTTTCTTCGGCGGACGAAGCTCGCGCTTGGCGTGCAACGATTCCAGCGCCTGCGCCAGATATTTCCTGGTCTCGGCGGGCTCGATAATATCGTCCACCAGGCGCCGTCCCGCCGAAACATACGGATTGGCAAAGGTATCCCGATATTCGGCAATCAGCTCTTTGCGGCGGCTGGCCTTATCCTGCGCCGCGTCGATTTCGCGCCGGAAAACGATCTCGGCAGCTCCCTCCGCACCCATAACCGCAATCTCGGCTGTGGGCCAGGCCACGACGCGATCGGCGCCCAAGTCCTTGCTGCACATCGCCAGATACGCTCCTCCGTAGGCCTTTCGCAGCACCAGCGTGATCTTGGGAACGGTCGCGGCGGAATAGGCAAACAGCATCTTGGCGCCGTGGCGGATGATGCCGCGGTGTTCCTGCTCAACTCCCGGCAGAAACCCTGGCACATCCACGAACGTGATCAATGGAATGTTGAAGGCATTGCAGAACCGGATAAAGCGGGATGCCTTGTCCGAGGCATCGATGTCGAGCGCCCCCGCCAGGGCATTGGGCTGATTTGCCACAATTCCGACTGGACGCCCTTGCAACCGCCCGAAGGCGATGACAATGTTCGGAGCAAATCCGGGCTGGATCTCGAGCAGATCCTGATAGTCCACCACCCGCGAAATGACCCGCCGGACGTCGTAGCCCACTTTGGTATCGACAGGAACCGTGCCGTTCATCTCGGCGTCGGATTCGAGCGGCAAATTGTAGTTCATGCGAGGCGCGTCTTCGAGGTTGTTGGACGGCATGAAACTGAGCAGTCGACGGCAAAGTTGCAGCGCCTCATCGTCATTCTGGGCGACCAGGTGAACCACTCCCGAACGGTTCATCTGCGCCTGCGGGCCGCCAAGTTCCTCGGCGGTGACCACTTCCCCTGTGACTTGCTTGATCACTTGCGGTCCGGTGATGAACATCTGCGCCTGCTGGGTCTGAATCACAAAATCGGTGAGCGCCGGGCTGTATGCCGCCCCTCCGGCACAGGGTCCGCAAATCAGGGAGATCTGCGGCACCGTTCCCGAGAGCATCACATTGTTGTAGAAAACGCGGCCATAAGCCGCCAGGCTGTCGATGCCTTCCTGAACGCGCGCGCCGCCGGAGTCATTGATGAACACGAATGGGCTCCCGGTCTTGAGCGACAGGCGCATCATGTCGGCAATCTTGTCGCTATGGACCTCGCCGGCCGCTCCGCCCGCCACAGTAAAATCCTGGCTGGCCAAATGGATCAGGCGGCCATCGATCGTGGCACATCCCGTCACCACGCCATCCGCCGGCATCTCCTTGTCCGCCATGCCAAAGTAGGTAGCGCGATGACGCGCGAACAGTCCAACTTCCTGAAAGCTGCTCTTATCCACCAGCCTTGCGATTCGCTCCCGCGCGGTGAGCTTGCCGGCCGCGTGCTGTTTCTCGATGCGCTCCTTGCCGCCGCCGAGTTCGATCGCGGCCCGTTTTGCGCGAAGGTCCGTTACTTTTTCGTCAATCGTCTTCTTTTTCGGACTCGTTACTTGCTTTGCCATTCCCGCTCCTGGATCGATCCTCCTGATCAGCCGTTAAGAACGATAGGCAGGAAAGATCGATCGGTATGAAGATGAGTTCCGTTTATTTTGTCGGAGCCACGGTTACCCGGTGCTCCTTCCCGTTCAGCGTAATGACATAGTTCACTTTCGCCGCCGATCCCGGCTCATTGGGCGTTGCTGCTGAGGCGGGAGCCTTAGCCTCGGCCGCTTTCTTGGACGGATCTTTGCCCAGGTTTTTCCGTCCCTCGTGCCGAGTCTTGAAGAATTTCGGGGCCACCTGCGGGAACATCGCATAGGTCAATACATCCTCGTCGCTGCCATTGTTGCCTTCGAGAGCGCGCGCCGCCGTGCTTAGTTGTTCCCACTCCGGTTTGAGCAAATCGGCAGGACGAACCTCGATCGCCGGCTTCTTCGCCTGCACTTCAGCCTTTTTCAAGACTTCAGCGTTCTTTTCGCCCAGCGTGCTCCCGTAGTAACCAAGCATCAAGTCGGCAAATTCGCCAGTCATGACCTTGTACCGTCCCATCAGAACGTTGAACACAGCCTGGGAGCCCACAATCTGACTGGAAGGCGTCACTAGTGGCGGGTACCCTGCATCCTTCCGGACGTTCGGCACCTCCAAAAGCACTTCCTGCAGCCGGTGAGCGGCACCTTGTCCTTTGAGCTGGCTCTCCATGTTCGAGATCATTCCGCCCGGAATCTGGCTCTTGAAAATCTCCGTATCTACGCCGGTAAACTCACTGAAGAACTCCCGGTATCGAGGCCGGATGGAAGCAAAGTGGCTTGAAACGCGCAGAACACGTTCCTTGTCGACACGTGTCTCGTACCCAGTCCCTTCCAGCAACTCGATCAGACTCTCCGTGGGATTGTGTCCTGGCCCTAAAGACAGCGAACTGACGGCCGTATCCACAATGTCGCACCCGGCCTCGATCGCCTTCATCAGAGAGACCAGCGTGACCCCGGTGGTGGCGTGCGTGTGCACATGGACCAGCATGTTGGCGCCACACTTCTGCTTGATGCCTTTCACGAGATCATAGGCGGGCTGCGGCTTCAGCAGTCCAGCCATGTCTTTGATGCAAATCGAGTCGCATCCCATCTCCTGCAGCTTTTGCGCCATCTCGGCAAAGGCCGCCACGGTATGCAGGGGACTGATCGTGTAACAAATCGTGCCCTGTGCGTGTTTTCCCGTCTTCTTCACCGCATCAATACTGGTCTTGAGGTTTCGCACATCGTTGAGGGCATCGAAAATGCGAAACACGTCCATGCCGTTCTCGGCGGACTTCTCTACAAAACGCTGAACCACTCCGTCTTCGTAGTGCCGGTAACCAAGCAGATTCTGGCCTCGAAGCAACATCTGCAGTCGGCTCTTTGGAAGCAGCTTGCGGAAGGTGCGGAGCCGTTCCCACGGATCTTCATTCAGAAAACGGATGCAGGAGTCGAAGGTTGCGCCTCCCCAGCACTCCACCGACCAATAGCCGGCATTGTCGATGTCTTCACAGACAGGAATCATGTCGTCCAAAGCCATGCGAGTTGCGAGGAGACTCTGATGAGCATCTCTAAGCGCGAGTTCCGTAATCTCAATAATGCGGGACATGTATTTCTCCTGACTCAACAATAACCCACCAATTAAAATCTCTGTCCGCGGGGACTGTCCAAACAGGCACTCGGCTTCCCATAATGGTCCCCTGCTGAACCGGCGGAAAGACACAACTCAACTCGGCTGCCGGGCCTTGGCTGATCTTTTTTCCCCACTCTGTTTGCCAGCGTCTTCGGTTGGGTGCCACCAGCCTCAATTCAATCTCTTGCTTTCTCGGATTGGCGCCCGAAGACGCTTGGCCAGCTTGCACGACAGTGAGGCCAGAGAGGAATAAAGATCCTCGTTATGCACAATCATATCCTGCGAAACGTTCAACTTCACGGGGGCAAAGTTCCAGATCGCCAGGATGCCGGACCGCACCATTTCGTCTGCGACGGCCTGCGCGACTTCAGCGGGCGTAGTGATGATTCCAATGTGAATACCCATCTTTGGAGCAATGTCGGCCAGTTCTTGAAGAGCAAGGACACTCCTTCCGGAGATTGTTTGCCCGATCTTGCAAGGGTCGGTGTCAAATGCGGCAACCACTTGGAGCCCAAATCGGGAAAACCGCTCGTGGCCAAGAATCGCTGTTCCCAGATTGCCCACGCCCACAAGAATCGCCTGGTTGACAACGTCCCAGCCTAAGAATGACTCAATCGCACTGACCAACTCGACTACGGAATAACCCACCTTAGGTTTCCCAACAACCCCTGTAAACTGCAGATCCTTGCGGACTTGCACGGGAACAAACTTCAAGTCTCGGCCGATCACGCTGCACGAGACCAGATTGACCCCCCTCGACTGGAGCTCTACGAGGTAGTGGTGATATTGGGGCAGCCTTTTCAGGCTCGGGTCAGGAATCGACAACCCATAGGCCTCCCGCATATGGCACCTTTCGATAAATCTGTATCGATATCTAATTATTGATTATTGCAGAGGGGATGTCTGTGACCTTGATCACCGTCGTTTCAGTACTTGGAATTGCGAGCGCATGTGGACCTGGAGACCTACAACAGACCATTCAGGTATTGCGGAATCTTGAAATCACGGCCTTACAACCCGGATTCTGGCGGCAGTTGCCACGTCAAGAAAGATGTCTTTGCCAATCGTAAGATTGGGGTGGACCAGCTTCCTCCGGCCTCGCCTGTGCGATCCCTTTGCGACTCGATTCTTCCGCGGTCGACACCACTATGCTTTTCCGATGCCACCCTGGTGCGACCGTCTGAGGTGACATGCACTGGTCCCACGCGGCCAGCCCTGATCTTTTTGACTGTAAAGCACATGCCACCAGCGCAGACTCCTGATGACGCACATGTTGCCCGCCGGCAAGGGCGCGGGCACTCTCTGTATTATGTACCCGACCGCGTTTCCATGGTGGATGCACGGCGGCATGCATCGGTTCGATGAGACGCATCAGTAACGTGAGCAGGATCTATGGTCATCGTCGTTATGGGAGTATCCGGATCAGGCAAGACGGTTGTCGGAGAGGCGCTCGCCAGGCGACTGGACTGGGTGTTCGAGGATGCCGACAATTGGCATCCGGCTTCGAATGTCGAAAAGATGCGCAGCGGCGCGGCGCTGACCGATGAGGACCGTGAGCCTTGGCTTCGAGTGTTGAACTTCGCCATCGGGAACTGGATTGCAGACAGACGTGATGTGGTTTTGGCCTGTTCGGCACTTCGTAAATGGCACCGGAGCGCGCTGGCCCAAGGTGTTTCCGATCGGAAGTTCATTCGCTTCGTGTACCTCAAGGGAACCTACCCGGAGATCGGCCGACGACTAAGCCTTCGTGTAGGGCACTTCATGCCCGAGTCGCTTTTGCAAAGTCAGTTTTCGGAATTGGAAGAGCCCGATTCTTCCGAAGCTCTTACGATCGATGGTAGTCAGCCAGTTGATTCGGTCGTGGAGTCGATAGTTACCGGGCTCGACTTGGTCTCGTCAGCGAGATTGAAGTCGAGGCGAGAGTTGCCGTGACACCGAAGCGAACGAAATGCGAGTTCAAGCCATGAACCCTGTGCCGACTACCGGAGTTTGCTCCATCCCGCGCCGACGTTGGGGCATTGCCTGCTTGCTGGGATTTGGCGTGTTGGTGAACTACTTCGACCGGGTGAATCTTTCGGTGTCGCAAGAGGCGTTGCACCATGCATTCGGCATCTCTACTGTGACCTTTGGGTACCTGCTGAGCGCCTATAGTTGGAGCTACGCGGCGTTTCAACTTCCCTCAGGCCTCATCCTGGACCGGTTCGGAGTGAAACTCGTTAGCCGCGTCGGGGCGGTCTTGTGGAGCGTGGCCTCGTTCGCGGCGGCCATTTCGACAGGATTGACGACCTTCCTGGGAGCACGGCTTCTGCTTGGAGTGGGAGAGGCTCCCACGTTCCCGGCGAATGCGAAAGCGGTCGGATATTGGTTCCCGACACAAGAGCGGAGCCTGGCGACGGCGATCTTTGATTCCGCAGCGAAGTTCGCCTCTGCTATTGGCGTCCCTGTTTTTGGACTGCTGTTGTTCCGGTTCGGGTGGCGCTCAAGTTTCGCAGCGTCGGGTTTCCTCAGTCTGTTTTATTGCGTTCTCTTCTACGTGTTCTACCGGAATCCCAGCGAAGACAGATCGCTGTCCGAGGCGGAGTATAACTTCATCCGGCATGGTGGAGCGCAACCCGAGGACCAAGCGAGGGCGGCAAAGGGCGCACCGCTCGGATATTTGCTTCGCCAGCAAAAGGTGTGGGGACTTGTATTAGGCTTTACGTCCTACAATTACACTTTCTATCTTTTGTTGACGTGGCTGCCTTCCTATCTCTCGTCAACCCACCACATCGATTTGCTGCACTCCGCCTTATACACCAGCGTGCCATGGCTCCTGGCAACATTTGCGGACATTTTCATGGGCGGCTGGCTCGTGGATAAATTGGTCCAAATGGGGCGCGATGCATCCTTCGTACGGCAGGCAATCCTCATAGGAGGCACTTCTCTGGGATTGGGAGTACTAGGAGCAGCTTATGCGCAGACCACCACCGCTGCCCTGGTGTGGCTCAGTCTGGCGATTGGAGGATTGTCCGCGGCGGCGCCTGTCGCTTGGTCGATACCTTCCCTGATTGCCCCGCGCGAGAGCGTGGGAACGTTAGGGGGAATCCTAAATTTCGGAAGCCAACTTTCCGCGATTGCCGCACCGATTGCGACGGGCTATATCGCCCAAGCGACTCACTCCTTCTTCTGGGCCTTTGGAGCCGCGGCCGTGTTTCTGCTGATCGGCATAGCTGGCTACGGATTCTTGCTTGGCCGGATCGAAACCATCCCCGATGCTGACGACTTCTTGTTGGTCGATGGAGATAGGAGATGATTGCCTGTCGATCAGGTTCGCGCCACGTTTAAGTTGATCCTCGCTTCACCTATCAGTTTGTCCTCAAAAACATTTGTTTTCCTCCGCGCTTTAGCTGCACATAAGCTACGTTCTAGCTGCATGTTTGCGAACATTAGAGAGTTCCTTGGCTTACAAACATCCCGAGGGCAACAGCTACATCGAACCATCGAACGGCCGAGCTGAGCATCGCTCGTTGGATCGAGGAGTACAATTGCGACCGTCCGCATCGCGGACTCCACGGACGAACCGCGCACGACGCTCGTGCCCGGTTCGCCCAAGCCCTTACTTCAAACACGGCCCCATCTGTCCAGTTTTTGAAGGGTGCACTACGCCAATAACGCGAGGTTAGAAGATGAGAGCGCAGACAACGTCCCTGCTGTGCATGGTAGTTCTCTTCACAGGTGTGGCGTACAGGCAGCCGGCGCCGCGGGCAGCGTCCGCGGAGCTTTCGGGTGGGATGCTTCGCTTGTCGCGGGAGGAATATCTTGACCGGGTTCAGGCAATCTGGACCGCACAGATGATCGCGCAGCTGACCGGGGTCCGATTCGAACATCAGCCCGCTTCGACTCTGCCGGTGACTTCCATGACCCATTTGCCTGGCTATGCGCCGGTGGACGATGACTATTACTACGAAATGGTGGCGGTGCGTGCATTCGAGAAATACGGCATCGGCATGACGGTTGAGCAACTCGGTCAACAATGGCTTGAGAACAATGCTGGATCGTGGGGATCGAGCGAACAGGCTCTCCTGTTGTTGAAGCGAGGAGTCAAGGCTCCGGACACTGGTCACCCTAGGTACAACAAGCTCTGGTGGACGATCGGGCCTCAATTCAGCAGTGACGTCTATGGAGCACTGACGCCGGGTATGCCGAACGTGGCCGCTGCACTGGCGCGGAATCTCGGTCACATCAATGGCTACGCTGAAGGGACGGATGGCGCCGTTTTCGTTTCCGGAATGATCAGCGTCGCTTTCGTGGAAAGAGATACCCACTCGATCGTTCGCAAGGCCGCTAGTCTGATACATCCGGATTCTCCGTACCGTCAGTGTCTCGACATGGTCATCTCCATGGCGGAGTCGGGTCGCACCGCTGAGCAGATCTTCCGGGCGGTCGATGAGCGCTGGGGAATCGAATACCCCGCTACCAATAATGCAGTAGTCAATGGCGGCATTGTAGCCACCAGCGTCTGGTTTGGGGACGGCGACTTCGGCAAAACCCTGCAACTCGCAGTTCACGCTGCCGACTTCGCGGATACCGACTGCAATTCCGCGAACTCAGAATCCGTGGTTGCAGCCATGCATGGCATGAAAGCGCTGCCTTCCGAACAAGTCTCGGAACTCCATGATCGGATTCAGGGGAAGGAAATGGGCCCACTGCAACTCACGCCGCCAGTAGACGAGAGTATTTCGGAGCTGGCGCGACGCACGGTGCGAATCGGCGAGGCAATCCTCGTGTCTCATGGCGCGATCGACGAAGGAAAGTCGATTCGAATTCCCGTTCAGGATCCTGCCACCCAGCCCGCAGAGCTGTTCAAATTGGCGGACCTCATGCAGTACTGGAATCGGGACTGGACGATGGAACGGGCCGGGTTCGGAGGCGCGGGTGGCGGAATGCCGGGAATCCGGGGTATCACCTACCTGGACGGCCAGGTGCTGGCCACCTATCCGCGGGATGAGGTACGCGGAACAGTCCTCAAACGGACAGTGAACTTAGGGTCAGCTTCATCTTTGCAGTTCAAAGCAGGTGTTGACGTGGGACGTGCGTGGCAGCTGCAGGTCTTTGTCAATGACAAGAAAATGTTCGACGAGCTTATTGACGGGCTCTACGAGTCGGGGCAATCCGATTCCCGCCATTGGGAAGATATTAGTATTGATCTATCTGACTACAAGAACCAGAAAGTGGTTCTGCGACTCTACCAGCGCGTTCTGGTTCCACACCACGAAGCAGGCAACGCCTACTGGCGGGATTTGACTGTGCAGTGATTGTTTCGGATCACGGGTCGCAGCCAACGTCGACTTTGGATTCAACTTGTCAACCGTGCTTCCTCTGACACTTACGGTAGACCTCCCGTTCCATTCCTCAGGAATCCGTTCGGGCGCGCACCAGTCCGACCCGCGCCCGGATCACGCTCAGATCCGCTGCGGGATGCCCAAGCACAGCTCGGCCACTCGAAGATGTCGACCACCCTCGAAATCTACACCCTACCGATGCCCGCCGAGCAACGGGCGACAGTCGAAAAGCTCTCGGTTTTGATGGCAAATGATGGCAGAAAAGGTCAAAACCCGGAAGGACTGCCGCTCGCGACTGAGCTGATTCAATGAGATATATGGTAGGCACGAGGAGACTCGAACTCCTGACCTCTACCGTGTCAAGGTAGCGCTCTAACCAACTGAGCTACGCGCCTACTGCACTTTTCGAGACCTGCAAACACATGCGCCGCACCCATGAGCCTGTGCGACTGCCGACAATAATTTTACCACGCAGCGGCTCGCTTCATCGACGGGGATCGAGCACGGCCGCGGTCTGCTTGAAACTGTGGTTGCGGTTGTACATTCGTTGTGCAGGCATCTTCCCTGTTTTTGAGTCGCGAAACGTGGTAAAACCAAACAACTGACGACCTCCGGGCGGCGCTTCCCCCATTTGCAATCAGCCCGGTTTTACCAAGGTTGCGAGAACGCTTGGGGAAAAACAGGAAAGGGAACGATGACAACCGAAACCACGAATTTTACGCCGACAAATAAAACCACGACCCCGCACACAACGGTGGAGAAACCGGCTGGAGTGCGAGTTCTTTCGAACTACGTGGACGGGCGCTGGGTGCCGGCGTCGGCGTCTAGCCTACTCGACGTGACCAACCCGGCTAACGGCGAAGTCTTGGCGCGAGTCCCGTTGTCGGGAACTGCCGATGTCGAAGCCGCGGTTGCCGCCGCCAGCGCCGCTTTGCCCGATTGGCGCGCCCGCTCAGTGGGCGAACGGACGGAGTTCATCTACGCGATCCGCGAGAAATTCCGGCAGAGGATTGATGAACTGGCCGCGTCGGTCACGCGCGAGGGCGGCAAAGTGCTCTCCGATGCGCGAGCTGAGATTACCCGATCGATCGAAGTGCTCGAGGTGGCTTGCTCCGCACCTATGACCATGCAGGGGCGCATTCTCGAAGGCGTGTCGCGCGGCATTAACACCGAAATGATCCGCCAGCCGGTGGGAGTCTGCGCCGCCATTACGCCGTTTAACTTTCCGGCGATGGTGCCGATGTGGTTTCTGCCGTTTGCCATCGTATACGGGAATACGTTTGTGTTGAAGCCGTCAGAGCAGGTCCCGCTCACTTCAGAACTGATGTTCCATATTTTCGAAGAGATCGGATTGCCGAAGGGAGTGGTCAATCTTGTGCATGGCGCGCACGATGTGGTCAATGCGATTCTCGACAGTCCAGGGATTCGCGCCGTTTCATTCGTCGGCTCGGTCAACACGGCGAAGTACATTTACCGGCGCGCGGCGGAACAAGGGAAACGCGTGCAGGCGCTGGGCGGCGCAAAAAATTACATGGTCGTGATGCCCGACGCAGTCGTTGACAAGACAGTGTCGAACCTGATCGGCAGTGCTTTCGGAGCGTCGGGGCAGCGCTGTATGGCGGGCTCGGTGCTGGTAACGGTAGGATCGGCGCGCACGGCAATCCTCGGCAAATTGAAAGAGGGCACCGAGAAGCTGATTGCCGGCGACGGGATGGATTCCAAAGTGGGTCTCGGACCGGTGATTTCTCACGCCGCCTGCGAGCGCATTCACGACGCGATCGAAAGCGGGTTGCAGGAGGGCGCGGAACTACTGGTGGATGGGCGACGTCCGAAGGGAGTTCCGGCAGGCGGGAGCTTTGTGGGTCCGACAATTCTGAATAACGTGACGCCCGAGATGCGCGTGTGCCGGGAGGAAATCTTCGGGCCGGTGCTTTCCGTCATCCATGTGGATACGCTCGATGAGGCGATTGCGCTGGTGAATAGCGATCCGCGCGGCAATGGCACTTCGATCTTCACGGAAAACGGCGCAGCCGTGCGGGAATATAGTCGGCGCATCGAAGTGGGTATGGTGGGCGTGAATATCGGCGTGGCCGCTTCACCGGCTTATTTTCCGTTTTCCGGATGGAAAGATTCTTTCTTTGGCGACTTGCACGTCCACGGCTGGGATGCGGTCGAGTTCTTTACCCGTAAGAAGACGATCACCTCGCGCTATTTTTCGGCGGGGGAAACGGGAAAGTTCTTCGTTGAGCAGGGCGACAAACACTAGCGCAGGTCGACTGTGTGGCGACGGGGCCTTGCCCCGTCCCACCAGCACGGTTCCGTTGCTAGCGCACACACGACCGCTTGGCTAAGGTTGGGAATACAGAGCCCTCTTCAGGAAATCTCCGGCGCCTGCGCGTCCTAAGAACTGATCTCCTTCCACTACCACTTGGCCACGTGACAGCACGGCGTCGGGCATGCCGGTTACTTCAATTCCCTCAAACATGGAGTAGTCAACGCGCATGTGGTGAGTCTTCGCGCTGATGGTGTGCTTCCGGTTGGGATCGAAGATCACCAGGTCCGCGTCGCTGCCGACAGCGATCGTGCCCTTGCGCGGATACAGGCCAAAGAGTTTTGCCGGAGTTGTTGAAACCAGTTCGACAAAGCGATTCACACTGAACCTGCCCCCGCCAACGCCGCCGGAATAGATCAGGCTCATGCGGTGTTCGACTCCAGGACCGCCGTTCGGGATCTTGGTGAAATCGTCGCGGCCCAACTCCTTCTGCTCCTTGAAACAGAACGGGCAGTGATCGGTGGAAACCACCTGTAGATGATCGCGCTTTAATCCGTTCCAGAGTTTTTCCTGATGCCACTTCTCGCGCAGAGGCGGCGTGAATACGTACTTGGCTCCTTCGAAGCCGGGAGCGTCCATGTTTTCGAGCGAAAGGTAGAGATATTGCGGACAGGTCTCGGCATAAACGGGGAGTCCACGATCGCGGGCTTCGCGCACTTTTTCGAGAGCTTCGTTGCAGCTTAAGTGGACGATGTAAAGCGGCGCTCCGGCCATTTCGGCGAGCGCAATCGCTCGCGAAACGGCTTCCGCTTCCGCCGTTGTGGGACGAGTCAACGCGTGATACTTCGGCGCTTTCTTACCTTCCGCCAACGCCTGCTGCACGATTACGTCAATCGCACCGCCGTTCTCAGCGTGCATGCAAACGAGACCACCGTTCTTCGAGGTCGCGCGCAGAGCCTTAAAGATGCTGGCATCGTCGAGCATGAACACGCCGGGATACGCCATGAACAGCTTGAAGCTGGTCACGCCTTCGCGCACCAGGGCGTTCATCTCATCGAGTTGCGCGTCCGCCAGATCGGTGATGATGCAATGAAACGCATAATCGCAGACCGCTTTGCCGGAGGCTTTCTGCATCCAGGCATCGAACGCGGTTCGCAGCGTTTGCCCTTTGTACTGGATGGCGAAATCGATCAGCGTAGTCGTCCCACCAAAAGCCGCGGCGCGCGTGCCGGTTTCGAAATCGTCGGCGCTGGTGGTGCCGCCGAAGGGCATGTCGAGGTGAGTATGTACGTCGATTCCGCCGGGAAACACGTACTTGCCCGCCGCATCGATGATCTTCCCCGCGTTCTCGCGAGGAAGGCTTTGGCCAACGGCGGAGATTTTGCCCTGATTGATCGCGACATCGCTGGTGTAGGTATCGGTTGCGGTAGCCACGCGACCGTTAACGATGATGGTGTCAAAACCCATGATTGCGCCTTCTCCTGTGGCGGTGAAGTACAGATTTTATGCTAAACTCCCCAATCTGCGAGTGTGATTTTCCGTTTGGAATCCTTGCGGCCATAGGGAGACAAGATGAAGTTCGGCATCACCTTCAAGCCCGACATGACAGTGGAACGTATCGTCGCACTCACGCGCCAGGCGGAAGCATCCGGATTTGAGTATGGCTGGATTTTCGATTCGCACGTCCTTTGGCTGGAACCTTATCCCATGCTGACGTTGATGGCGACGAATACGCAGAACATGCGCTTCGGAACCTGCGTTACGAATCCGGCAACCCGCGATATCACGGTCACATCGAGTCTGTTTGCGACACTGAACCTTATCTCCGGCGGACGCATGCAACTGGGCATCGGCCGCGGCGACAGTTCGCGACGCGTGCTCGGCAAGAAACCGGTCACGGTGGCGCAGTTGGAAGAATCGATCAAGGACTTCCGCGATCTCACGGGCGGAAAAGAAATCGACTACGAGGGTGGAAAGGCGCGTCTGACTTGGGCAACGGGCGGCGTACCTCCGGTGTGGGTTGCGGGATATGGGCCGAAGGTTCTCGAACTTGCGGGTCGAGTGGGCGATGGCGTCATCCTGCAGTTCGCCGATCCTGATTTGATTGAATGGTGCGTCAGTTTCGTCAAGAAGGGCGCTGAGGCTGCGGGACGGGATCCGAAAACAATCGAGATCATGGCAGCTGCGCCGGTTTGGGTTTCTGACGATGTGAAAGTTGGACGGGAAAGAGTGCGCTGGTTCCCTGCTCTGGTTTCGAATCACGTCGTCGATCTGGTGTCACGCTACAAGCCCGAGGAACTTCCTCCGGCGCTGACCTCTTATATCCGCGATCGCGGGCAATACGATTACCTTCACCATTGCGAAGTCGACAGCAGCAACGCGGAGTTCGTCTCCGATGAAGTGACCGATCGCTTTTGCCTGCTCGGTCCGGCGGAAGCACACATTGAAAAAATTCGCCGGCTGGCTCGCGCGGGAGTGACGCAGTTCAACATTTATCTGATGTGCGGGGACGAAGAGGATACGTTGGAGAAGTATAAGAGAGACGTGTTACCGGCGTTTCGGAAGTAGATCACGGATTGTTCTAGCGTAAGCGCGATTTCCGAGGACTCGTCAGAATACGAGCGTCTTCTTGCTGGTTTGATTGACGTCGCGCAAAATCGAGGTGTACTCCTCACCGCAAAATCCGAAACGCGAGAGCTCTTCTGGCAACCATACTTCTGGAATGTTGCTCCGGTCGAGTTTGCCGTTCAAAAGGAGATCAAATTTGCCATTCTCCCTTTTGACTACTTCGAGCACTGTGCTCTTGATCTGCTTTGAGTCTTTTCGAGTCCGGCTCACGCGACACCTCCGACACAACACGGATGACTTGATTCTTTCGCATTCACACGGTACTACCGATGCGCTGGAACTTCATCAACCCATAGTAAGCCACAAACGAAACCGCAAATCCCACAAACCAGGAATAGCTATAAAAGACGCGCAGCGCCGGAACGACTAACCCGACCAGCGCCGTGCCTGCTCCTAAAGCCAGCGCAATCACGGCCAGCCAATTGAAGCCACGCGAATATTCATATACGCCGCCGCGCAGGTAGAGATCATCGACCACGAGCACGCGTCTGCGGATCACGAAGTAGTCGCAGATCATGATGCCAGCCACCGGGCCGAGGAATGCCGCGTAACCGCCGAGCCATCCGAAAATGAATGTGCCGTAGTCGGAGAGGAGTTTCCACGGCATCAGCGCAATGCCCATGAAGCAAGTAATTATGCCGCCGGTGCGAAAATTGATTTTTCGCGGCCAGAGGTTGGAAAAATCGTTGGCCGGAGAAACCACGTTGGCACCGATGTTCACGTTCAACGTTGCCAGCAGAATCGCCAGCAGCGAAATCACCACGGCCACCGGCGAATGAAAACGGCTCAACAGTTGCACCGGATCCCAGATCGCAGTGCCGTAAATTACCACCGTGGCCGAAGTTACTAGGATTCCGATCAGCGAGTAGAGCGTCATGGTGGTCGGCAGTCCCAGCGCTTGGCCGATCACTTGTTGGCGCTGACTACGGGCGAAGCGCGTGAAGTCCGGGATATTTAGCGACACGGTGGCCCAGAAGCCTACCGTGCCATTGAGCGCGGGGATCAGGAACTTGAGGAAATCCGGAAAACTGACAAACCTCGATTGCGCCGAGAGCATCGGGCCAAATCCGCCGGCTGATTTATAGGCCCACGCCAGCAGCAAGAGGCCGACTGCCAGGAGGATGGGTGCGCTAATTCCCTGCAGGTGCCGGATGTACTCGATGCCTTTAAGAATGACGGCCAGATTGATAAGCCAGAACGCCAGGAAACAGATCGCGGCGCCGTAGGGGACTCGTCCCCAGCCGGGCGCCAGCGTTGTGATCAGTGTGTTGATGGCTTCGCCGCCGATCCAGGTTTGGATACCGAACCATCCGCAGGCAACCAGGGCGCGCAGGACGGCGGCGACATTTGCGCCCAGCACTCCGAAAGAGGCGCGCGCCAGCACGGGAAACGGGATGCCGTAGCGGGCTCCGGGATGCGAGTTCAACAGCATCGGGATCAGGACAATCGTGTTGCCGATGAATACCGTGGCCACGGCCTGCTTCCAGTTCATTCCTCCCTGGATCAAGCTGGCGGCGAGCATGTAGGTCAGAATATTGACCGACATCGATACCCACAACGCGGCGAAACTGTAGGTTCCCCAAGTGCGCCGCTCGGCGGTGGCGGGCGCGAGATCCGGGTTATAGA
This sequence comes from uncultured Acidobacteriaceae bacterium, assembly GCA_963778255.1. Taxonomy (GTDB): domain Bacteria; phylum Acidobacteriota; class Terriglobia; order Terriglobales; family Acidobacteriaceae; genus Acidiflorens. The sequence continues at coordinate 24,859 of CAVZUP010000184.1, forward strand.
GCGGGCTGGATTCGATGCGGGAGGATGGGGGCATTTGAGTGGCAGCTGTCAGTTGTCAGAAAACCTGATTGTCATCCCGGGAGAAGAACCTATTCATTCCGCCGCGAAGCGCAAATTCATAGGTCCTTAGCTCCGCTCATGATGACAAGCATTAAAATACCGTCAATTTCTCGAACGCATTCAGTCCGAAGAACCCGCTTGCCCCGTTTGCGTGGTCAGCGCACCGTAGGTCTCCGGACGGCGGTCGCGGTAGAACTGCCAGAGTCTTCTAACTTCCTGAATCATGTCGAGATCGAGATCGGCGACCAGCACTTCGTCTTTATCGCGGCTGGCTTGGGCAAAGATCTTGCCTCGCGGATTGCAGAAGTAGCTCTTGCCGTAAAATTCGCCGATATTCCATGGCTTTTCTCTACCTACGCGGTTGATCGCGCCTACGAAGTAGCCGTTGGCGGCGGCGTGCGCGGGTTGCTCCAGTTCCCACAGGTATTCCGAAAGGCCGGCGACGGTGGCGGAAGGATTGAAAACAATTTCCGCGCCGTTCAATCCGAGCACTCGGGCGCCTTCGGGAAAATGACGGTCATAGCAGATGTAGATTCCGACGCGCGCATATTTGGTTTCGAAAACGGGATAGCCCAGGTCTCCGGGCGTGAAATAAAACTTCTCCCAGAATCCGGGATGCACGTGGGGGATATGGTGCTTGCGGTACTTGCCGAGAAACTTGCCATCGGCGTCGATGACGGCAGCGGTATTGAAGTACAGGCCCGGCATCTGCTCCTCGTACACGGGCACGATGATCACCATGTTGTGTTTGGCGGCGATCTTCTGCATTAGCTTCGTGGTGGGTCCGTCGGGGACGCGCTCGGTGAGGTCGTACCAGCGGATATCCTGCTCGGCGCAGAAATAAGGACCGTAGAAAAGTTCCTGAAGACAGAGGATTTTGACTTTCTTCTTTGCCGCCTGCTCGATCAGCTTGAGGTGCTTATCGATCATAGCTTTCTTGATTTCCGGTAGCGAGCGAGTATGACTGAGCGCGTTACTTGCCTGAATCAGGCCGCAGCGCACATTTCGGGACATGAAGACACCTCCGAAGAAGGGCTAAATATACCAGAACGCTTGCCCTTCTACACCGGTAGAGAGCCGGGCGGGGATGCCCGGCGCTCCACTGGATAACTCGCTGCGCGATCATGCTTCTAGTGCGTGAATGAAAAATTCAGGCCGGTCGCAAACTGGACGTCGTTTCTCTCAATTCTAGGCGTACCCGCAGCCACAGCTGGAGGGTTGCTGTCAAAAACATCTCCAAACGAATTCTGCCAACCCAGCCACTTGTTGATCTTGGTGACCGTCCCCATGTTGAATGTGCCGCGGTATTGGCCCGTGTTGCTCAGATTGGGGTAGAGCAAAAAGCCCTGCGTAAGGACTGTGCTCTTCCCTAGTTTGTGCGTGAAGGCATCCCCCAGGGTCAAGGCCGCCGAGCTATCGGAATACGAATAGGTCGCCGGTGGAGCGTTCGGGTTTGCGAGGCCGGAGAAACTCTCATGCGTGTAGTTCAATCCGGCAAGCAGATCGAGGGTGGTGGCGGAGCTTTTGATCGCATGCAGGCCCAGACCGCCGCCGAGGATCGACCTTAGATTGAGGTCCTGCAGCGAATTGGCAAAGAAGTCCCCACTCGCAAACCCGAACGCCCGCGAAGAGAAATTGTGGTCGTAGCGCAGTCCGCCACCGATCGAGTTCGCAGTGGTTTGGGCCACGGGCTTGTCGGAAACGGCGTAGACCGAGTTGGTGTAGAGGAGTAGTTTGTCGTTGAATCCTGTACGTACGGCATTAAAAGCGACGTTCAGGCTCTTGGTCTCGCTGTTACCGCCGGTTATGGCGAAGCCCAGATTCAAGCCACCGGCCCAGCCCTCATCCCACGCCGGGTGCAGGCTTTTCTCGTAAGCCGCTTGCTCGGCGGGGCTGCGCACCAACGAGACGGACGACTTCGGCGCCTCCACCGGTCCCGCTGTCTTGGTCGCGACTACCAAGTCGTCACCACTCGTAGTCACAGGGCCGACAGCGGTCTTACCTCCCAGGCTGACATTCAAATCTCCCACGGAGGTCAGGCTTTGAATGGCGTCAAACTTTACGGTTACGTCGCCAGCGTAGTCGGTCTTGATCACAAGTTGCTTACCATCCGACTTGGTGATCGAGCCGGTTATCTTATCGCCATTCTTAAGGACGATCTGGTCGGCAAACGACGGAATCGCCAACAACAGACAAAGACAGAGAAAAAGACCAGCCACAACTTTGCTATACACAAACAACCTCCCAGGTGATTTAAGCCAGATAGGACTTCTATTCCACATTCGCGGACAAAGCGGCAGCGCAGCGGCAGCAGGCTCATTACAGCACTGCACAGCACTGCCCCATTGCACACTTACTTATTCTGGATGCAGGAATTATATCGAATCCGCGGCAAATCGGCAGCAGGACGCCAACGGGGACTCAGGCTTTATTTTCAGGCTTGCTCTCAGGCTTGCTCTCAGGCTTGGCTTCGGCCTTGGTGTCGGCCTTGGTATCGTTGTTATTGCTATTGTCTTTCATACCCTCTTTCAGCGCGCGAATGCCATCTCCAAGCCCCTTGCCCAACTCCGGCAATTTCTTGGGACCAAAAACAAGCAATGCGATGAAGAAAATCACCAGCAGGTGCATGGGTTGAAACAGACCTTCAAACATAGAGCCTCCGAACCGGACATCCACGCCAGACACACGCGGACTCATGACTATTTTTTAGTGTACTCCAACCGGCCTCGGCAGTCTCACCGATTTAGGCCATTCCTCGGGATTATGTAGAGTGCCTGCCCTCAGCGGCTAAAGCCGGAACCTGTTGCAGCCCTTGCGAAATTACTTCCGTGACCTACCGGCGGCACCGATGCCGGACTATTTTGGCGACAGGGCGATTCTCGCTCATTCGAGCCGCCGGAGGACTTCGTGAAACGCTGTGTGTTGCGATGGTTTTTGGTGCTGCTGGCGGCAGGTTCGTTACAGGCTGAGACGGCTCCGCCCACACCCGGTTCCGACTCTATTTTCCTGTGGCTGGCGGGCGGCATTTCGAGTGCGCGGATTGAGCGCCTGATCCAAACCCAAGGCATCGCCGCGAACCATCCCCGCCGTGCCTCGACACAGTGCGTCCGCGCCCTGCAAAAGGCGGGGGCGGACTCGGATTTGATTCAAAGTGTTGCGCGTGAGATTTCAGTTGCTGGCGCGTGCACCGGTGCAGCGGCGCAGATTGCCACGCTGGTTCATAACAAGAACCTCGTCGCCGCCGAAGACCAGATCCATAGCTTGCTCCACAAAGACGCAGGTGACAATCTGCCGAATGCTGCCTTGTGGCATTTTGTCCTCGGCAACGTTCTTCGCCGGCAGGAGCGATTCGACGAAGCGCTCGACGAATTTACCGAATCCGCGCGCCTGATGCCCGGTTTCCCTGAAACGCACAGCCAGCTTTCTTACTTGTTTTACCGGACGGACGATGCCGATGACGCCCTGGCGGAAGCACGCACCGCCCTCAGCATGGATCCGGCCAACGCCGAGGCCTACCGCTATCTTGGACTCGCGCTCTACGCCGATGGGCACTACGATGCCGCCCTGCACGCCTTTAGCGAGGCGCTCACCCGCCAGCCTTCCCGCTCGCTGGCGAACGCGGACGTCTATTTCGACATGGGAATCACGGAGCGCGATGCCGGAGACTTGCGCCGTGCCGCCATCGCCTATCGCCACGCTCTCAGCCTGCGTCCCGATTTCTGGGAGGCGCACAGCAATCTGGGCGTGGTGCTGCACGATCAAGGCAAGCTGGATGAGGCGATCGTGGAATATCGCTCCGCCAAGCGCCTGAAACCGGGCGAAGCGAGCATCCGCAACAACCTGGGAAACACGCTTTGCGACAAGGAAGAGTTCGACAGCGCCATCGCCGAATTCCGCGATCTCTATCGTCAGAGTCCGGAGTGGGAAGGCGGTCACAACTGCCTGGCCCGCGCTTACATGTCCAAACGCGACTACCCCTCTGCGATCCGTGAGCTACGGGCCGCGATCGCGGCCAATCCCGCCGGGGCGGCCGAGCACCGCGTCCTGGGTCAAGCCCTGCTGCTTTCGGGAAAAGATCAGGAGGCTTTGGACATACTACGCAAGGCAGTGGCGCTCAATCCCGAATCCAGCCTGGGCCACCATTATCTTGGCACTGCGCTGGTGAATACCCAGCAACTGGCCGAAGCGGAGAAGGAATTTCGCGAAGCCTTGCGCCTCGAACCGAGCGCCCAGAACCACTATTCTCTGGCCGCCTGCCTGATGGCTCTTGACCAATACGAAGAGGCGCTGGGAGAACTCGAGATCGCTTCCCGCATGGATCCCAGCCAAAGCCTTTACCGGGCCCGAATGCAGGAAGTCGTCCGGCTGATTACCAACAAGTAACTCGCGCAGCCTTAGCCAAATACACCTTTGGACATTACCCCTGCCATGCACTGACGTGTATCGCCTCCAGCGTTGAACAAACTTAGAATATGAGGGTTAAGGCGATGCTTGCTTGTACCGCCCCGGCAAGCATTCGAGGTCATCGTCCATATGGAAACCAGCGCAGCCAAGCAGGCCCGGGAACAATCCGCCAACCCAGTCGCCGTCTCCACCGCAGAGCGGCACATGCCGCAAGGGTCGGCGCCAGAGGTCTTCTCGGAGGCGGAGAAAAAAGCCGTGGGCTACGGCCTGCCGTGTTCGCGCTGCCACGCCTATTATCCCGCCGACATGCGCGCCTGCCCGATCTGCAAGTCGGTCGAACGAGTCTCACCCGTCCCGCCCGTGTTGTATTCCACGGCTTCCGCAGCGGCGCAACCCGCAACCAGCGCGCAAATCGACGACGACCGCGAGCGCTTCCTGAAGGAACTCAAATCCCAGGCTTTCGCGTCGCACACTCAAATTAACGCCACGGCCACGTTTCGGTGTGTTCTCGAACACCAGCACACCGGAGCCACCGAACCGGCCGCGGTCTGCCACAGCTGCTACAGCGAGGCGCGCCAGCAAGCCGACCGCCTGGAAGCCGCTCTCCACATGGACGCGAAAGAAGCAGCAAAGATTGTGTACGATGCGGTTTGGGCAGACACATCCGATCCCAACACTACTTACTTGAATGCCGCCAAGGCGCTGCTCTCGGAGCTACGCAAACGCGCCGGCATCGGGCTTCTACTCGGCTCGCATCAGCCCCTGACGCACTAGAAGTCATCCCGTAATAAACCGAAGGATCGCGCCGCTTATCCCTCAGGGGCTAAAGCCCGCGTGGTTATTGGTTCGAATTGGCACGGCTGAAGCCGTGCCCTACCCAAACCGATTTATGAGACACCTGCTAGGCGGTTGCAACTTTCGTACTCTTCGTACATCTTATTTTTGGAGACACGATATGACCGAGAAACTCAGCGACACGCAGGCCGGCGACAAGATCAGCAAGACCGAAGCCGAGTGGCGGCAACAACTTACTCCTGAGCAGTACCAGGTGGCGCGCTCTTGTGGCACCGAGCGTGCTTTCACGGGTCAATACTGGAACAAACACGACGACGGGACGTACCACTGCGTCTGCTGTGGCGCGCTGCTTTTTGGCTCGGAAACAAAATTTGATTCGGGCACCGGGTGGCCGAGCTTCTTCGCCGCCGCCGACCGCAATAACATCGTGGAACACACCGACACCAGTTATGGCATGACCCGCACGGAGGCGCGTTGTGCCCGGTGCGACGCGCATCTGGGCCATGTGTTTCCGGATGGTCCGGGGCCGACCGGGCTGCGCTATTGTATGAATTCGGCGGCGCTCGACTTCAAGCCGAAGAAGTAAAAAAT
>CAVZUP010000185.1:0-12894 GCA_963778255.1 uncultured Acidobacteriaceae bacterium
CCTTATGACCCAACCTTATCCGCTCACACACAACCGCTGACACCAGACACGCGAAAGCGTCTGCCCCTAAGGCTTCGTTCAAACGGGCTTCGAGGAAGCTGGCCAGATTGGTAATCCTTCAGCCCTTATCCGTATTCAGCAGATCAACTACATTGCTGATCTTCACAGCTACCAACAAGTCTTTCTTCCTGAAATAGCGCAGCACCATACCGACAACGTGCGGGGTGCCATCCATAACCCTCCGGGAGAGGGCTCTTTGTTGACAAAGACGGGTGCACCACTGAAACCGTGTGGGTCAATTCCGTCCTGTTTTAGCGAATAGGGCAAATCATGTGTCGTGCCCGACGTAAGATCGGGATCAAACCGAACATGATCCAATTGTGGTACAAGTGTCGGACCCGCTCCGGGAACATTCACTTGGCTACTCAGCGTGACACCAACCACCAACAGTGAGAGTCCGGTGGTTAACTCTCTCGTGAAGCACTCGCTCTCAAGGTTTACAAACTCGGCATGTGCAATCTCTTCGGGAGAAGAATTTATTCTTACAGCAATCAAATCGTGCTTGGTATCGATGAGCAGGCCATTCAGGTAGGGACAAAGCCAGCGTTTGGCCATATTCTGACTTGACCCGGCTCACCGCTTGGTTCAGACTCTCCACACGTCCGAGTGGAGAATCATCACGAAACTCGAATCGGATCGCCTCCCATGACCGGATGACTTGATCTTTACCCCCTACGTCATGGAAGAAGTTGTGTAACGCCGAGACAAGATACTTCTTCCCCTGGAATTGGACGAGGAGTCCGGTACCTGGAGAAGGCTTTCCCTCGCTCGGAGTGGGAACGATAAAAAAACCAACTGCTCTGGTGAATCGCTGCGTTAACGCATCGACTTGATGTTCTCCCTCGGGTGTGGGTCTCGGTGTCGGAATCGTCATCTCGTGTGCCTCGTATCTGATTCATTCTGCCACTTTCGGAGGAGTGGTCACGCTTCCCGTCAAATGACAATACCCGCGGAGTCAAGATGTAGCAACCCGTCCTAGTTCGCGTAGACTTGACGGCAGGCCGGTAATCGGCTACGCCGACCCACATCTCAAGCTATGAGTTCGAAACTGCTGCCAATCCCGGACATTCCGTCCGGACTGCGCGAAGCTGCCGCGCGAACCACCCTCGTTCCAAAGCACCACCACCCAAATTCTCAAGCTTCAAGGTATCGACTGGACATTAGTTCACCACGTTCAGAACGACCGGGATCGTCATCGACTGTGACGGGTCTGTGTCTTCGAAGATGTTGATCTCCGCGTAGTAGCTTCCCACCGGAAGGCCGCTCGAGACGACGCTGAGAGTGAGATTGGTGGGCGTGGCGCAGGGGTAAACGGAATTGTTGCAGCTGGTGAGCGGCAACCAGTCGTTACCCTTGCCGGTGGATGTGACCTGGTAGAAGTTCATGGCGGCTCCGGTGCTGGCGATGGTGATGGTTTGCGACGGCGGAGTGCCTCCCTGGCTGGTCTCGAAAACCACGGTCGGCACGGGGACGAAGGACTGATCGCTGACGTTGACGACTACCGGAATCGTCGCCAATCCGGTCGATGCCGAGAGCACCTGCTGGCCCAGGAAAGTGCCGGCGATGGCGCCTTTGTTCGGCAGGTTTGCGGGCTTTACTTCGACGGTGTAGCTGCCCGAGTTGACGCCTTTGGTTGGAGTCACGGTCAGCCATTTGTGGGTATCGGCGGTCGAGGTCTTGATGCTCCAATCGAGCGTGCCTTCGCCTCCGTTGCCGAGATAGATGGTTTGCGATTGCGTTTTGGTGGCGCCTGGCGCAAAGGAGAAGCTGGCCTGCCCGGGCAACTCGTCGAAGAACGCCTTGGTGTCGCCTACCACGGTGAGAGTTACGGGAACGGTGATCGACCGGGAGGGATCGGCGTCCCAGTAGATTGTGACTTGTCCAGTGTAAGTACCGGCGGCCAGGCTGTTGGTGTTGGTGACGTTCACCAGAAACTGGTCTGGAGTGGCACAGGGATAGACGCTGTTGTTGCAACCCGGAACCGACAGCCAGTCGCCGCCAGTTGCGGTTGATGTCACCTGGTAGAAGTTCAGAGAGGTGCCGTTAATGGTGGTAACGGTGACGATCTGCGGCAGCGGGTTGGCGCCTCCGGCAGGCATGACGAAGTTGATCGGATTGACCTGCGTGAAGGCATTGGCAGCAACAACGACGGTTACCGGGATGGTCGTGCTGTCGGCACCGGCCTGCAGCAGAAGCTGTCCTTGATACGTGCCAGCGATGGCGCCTCCATTGGGCAGGTTCGCCGGTTTGATTTCGACGCTGACGGTCTTAGGCGCGCTGCCGGTGAGGGCGGAAGCAGTGAGCCAGGCGCTGCCATCGGCCGTGCTGGGCGTGATGGTGAACTTCAATTTGCCGCTTCCCGCGTTGCCGATCTGAAGATTCTGCGGCGTAACGGCTGTGGCATCTTGGGGCATGGTGAAGCTCAGCTGCCCGGGAAGATTGTTGAAGAACGCACCTGAGCCGACGACATTGAGCGTGACGGGGACAGCGACGGAAGTCGACGGGTTCGTGTCCTCGTAGAAGACTACTTCACCCGTGTAAGCGCCTGCGGGAAGCGAGCTGGCATCCTGCACATTCACTGCGACCTGGTTTGGCGTGGCGCAGGGGTAGACACTGTTATTGCAGCCAGGAGCCGACAGCCAATCACCGCCGGTGGCCGTGGTCGTGACCTGGTAGAAATTGACGGATGTTGTTCCGGTGGTCGACACCGTCAAAATCTGCGGCAACGGAGCCGCGCCGCCGGCGGGCATGGTGAAGCTGATCGGATTGATTTGATTGAAGCCGTCGGTGGCGACGGTCACGTTGACGGGAATGGTGGTCGTGTCGGTTCCAGTTTGCAGGAAGACCTGCCCGGTGTAGTTTCCGGCGAGCTGGCCGCCGTTGGGAAGCAACTGGGCATCGACTTTTACGCTAAGTTCGTCGGGCGAAGTTCCGCTGGTTGGGCTGGTGGAGAGCCACGCGTTGCCGTCGGAAGTTGCGGTCGTGGCCGTCCAACTCAGGGTACCGCTTCCGCCATTGGTGATTGGAATGGTCTGCGTAACGCCAGGGCCGTTTGGCACGAGCGTGAAGCTGAGGCCGCCGGGCAGATTGTTGAAGAAAGCGCCGGAGGGTTCGACATTGAGCGTGACCGGGATGTTCAGAGACATGCCGGGAGTCGAGTCCTGGTAAACGGTGATCTCGCCTTCGTAGGTGCCGACTGGAAGTGTGCTGGCATTCTGCACGCTCACGGCAAACTGATTGGGAGTTGCGCAGGGATAGACGCTGTTGTTGCAGCCCGGAATCGACAGCCAGTTGCCGCCCGTGGCGGTGCTGGATGCCTGGTAATAGTTCACCGCCGATCCGGTGGTGGCGATCGTGATGTTCTGCGGCAACGGATTGGCCCCGCCGACGGGCATGGTGAAGCTGATGGGATTGACCTGATTGAAGACATTCGTGCCGACGACTACAACTACGGGAATCGTCGTGGTATCGCCCGTGGTTTGCAACAGCACCTGACCGATGTAAGTGCCCGCGACCGAACCTCCGTTGGGCAAGTTTGCCGGGTTGACGCTGACGCTGGTCTCAGAAGGCGCGGTACCGCTGGCCGCTGACGCCGAGAGCCACGCGCCGCCGTCGGAGGTTGACGCGCTGGCCGTCCAACTCAGGCTGCCGCTGCCGGCATTCCCGATTTGAACGGTCTGTGCGGGTGCCTTGTCTCCGGGGACCAGGCTGAAGGCCAGACCTCCGGGAAGGTTGTTGAAGAACGCACCGGAAGCCACGATGTTGAGCGTGACGGGAATGTTGATCACCATTTGCGGACTGCTGTCTTGGTAGACGGTCACCTGCCCCATGTAGAAACCAGCCGCGAGCGAGCTGACATTTTGAATCGCCACTTTGAACGCGGTTGGGCTCGCGCACGGGTAGACACTGTTGCTGCAGTTGGGCGCCGATAGCCAGTTGCCGCCGTTCGCCGTGACAACACTTTGGTAGAAGTTCTTGTTCGAGTTATCGGCATCCGCCGTGGAAATAATTTGCGGGAGCGGCGCAGCTCCACCGACCGGCATGGTGAAGTTGAGTGGGTTGACCTGCTCGAAAATTGACGTTCCGACCGTGATCGTGACAGGAATTGTCGTGCTGTCTCCCGTGGTCGAGAGCACCACCTCACCGACATAAGTCCCCGCGCTCGAGGGAAGATTCGCGGTGTTGATGCCGATGCTGACGGTGGCCGGAGCGGTACCGCTGGTGGCCGAGGCCGTCAGCCAGTTGTTGGTGCTCGCCGTGCTCGTGCTCAAAGTCCAATTCAAGGTTCCGGTTCCCGCATTGCGAATCTGAAACGGTTGCGGGGTTGGAGTGGTGCTACCGGCCTTGAGGAAGTAGGTCAATCCGCCGGGAAGATTGTCAAAAAATGAGGCGCTCGTCTGGGCAACGGTGAGTGTCACTGCTACGGTCATCGTGGTGCTGTTGTTTTCGTCGATAAACTCAATTTGTCCCTGATACGTTCCCGCCGCTAACCCGGAGGCCGACACGGTAACGGCGACCGCGCTGGGAGTGGCGCAGGGGTAGACGCTGTTGCTGCACGCCGGAGCCGAGAGCCAATTTCCTCCGCTGCTCGTGCTCGTCTTTTGATAAAAGTTGAAGGCTGCGCCGGTGCTGGCGCCGGTCACGATCTGCGGCAGCGGATTGCCTCCGCCAAACGGCATGGTGAAATCGAGAGCCGGTATGTTTTGAAAGCTCTGGGCGTGGAGCGGGCCAGCCATACACACGATCAATGCCAGAACGAGCGTGACGAAAACAACATGCAGTTGATCGGATTTTGCGACGTGGATCCTCATTTTTGTGCTCCATGTCTAGCGATTTTGCGGGTGGGCGCAGACGGAGCCGTGTTTCTTCATGTCAGCTCCGCCCTTCCCTGCGCCGTTTGTACCCACTTCGCATTGCGTAAACCGCTGCCAAAAACCGTCATGCGATCCTCAAAATCTCCAAGAAATCTTGTGGGAGGCTGGTAAGGCTCGTTACCGAAGGGAAAACAGAGGACTGCTTCAGAAATATGGCGGCAATTAATGCGTAGCCGCGGAGGCTTTTGTCGTGGCGTCCGCCAACTCTGCACGGAAGCGCGAGGCTTTCTCCGGTTGGTTCAGAGCTTCATATTCGCTTGCGAGATCCGTGCGCGCGGCGTGCATAAAACTGGTCGCCGGACTGCTTTGTTTGGCAACAATTTCGTAGCCAGCCAGGGTCTCGGGTTCCGCGTCCTTATATCGGTTCTCGCGGAGCAGTGTCCGCCCCAGTTTAAGGTGCGCGATGCCCAGGTTCACATTGTCCGCCGGAAGCGTTTCTTGAAAGCGGCGGACCACGTCGCGAAAGAGCAGCTCGGCGTGCGCGTAGTCTTTCTGGTGCATATAGGTGTCGGCCACGTTCGAAAAAGCGATCGCAACCAGATAATGATGGTCGCCATAGACGCTGCGATAGATGTCAGCCGCGCGCTGGAATCGGGCTCTCGCTATGTCGTATTGGTCGCGCATGGCCGCCACGTTTCCCTGTTCGTTGAGGGTCTCAGCCACTGCCGGATGCGCTGGACCATAAACCTGTTCCTGAATTGTCAGCGCCCGATCAAGAGCGGAAACCGCCTCGTCAAACTTCTTCTGATAGGTCAACGACTGCGCCAACGCGGTTAAGCGATTCGCCGTTTTCGGGTGGTTATCGCCATAGTAGGACTGGATAATATTGAGCGCCTCGCGGTCCAGCCGCTCGGCTTCGCTGTAGTAACCCAAGTCGCTTTGCACCGCTGCCATACTTGCCAGATCATCGCCGACGAGCGGATGTTGCTCACCGAAAATCTGGCGGTGCATCGCAAGGACCCGCGGGTACAGGGATTTGCAAACATCGTAGTGGCCAGCCGAGTAATTTGCGTCCGCCAACGCCGAGAGACTCGTGGCCAAATCGGCTGGCGCCACACCCGGAGCTGACTCGATCCGTACAGCGTCGTTCAAAGCTACAATCGCCCGATCGTAGGAGCCCCTCTGTGCCAGAACTTTCCCGTAGGCCAGAGTGGCCTTCGCGATTGCCGGATGGTCCGGCGGCAAGTGCCGCTTATCCATGGCCAGACCCTGCTCAACCAGTTGCTCGGCCTGATCCAACCGTGCCTGATCCGCCCTAAGCAGGCCCAGCGCGGTAAGGCTCTCGGCCACCTCCGGACTATCCGCCCCGAATAGCAATTTCCGTTGCTCCAGAGCCGAACTGAGTAACGAATCCGCCGGTTCGAATTTACCGAGCTTCTGATAAATACCGCCGAGGTTCTGATAGAGCTCGGCTTGCACCTTGGGATCGGTATTGAGGGTTTTTGCTTCCTGTACACCGCGGTCGACGATGGTAATCACACGCAGAGAATCGGAGGGGCCAGCCGCCGCATCTCCGCCCTGAAAAAGATTCGCCATAAATTGCTGAATGCGCTGGGTGCGAGCCGCTTCCGCCAGCGCCGTGTCACGTGCCCTGGCCAGCCGCACCGTGAAGAAGGCGACCAATCCGACGATGATGGCGAAGACCACCGCTGTGGCCCCAACCGCGCGCCGATTGCGGCGGACAAATTTGCCGATCCGGTACTGCCAGGCGTCGGGCCGTGCGTCCAGCGGTTCGCCGTTCAAGTAATGGTCGATGTCGCGGATCAAAGCTTCCACCGACCGGTACCGGCGCAGAGGATCTTTATGTATAGCGCTGAGACAGAGCACATCGAGATCGGCCCATGCACTCTTACTCACCGACAGATTATGAGAGTTTGGCCCAGAATCGCCGGTCTCGGAACCGGCTTGAGAGCCGGATTGAATATCGATGACACGCTTGGAGGCGACTGCCGCGGACGGCTTGCCCGGTTCATGGTCCGCAATCACGGTGGCGGCTTCCGCCGGTGTCAATCCGGACAAGTCGTAGGGAAGCACGCCGGTCAGCAATTCGTAGAGTATGACGCCCAGCGAATAAACGTCCGTGCCGATTCCGACTCGATTGCCGCGAACCTGCTCTGGCGACGCATAGGCCGGCGTCATCATTCTCAACCCAGTCATCGTCTGGTCCACTTGAAGATCCAGGCTCTCCAGTTGTTTGGCAATCCCAAAATCGAGCAGCCGAACCGAGCCATCGCTCTTGGCGTCGCTCTTGCCATCGCTCTTGCCATCGCCCTTAACTAGGATATTGGACGGCTTAAGGTCGCGGTGAATGACCGCCTGCCCATGGGCGTACTGCACCGCGTCGCACACGGACCGAAATAGCTGCAGACACTGCTCCACTGAACACTCATGCTCTTTGCAATACTGAGTGAGCGGGATGCCGTCAACGTATTCCATCACGAACCACGGAGTTCCGTCGTCCAGTGTGTCCGCGTCGTAGAGCCGCGCAATCGATGGATGATTCAGTTGCGCCAGGGTCCGTTGTTCACTCGCAAATCTTTCACGGCGCGCCGGGGAGAGCCAGGAGTCGCGCAGAACCTTGACCGCGACCTGGGTACCGAGGTCTCTGCGTTCGGCAAGATAAACGACTCCCATCCCGCCTTCACCCAGCAGCTTCAAGATCCGGTACGGACCGAATTCTTTGAGGATGGGAGTAGCAGAGGCGGCATCGGCAAGCGTCTCCCGGGCGATGTCGGCTAGAGGGCGGTCAAGCAGCGAGTTGCCGCTTGCATCCTGATGCAGCATGGCCAGGACCTCGACGATGAGTTCATCGTCGCCGCCACATGCCGCATCCAGGAACGCCCTTTGCCCGGACTGGGGCACGTCGGCCGCATCGTGAAATAATCTCTGGATTCGCTGCCAGCGCGCACTGTCCATAGGGTGCAAACTCACTCCGCCCGGCGAAGCGCTTGCCCCAGCCATGCCTTGGCCGCTCGCCAATCGCGCAAGATCGTCGCCTCGGATACGCCAATCAGGTTTGAAATCTCGCTGACTTCAAGTCCTCCGAAAAATCGGCTCTCCACGATCAGGGCTTGGCGCGGTTCCAGACGCGCAAGCTCGGTCAAGGCCGTGTCCAGCGCCAACAGGTTTTCCTGGGGAGCCGTTGCGCCATCGAGGGATTCGTCAAAAGAAACGAAGATAGCTTCCCCGTCCCCGCCCCGTTTACGCGAGTTGCGGCGCCGCGCCGCCTCGACGAGCAGTTGCCGCATAGCACGGGCGGCAATGCGCTTGAAGTGCATTTGGGAGGTGGCGACACCGGGCGACTTTGCCAGTTTCAGCCACGCCTCATTGACCAAAGCGGTGGGACTCAGCGTGTTACTCGGATCTCCGCGCTTGACGCTCGAAGCCAGCCGACGCAACTCCTCATAGGCGAGACTGAAGAGTTGGTCGAGAGCTTGTCTTTCCTTCCCGCGTTGGTCCGTTTCGTCCGGTCCGAACGGATGCGCACGCCGAGATTTTCGAAGCGGCATGACGGTTTTTCCCCACGCTCTGCGCAATGCAAAATGGAAACACCAGAAGCCAGATTGAGGGAGGGGAGGAACGACATGGCTCCCAGTGCGAAAGAGCTTAGCACAGCTGGAGAGCTAGCGTAAAACTGCTTTCTACCGCGATTTATTTGAAGAGGTATGAAGAAGTCAGGCAAAGTCTTGCGAGATCCCCGCACCGGTCCCGGTCTGCTGATGATCGAGGGTCGGCAGTACTGGTTTTGCCTCGGCAGCGTTTGGAAGTCTCAATTACCTCCCGCGCCGGGACTAGACGTGGATGTGGAGTTCGATCATGCTGGGCAAATCCTCGCCATAACTGCCGTGTCTGAATCCCGGCTCGCCGAAGAGCAAGCGCAACGATCCCTGGACATGGCCAAGGCAGCGGGGGTAAAGATCTTTCGCAAGGTCACTGCCAAATGTGGCATACGTAAGTTAACGTGTCACTGAAAGTCGTCCATCGATCAACGTTAGACGGCACAAAGCCAGCGGCCTCACGCGCTGGCCGTTAGCCGGAAATGGGCTTTTACGAAGTGCCGAACGGGCTTTCCGACGGCGAATATCAAGCGCACAGCGCAACCATGCCCTCCTGTACTACACTTACATGCCGTCGATGCAATTCCTCGGGATTAATCGGTTTTCTGACTGGTTTCGAATACTGCCAGCAGCACCAGTTCATCAGGCATACGCACTCAACCGCATTTGATTGCAGAGGGGGCAACAGTGAAATTTCGCATTCTCCCGCCGAAATCCTCAGTCATCGCAACTCTGCTCATCTGCGCCACGATCGTGTTCGCGCAGTCCGTCCCGGTCGTCACTGGCGACGCGCGCGTCGACAAGCTGCTCAGCCAGATGACGCTGGAGGAAAAGCTCAATCTCATTCACGGCAAGCAAGAGGATCCGGCCGTTTACCAGGGACAAGCCGGCTATCTCGGTGGCGTTCCGCGCCTCAATATTCCCGGCCTGCGTTTTGCGGACGGGCCTCCGGGCGTACTCACGCGCCACCGCTCGCAGGGCGAAACCGCCACCATGGGCGTCGCCGCCACCTTCAGCCGCAAGACCGCTGAGGAGAACGGACTCGTCATCGGCCGAGAAGCCCGTGCTCTCGGCATCGATGTCAGCCTCCAGCCCTTCGTCAACATCGACCGCGACCTCGAGTTCGGGCGCGGATACAACACCTTCGGCGAGGACTCGTTCCTGACCTCCGAGATGGCCGTCGCCGAGGTCCAGGGCATCCAGTCGCAGCACGTGATGGCACAGATCAAGCATTATGTCGCTTACGACTCCGAGAGCGACAACATCTTCGTCGACGAGCAGACCCTCCACGAGGTCTACGTCGCTCCCTTTGACGCCGCCATCCGCCGTGCCGACGTAGCCTCCATCATGTGTTCCTACAACCGCGTCAACGGCACGTACGCTTGCGGCAACGAATCCACGCTGACTAAGATCCTCCGCGACGAAATCAGATTCAAGGGCTTTGTCACGTCGGACTGGGGCGCGGTCCACAGCGTCAATTTCATCAACGCCGGCCTCGATATGGAGATGCCGGGCGAGCCGGGTGGTATCTCCATTACTTCTTTCTTCGATTCCCTGCCGGTACCGCCGCCGACCGCGACGGACGCGATGGACGACTTGATGGAAAGCTTCTTCGGATACATTCCTGAGGAGCCAAAGTCGGGAAAGGCGAACACGGATGACTCCGGCAAGCAGGAAGATTCAAGAAAGATGCCCGAGGCCCTCAAGGACGGCACCGTTAACGAGGCCGCTATCACCCGGGCAGCTGGCCGTGTGCTCTATGAGATCGTCCACTTTGGCTATCTCGACGGCCAGTCCAAACATGAGGTCACCGAGCAGGCCATTGAGGCCAACGCCAAGATCATCGAGCGCACGGGCGAGGAAGCGGCCGTCCTGTTGAAAAACGAAGGAAGGGCTCTGCCGCTCAAGGCCACCGAACTCGACCAGGTTGTCCTCATCGGCCCGACAGCCGGCCAGGTTGATTCCATTGGTATCAACGGCGAGCGCTCCGTCGGCCTGCCCGAGCGCCAGGTTGGTCCTTATGACGCCCTCAAGAAGATCACCGGCAACCAGAACATCCAGTTTGCCGTTGACGACGACATGACTGGTACTACAATCCCGGCTGCCGCCTTCAGCCACGACGGGAA
This sequence comes from uncultured Acidobacteriaceae bacterium, assembly GCA_963778255.1. Taxonomy (GTDB): domain Bacteria; phylum Acidobacteriota; class Terriglobia; order Terriglobales; family Acidobacteriaceae; genus Acidiflorens. Next base: position 10,618 of record CAVZUP010000185.1, read on the forward strand.
GCCTGGCCTTGTCCGCACCGGCGACGGAGCCGAGCAGGTTGATGCCACCGTCGATTTCACCGTCAAGCGGGGCAATCCGCTCAAGCCCAACGCAACCGTCACATGGAAAGGCACGCTCACGGTTCCGCACTCGGATAACTACTGGATGTACCTACAGGCCCTCGGCACCAACGCCAGCATTAAGCTTGACGGCACGCGTTTGGCGCACACCGGCGTCGTGCAGGGCGGCGTCCACGGGGACATCCTTCAAGCCAACCAGGACAATGTCATACCCACAACCGATGGCATCGACAACGTTCGTCACGCCATCGACCTGACCGCTGGCCCTCACGCAATTGAAATCACCACCACCCCGGACACCTCCGCCGCGCCCGTCCAGGTCCGCCTGAACTGGTACACGCCTGAGCAGCGCAGAGCCGACCACGAGGCCGCAATTGCCGCCGCCAAGAAGGCCAGGGTTGCTGTTGTCTTCCTCTGGACTCGTCTGCACCCCGTCTTCGGTCTCCCCGGTGAGCAGGACAAACTCGTCGAGGAAGTGGCCGCCGTCAATCCCAACACCATCGTTGTCCTCAACACCAGTCAGCCCGTGGCCTTGCCATGGATCGACAAGGTCAAGGCCGTCCTGGAGATGTGGTGGCCCGGCGATGAAGGCGGGTGGTCCACCGCGAACCTGCTCATGGGCAGAGTCAGTCCTGCCGGCCGCCTCCCCGTCACTTGGGGCAAGCGCCTGGAGGACTATGCCGCTACCGATCCCAGGCATCCCGAGCGGTTCGGCAAGGGCGTTGACGGCAAGACGACGTACTCGGAAGGCGTCGACGTGGGCTACCGCTGGTTCGACAAGCAGAACATCGAGCCACTGTTCCCCTTCGGTCACGGACTCAGCTACACCACCTTCGAGTACTCTGGCCTCCAAGTAAGAAAATCCCCGGATGGCGGCCTGGACGTCGGCGTCACGATCAAAAACACCGGCGCTATGGCATCCGACGAAGTGCCGCAGGTCTATCTCGGCGCTCCTTCGGTGATCCCCGACGGCGTCCAGTTCCCAATCCGCGCTCTGGCCGCTTTTGATCGCGTCCACATTCCCGCTGACGCATCCAGGACCGTCACCCGGCACGTCGCTCCGCGCCAACTCCAGTACTGGTCCACCAAGTACGGCAAGTGGGTCACCGCAGCGGGCAAGCGCACCGTCAGCGTAGGGGCTTCATCACGAAATCTCCGCCTCAGTCAGGACATCAACTAGCAACGAAGCCTGCAATAAAGCAAATGCCGGAGCTAGGCCGACGCAAGCAAGCGGAAGTTTGACGCCATCCTCGTCTGGCGCTTTGATTGCTTCGCCAGAAGCACGAAGCATTCGCTGCTAGCGCTGGAGGAGTTTCGGTCGCCAGTTTCGGCGGTCGCCCAGTTGAAGCGAGACCTAATCCGAGAGCTGGTAAATGCTGGTATCCGCCGGCCAAGAGTGCATTCGTCTCGCCAAGCGCCCACTCAGTCTCACAACCCAACCATTGGCTTTTCAAGCCTCAATTGTCAACCCTGAACCCGCGACGGGCGTTGATCTCCGAACAGGATGCCAGTAGCATTAATCAAATACTGTTCATCGCTAAGCCTCTCAACCAATTCGTCGGGAAAGGGAGAGATTTCGCTCTGCAAATACGTCGCCAGCTCGCGATAGATTTCTCGCCGCGCGTAGCCGGCTAGTTCGTTACGGCGTCGCAGTGCATCTTGAATCAGAGTTGCGAGTTCCGGCGTCGCGGCTCGGCGAAGCTTCATCGCGATTGCAGGATAATCCATGAAGGAGTTGTATTTTTGCCGCATCCAGAATTCCTCCACGGGCGCAGCCAGTGGCGTTTGGCGCACGACGAGCGTCCCAGCCACGCGGTCACCGAAGCGCTGCATCAGAGGGCTGCTCAGTACGGAGAGTCCTCCGACCAGATAGGCGAATGGCAGCGCATCAAAAACGCGCATCAGATTCCGCACCCACGCCTGTTCGATCCGCAGCGGAAGGCCATCCTGGTCAATCACCCGCAAATGGAGGAGGCGTTTTCCAATCGTCTGTCCGTTCCAGAAGCCTTCCAACAATGCGCTATAGGCGAACCCGATCGCGAACTCCGCGAGCGTAATCACCATGAATCCAAAACCTGGTGCTTTGGAGAAAATCCAGTAGACTAGCAGCCCCACTCCGTTAACCGTGCCCAACACGATAGCGGTATCGAGCAGCATTGCGTAAAGCCGGGAAGCGGGTCCGGCCAAAGGCAAGCGGAATAACACGCCTTCCGGCGT
>CAVZUP010000186.1:0-68602 GCA_963778255.1 uncultured Acidobacteriaceae bacterium
GTCGGCGGAAGTTCGCATCTGGGGCACACTCCGGTTGATCTCGTTTCCGCGCATCTGAATGTGCCAACGAGCGGCAATCAGATTCTAGGCGCGCAGATCGCGACCAGCGTTCATCTCTCAGAGGTCATGCCGGCTGCGCCGATGCAGGTGAACTACGAACTGGACGAGACAGGAAGTAACTACTCCTCGACGGGGCCGACGAATTCACACGTGGACATTGATGTGCCGTATCCGCCAGGCAGTTCGCAGCCCAGTGCGGAAGCGCACATCCATCCCGTCTATGGGGGCGGTGCAAATACCGAGTACTCGGGCTCTGTGGATTTGAGCGAGATTGGCGGACCCTCGATTACGGGAGAATTCCGTCTGGGTTATCAGGGCGGCCACGACTACTGGCTCACGCGCGTCGGTGTGTCGTTGCCTTCGGGCGTACCCGTTGCGCCGGGCCTGAGCCTGTTCAAAGTGCAGGGAGGCCTGGGCCACAATTTCCCGATCGCCTCATTCGAAAATGTTGGTTCGCTTAGTGCGGAAAGTCCCGTGCTCGATGGCTCGTTTCTGTTCATGGCTGGCATGCGCCTGGGGACCTCCGATGAGTTCACCTGCACCGTCGAGGGCGATCTGACGATCAAGACAGGCGGCCAGAATGGCGGCGCCCGCATGGATTTCCACTCATGGATTCTGAAGCAGGCTGACAACAGTAATGGCGATTTCAGCGGTTACTTCCAGTACGCGGGCAGCAACTTCGATGGGCGCATCTGGGGACATCTCGACTTCATGAACAACGCCGCCTATGTGGATCTGGGCAGCGGCCCAACCAACGCGGCCATTGATTTGCACTTTGGCCCCAGTGGACCCTGGCACGTTGACTTCGGCAAACAGCAAGGCCCGCGCGTTCGCGGCCATCTGCTCGTGACTGACGCCGACATGTACATGATGTTGTCTCCGAATGGTCTTGCGCTCGGTGGCAGTGAATCCATTGACCTCGAAGCCGGAGCCGCCGGCATTTCTGGCTACATCAAAGGCGGCGTCGATATGGGGCTTGCCGTGACTCCGCAACCGCACATCTCTGGCGATTTTTCTGCGTCCGTCGAAGCGGGTGCGTGCGCTTATGTAAGCACACCCGTAGGCAATGTCGGTGGATGTGTCAACGTCGGCGTGAGTGCCCAGATTCACGCGGAGTTCGCGCCGCTCGATGTCAGTGCGAGCGCTACGGTTGGAACCCCAGTCGGTGATGTGACTGTCTCGGTGCACCTATGATTCCGATGAGCTTTCGGCGATTTTCCGTCTTCATCGCTGCTCTTACGCTGTGGGTCCTTGCTGATTCCCTCGCCGCGGCACAGGAAAACGCGGGCATGATTTTTGCTGCGTCCGATGGCAAAGGACACGTTTCCTTATTCTGGTTTCCGCCAACGTCGCAATGGCCTGCTGGGGGCTGGAAGCTATCGGATTCGAGCGGAAAGTTGCTCGTTCCGCAAATCAAGCTGGGGGAATCGGCGGCTCTAGAAGCGCTTTCTGTGGAGGATCGGGACACGATTCAGAGATTGTCTTCCGTATTTGCTGTCGCAGACTCCAGCCCGCAGCGCAAGAACCTGCTTGCCATCTTGAGCCTGCGAGTTTTCAGCGAGCCGAACTTCGCGCGCGCGATGGGCCTTTCGTGGACGCTGGACAATGTCGCTGCCGGAAGCCGTACCTATAGGGTCGAGGGTCTCGATGCCTCGGGAAAGACCATTGTGCAGGTGACAAGTCCTCCGGTCGATTCCGCGCAAGCATCGGCGTTGCCCTCCGCGCCTGACAGCGTGCAGGCCAAAGTTGACAGGGATGGCGTCTCGCTGTTCTGGAATCCGCCAGCCGACAATCGTCAACGTTCGGTCGTCGCGTATGCCGTCGAACGCGACGGAGGAGGCCAGTCCGCAGCACCCGTCACGGCCAAGCCTGCAGTCGTCGGCTTGCGGTGGGATCCCAAAAAGCCCTTGGTCCTCGATCGCAACGCACCGGCCAACGAGATGCTGACCTATCGTGTGTTCAGCGTGGATGTCTTCGGACGACGCAGTGAAGGCAGTGCGATTCGCATTTTCTTTCCTGATTTTCACGCGCTCGAACCGCCTGATCCAGTGACTGCGAGTGCCGGCGTCGGAAAAGTTGTTGTGAGCTGGAAAGCGGCGAACAAACCCAATCTCGCTGGATACGTCATTGAGCGGGCTTTTTTGCACGATGGTCCCTACGAAGCGCTGGCTGCACAGCCCCTTCCTCCTTCCACCGCACAATACGAAGACGACGAAGTGCGTGGCGGAACAACGTATTACTATCGCGTCCGTGCGGTGAACTCTCGCGGAGATTTGGGGAACCCTTCGGCCGCAGCGACCGCGCAGCCCAAAAATCCTGGTGGCCCGCCCAAAGTCGAAGGCCTTGCGGCCGACGTCGGTCAAACGCGCGTGCGCCTCACCTGGAAGCCTGTCGCGTACCCCGTGAGCGGATACTTCATCGAACGGCGTGCGCTCACCGGGTTGGCCCAAACAGAGAATTGGGTGCGGCTGAATTCGCACGTGACTCCCGAGCCGCAGTATGACGACTATCTCGGCCTCACATCGGACACGAAGATGGAATACCGCATCCTGGCGGTTGCCTTCGACAATGCAGAGGCTCCGCCTAGTGAAGCGATCCAGGTCCAGATTGCCGATCGTTCACTGCCCTCGGAGCCTTCGATTACCGGAACGAGCGGGGCGGATGGCAAAGTGACCATCAGCTTTGAACCGGCCCTTCCCGCGGAAAAAACTGCGCAGTTTCTTGTGTTGCGCTCGGGACGAGCCGAAGATTTGGGAGTGGTCCTCGGCGATCCTCTCCCCGCCAGCGCGCGCACGTTTACCGATTCCTATGTCAGTGCTGGAAACAGCTATTGGTATCGCTTGGTAGCCGTGGACAAGAGCGGAAATCGTAGCGACCCGACGCGGCCCGTGGTAGTTCGCGTTGGACCGCCGGCCATTCCCAAGCCCGCGGCCCTAACTTTGCAGACTGTAAACACTCCGTTTCCTCATGTCGCCTTACAGTTCCCTCAGGTTCCTGCAGGGTTCAGAGTGATTGTCGAAAGACAGGATCAACCAAACGGCCCCTGGCTGCGGATCGCCGGACCAATGGTCGCTTCCGCTGCTTCCGACAACGGTGCGCCGCCATCGAAAACTTTCGCCTATCGCATTTCCTACATCGCTGCGAATGGCGCGATCGGCCCACCGAGTGATGTTGTGAGTGCGGGCAGCAGCCGATGAGTGCAGTCATCGAGGGATCGATGCGACAAATACGGAAGCTCCTGCTGGCAATCTTCGCGTGTTGCACGCTCAGCGGTTCACTGTTCGCCCAGAACGTCACCACCGTGACCAGTTGCCCGAAGCGGCCCACACTTCCCGTAACGTTTGAAGTTGACTGCTCCCATCTGGCTGATCCAACGACACAGCAGCTCTGCAAACCTTTTGCAGAGAACCAGGCCTCCAAGGTTTTTTGGGCTTACCGGAACATCACGGGCATTCGACTCGAAGAGTCCTGCCCAACGTTCAAGTACACGATTTACGAGAAGGACAAGTTTCCGCACCCGGCAGGAGAAGGCGGCGTTGCGCTTCGTTGCGGCGCCGATTATGTGGCCGATTATTCTGTGCTCATTAAGTCCGACATTGGCCCCTACGACGTGCATGAGATTCTGCACGTTTATCAGCAGGACCTGGGAGCGTTGCCCTATCAGCACATTCTCTTTGGACCCAGTATAGCCGAAGCCCGAAAGGAGATCGGCGACGAGAAGGGCTTCGAAGATGCAATGACGCGCTTGAAAGCCGAAATGAAAGGTACGGAGGCGGGTTTCGAGAAGGGCATCATCCGTCCCGAAAGCCAATGCCCTTCCGCTGAGTTGTTCACGGAGGCCAGTTTGTATTTGAAAGATTCTAAAAACGTCGAGCAGTTTTACCGCAAGCTGGACCGCGGCCGTTCGAAGGACATGGCCGAACGGCAGGCGCGTTTCAATCGTATGTACGATGCAGTGTCAGGTGGCGCTGCCAAGAAGTACCTGTTGGAGCACTGCCCCCGATTCTAGCTGACAGTTTGCACAAGCTCTTTGTCACAGATTGAGCAGATGATCTCTGCCCGTGATTTCTCCATCTCCACAGCAGGTAGGGACGCTGGTCGGTCCTCGGTAGTCTGCCGAACTCGGCACGCCCTACGGCAGAGCTGAGGCATGCCTTTTACTGCTTGTGTGTGCATCGCAGGCGAAGTACTCCCTGTCGTGTTCGTTGACCTCCAAATAGTCGGCAATGTCCTATCGACAGCGGACTGGCCAGTGTGGTCAAGCGCTCGGTTCCAAGCTTCTGTGACACGTTCTCCCTTTGCAATTCTGAACGCAACCTGTTGTCAGCAGTGTTCTGTATTGACCAGTTATTTATGAGCGAGGGCGCGATGCTGGAGGTGTGATTTCGATCAGCAAAGTCGAATCGCACGGGGAAAAACAAAATGTGGCAAGTCAAGGACGTGATTCACGAGTGCGCAAGCCGTATTACGCTTCTGGTTGGTACAACAACGTTGCTTGCGACCTTGGCCTTTGTGCCAACGGTAAACGCACAAATTGCCATCAGCATAAATCCGCCTGTCTGTTCCTACGGATACTACGAATATTCACCGTACGGCTGCGCCCCCATGGGCTTCTACGGGCCGGGCTATTTCTATAACGGCATCTTCCTCGGTGTGGGGCCGTGGGCAAGTTGGGGATACAGCCACGGCTGGGGTGATCATCGCTTCGGCGGCGGTGGAGGCGGAAGTTATGTCGCTGGTCGTAGAAACGGCGGTGGACGCGCCTATGCAGGCAATCGCGGAAGTGGCTCTTCAGCAGGCGCGAGCCGCAATAGTAGGTCTCACGGTAATGCCTCGGGAAATCGCTCCCACGCCGTAGCAGCGCATAGTCACCCATCTCATGCTGCCACCGCGGCACACGCGGGTGCGTCGCATGGTGCGTCCCATACGGCAGCAACGCGTGGTGGTGGGCATGGTGAGGCTTCGCATGGTGGCGGAAAACACGACTAGACGATTGCGGTTGAATTTGGACACCTTTGGAATCAGAAGCGTCGGAACAGAACAGTTCCGGCGCTTTGCATTTCGCACCAAGCCCCAACCAGGATTCATCGCAACCGCCCTCTCGGCAACGCTGACCATGTACGGAGTATTGGTCATGAACTCGGGTAGCGACCCAGCCAGTATCGGTCGTCGGTTGTTTGGCCCACTGGATCCGATGGGCAGACAGTGCGTACGAAAGTCCACAGAAACACAACATAATGAAGACCTTCATCATGTTGACCTCGATTCTAGGCGGTGCAAAGGTACGCGAGAGGTCAGACGCAACCCGCAGGGAACATAAGTTCTGAGGGGCTATAGCCTCAGATTAGCGGGTGTGACTCGACACAGTGTAGTCTGTGGGGCACACGGTATTCAGATTATTCCGCCTGTTGCTGTTGGCGAATCCCAATTTCACCTGTAACCATACGGTTACAATCGGAAACGCCCGTTCTCGCCAGTCGTTTCGCGTGATACGGCAGAATCTCAATTAGCAGGCCCAGCGAAGAACACATCCTTTAATCGATCCATCGCAAAACGCCTGCCTCAAGCCTAAATTGTGAATCGTTCGCAGCAATAATCGCGCCGTCAGCAAAATCTAGAGACAACGCATGCTCTTCATCCCATAGTGGAACAACATGGATCGAACTGCTGTAAATCTCATGACAGCCAAGGTGACGCGCCACGACAAGACTGCGGTCTTCCGCACGTAATCTGCAACTCTGTTACGGGTCAGGCCTCGAGGAACGCCGCAGTCCCTCAGCCAATCAGGGTCCTCGGCTTTGAGCAGATAATGACCGAACACAATATCCAAAATGAATTCACCGTGGCTTTCGGTATAGCTCACTAGCCCGGCGGCCCTTCTTGACATTTCTTCGTCCGGGGGATCGGTGTCATCGTCACCCAAAATGTGAAACTCGACCGAAAACAGACCCAACGGAGTCGCGATTCGTTGTCGCCCCACCCACCAATCGAAGAGATAGGGTCCCCGTGGCTGCTTCTCGAAATCGGCGATGGTCATGAGGCAAGGATAAATCATGTAGCGCCGTCGGCCAGCTACTCAGAAGCTATTGTCAGTTGGCGTAATATCCCGTTAGCGGCAACTAAGTCGTATTTTCGATTTCTAGCCGTGCGCCTTTCACCGATCTCGCCAGTTGGCGGTACGAAGTCGACACTGTTGCGAACACAGAGGCAACTCCAGCACACTGCGTACAGACGCGCGTTTGCGGAGCACGCGGGCCACGTGGGGAGCCGTCAAAAGTCTTGTTAAATGAAAGCCCCGCATTTCTGCGGGGTTGGTTCGTACCTATGATTCGCTACTCTCCCGATCCCACCAGGCTCACGGTCTGTGGGCTGTTGGTCGCGCTGTCACTTATGCTAAGTGTCGCTGTGCGCGTTCCACCCGCGGTCGGTGTAAAGGTCACTGAGATCGTGCAACTGTGATTGGCGGCCACACTGCTGCCGCAGGTGTTAGTCTGGCGAAGTCGCCCGGATTAGAGCCCTTAAACGTGATGCCAGTAATGCATAAGCGGGATGAGTAAGTCTGTGACCCGAATCACTCTCGAGGCAGACCCGTCGTCAGTGACCGAGCCAAAGGCAGTATGCCGCAGATAGGCCGCTTTGTATCCGAGCCGATATCGCAACGCCGAGAGAACGCGCCCACGTGGCAGGCTATGCCAGGGCCCCCAGCAGCTTCTCGACATCTCGCATGTCATTAAACACGGACGGAGATACGCGGATGTAGTGCTGGGAAACGCGGGCATTGACGCTGGCTTTTTGAAGGCGCTGTTGCACCGACTTGTAGTCCTGGACGGCGAAGGAGACGAGAGCGGATGTCGACTCGGGTGGGGTGAGAGGCGCGAATCCCAGGCGCGGCATTTCCTGCTGAAGGCGCTTCAACAGCGGCTGGCGATGCGCGTGGATGTTCTCAACGCCCAGACGCCGTATGTAAGGAAGAGACTGCGCCAGAACGTGAGCGGCGCCAATGGCAGGGGTGCCGACTTCAAAGTGTCCGGCGGCATCGTTCTCGAGGGCGAAGGTGTACGCGCCCGGGCCTGGGGGATCGCCGGGAAGAAAATGCGACTCCATGCTGCTCGCCTCGTAGTAGCCATATTGCGTGCGCTGCAGAATCCGGTCGAGCAGCTCATCCTTCACGTAGAGAAATCCCAGGCCGAAATCGGCCATGAGCCATTTGAAACTCGAGCAGGCACAGAAATCGACGCCGCTGGCGCGAACGTCGATAGGAGTGTTCCCTGCCGCTTGGACGATGTCGGCGTAAACGTACGCACCATGGGCGTGGGCAAGATCGCAGACTGCTTTCAGATCGTGCTGAAATCCGTTGTGCATGGCGACCAGGGAAACTTCGATGAGTTTGGTTTTCCGGTCGACGACGCGCTCCAGATCTTTCAGATCGATGCGCCAATCGCGCGGCATGACGACGCGAACGTCGAGGCCAAATTTTTGCTGTAGAGCTTGCAGGTGGAGAAGTGCGCCTTCGAAATGCAGCGCATCCGTCACAACATTGTCGGACTTGTAGTCGATGTTCAGGCCATTTACCACCAGATTCTCACCGGCGCTGGTGTTCGGGATGTAGCTGATCTCTGATTCTTTGGCGTTGATGAGGGCGGCGAATTCGGCTTTGATGTTGATCAGCGGCTTGGGCTGGGAAACAACCTGCGGGTGAGAACGGAACTCCGCCCAGTCGCGCAGAGCTGCGGCGGCAGCCACCGGCATGGGGTGAGTGTAGGCAGAGTTGAGGTAGCACAGGCCCGCGGGGATGGCAAAGTCGTCCTTTACAGGAAGAGCGGTGGCAGCGGGACGCGCGGGCGAATTCTGCTCCGCAGGCAACGGCGCGCTGGAAGACAATTGTGGAGCGATTCCGAGCGCGGCCATACCACCGAGACCTGCTAAAAGATCGCGTCGACTGATCGTCATCGCTGTTCCTCCTGGCCGTTCCTCCTGAAACCACGGCCTATCCGCCGCTTCTATCGCGCACGTCCGTCACACATTCTCTATTGCGTCGCGTGGACGAGGGCGCGGATGTCGTCGGTGAACTTCCGAGCACTACCCTCGACGGTGTAGGCCATGTGCCCACCCTCATAGTAAGAGAGTGTGGCTCGTCCGGCGGGCCAGCCCGCCTGCCGGACAGCATACTCCGCGGCGCCAACCGTGGTTTGCGTGTCGTGGTAGCCGTTGCCGATGAGGACGTGGAAGCGAGGGTTGGCCTTCATGACCACGAGGAGGCGATCGCTGTAGGGCCAGTCGGAAAAGGGGCCGTTGCCGCCCCATTTCCACGCCTCAAGATCATCGCTGGTCGCCATTAGAATATATTGATCAGGCCAATCAACTTTGAGGTCGTTGTGGACGTACTCCCCGAAGAGCCGTTGAAAAGGCGCCGTGATTACGCTCGAGGGATCGTCGGCTAGACCTTTCTTGGTCATGGGCGCGACATAGCGGCCATCGTTGCGGCCGAGCAGCAGGCCGCGATCTTTGAGCAGTTCGCCCCGATACTGTTCCTTGCTGATGCGAAGCTCATGCTCGCGGTAGTAAGCCTCGGAGATGCCGCTGAACTCTTCGAGCCGCTTGGCAATGCGATCGCGTTCGGCGGGAGCGATCACGCTGCCCTGGAATAGCGCGGTCAGATAATCCGTATCGGCGAAGCGCCATGCTTCGTTGACGAATTGTTCGAGGGTTTCGCCCTTGCGGTCGACCTTCTGGTGATACCAGGCGAGCGCGGCGAGAGTCGGCAGCGAGACGGCGAAGCTGACCACGTTCTGCGGACGCTGACGGTATTCGATGATGTTGATGGCCTGCCCCATCAGCACGACGCCATCGAGCAGGATGGGATGGGGCAATTGCGCGAGTTGAGCAGCGACTTCGGCGGCGCGAATGGTGCCGTAACTCTCGCCGACGATATATGCGGGCGACGAGCGCCGGCCGTGCAGCGTCAACCAGGCTTCGATGAAGGCCGTTACCTGCTGCGCATCGGCGACGACGGAAAAATAACTCTCGGGCGCGGTCTCCGGCAACACACGACTGTAGCCGGTGGATGCCGGATCGATGAAGACGAGGTCGGCAACATCGAGCGGGGAATAAATGTTGTCGACCAACTGAAATGTATTGGGATCGGCCGCGAGATCGGCGGGGACGGCCACGCGTTTCGGTCCCATGACGCCGACGTGCAGCCACAACGATGCGGTAATCGGACCGCCATTGAATACAAACATCACCGGACGGTTCGCGGCTTGTTCGTCGTCGGCCGTGTAGGCAAAGCTCACCAGACGCGCGGCGGCCTTGCCCTTGGCATCGGGAACGTCGATGGACTCGACCGTGGCGGTGTATTGCATCCGCTGGCCGTTAAAGGTTCCGGTGTGGTGAGTAATTACCGCCGCATGGGAGACAACCTGCGCAGACGAAGGCGTGAGGGAGGGCGTCTGCGCAGGAAGGGCTGGAATGGCCACCAGAAACGATAGGAATATCGCTACGAGAGCCGCCCACGGGGTTGCCGTTTTCTTCATTCCAGCCCTTTGTCTTTCCGCCGCCGCGGTGGCCCCCTCGACTTACGACGAGAGAGCCGTTGACTCAGAAGTTCAGTTTCAATGCGAGCTGCCCGACGCGTGCCGCCACCGACGTGCTCGTGATCTGACCAAAGGCCGGCGCTCCGTCGCTGAAGGTCGTGTCCGGATTCCCAAATTGCGTGCTGTTGAAAGCGTTGAAGAATTCGGCGCGGAACTCAAGACCCATGTGCTCGGCGAGGTGCGTCGTCTTGCGCAGAGAGAGATCGACATTGTGCTGCGCGGGCCCGCGCAACATTCCCGGCTTCGTGTTGCCAAAGCCCGTGCCTCCGTCGGAACTTAGTTGCGGCGGAGGGGTAAAGCAATTGACGTTGAAATACTCATTCAGACGGCTCTTCACGGAACCGCCGACACCGATGCTTCCATTGCAGCCTGAGTTGCTGAGATCGAGGTAGGCAAAATCGCTGGAGGTGCCGAAGAGATTGTTGGAGTTGGTATTCAAGAACGTGAGGGGAGTTCCAGACTGAAGAGTCACCACGGTGGAGAGAGCCCAACCCGTGGAAATTTTCCCCGCCAGGCCGGAGCCGTGATTGAAAGCGGGCATTTCATAAATCGCGCTCACGATCAAACGCTGTGGGCGGCTGAAGTTGGCTTCACCGTAACCGGCGTAGAGATTGTTCTGGTCTCCGATGGTTCCTCCACCGAAGGTGCTGCCAACGACATTCGCAGCTCCGGTGGAAAGGGTTTTCGACCACGTGTAGGCGGCGAGGAAGTGGAGTCCGTGGCTCATGTTCTTTTTCAGCGTGACTTCCATGGCGTTGAAGTTCGACCGGCCTTCTGAGCCCTGCCCCTGGAAACCGGCTGGATCCCAGCCTTCGTAGGGAACTCTCTGGGCCAGGTTCGACAAATTACTGGTGGTTTGGCCGCGAATTGGATTGGCGGTTGTAGCGAGGCCGGCCTGATTGATGGAGTGCGAGTAAATCAGGTGATTGGCGTTCGATCCGACGTAGCCCACCTGCAGCGACATGGTGGGCGTGATTTCGGTTTGTATGTTGAAAGAAAACTCCTGGGTGATCGCGGGACGGATCGACAACTGGGTAGCGATCGAGCTCAGATCACTGTTCGGAGTGTAGGGATCGAAGAACGGAAACTGGTTGAGCGACGGAATCGGCTCTTGGAAGGGCTGTGCCCAGGACGCGCTGCCATTGTAAGGCGGGAAAAAGACGTCAATCAACGCCCACGGCAAGCCGGGTATGGACTGAAACTGACTGTTACCGGTCACGGCCGAGTAATAGACTCCGTATCCGCCGCGCACCACGACGCGATCGCTTTGAGGCAGTACGCTCCAGGCGAAGCCCACACGCGGACCAAACGTGTTGTTTCCGCTGCCGGGGACGAAGCCGTTGATGCCGGACTTCACGACGCCACTGGGAATCGCGGACGTCCAGTTTGCGGGCACCACATAGCCCGCCAAAGAACCGCCATCGGGAGGGTTCGGGTTGATTAACGCGGGGTTGATGTTGGTGGCGCGGCCGCTGAGGTTGGTAAACGGCGGCAGCCACTCCCAGCGCAGTCCGAGGTTGAGCGTCAGCTTTGAGTTGACTCGCCAGTCGTCCTGGCCATAAGCGGAAATCTCCCAGGTGCGAGCGTGTCCCGCCAGGACGCCAAGCAATTGCAGTGAGTCCTGTATGTTGCTAAAACCGTTCGGCGGAAAGACCGGGATTCCCGCGGTTCCGTTCTGCGCGCCGTTCATCCCGAGAAGAAAATCCGGCCAGGAGGGGAAGGTTACCTGACCGTAATATTCCTCACCGCTATTGATGAGAAAACTTCGGGTGACACCGCCACCGAAGCGGAAACTGTGGCGACCGCGTATCCAGGCAAGGTCGTCCACGAGACTGAAAAGGTTCTGGGCGTTGGGAGAGTAGGTGCCGGCATTGAAGTTGTCGGAGCCGTTAATGGTGACGGACGGCTTGTCGTTGTTCTGCGCTGAACTGTCGACATTGAGTTGAGAGAAGGTAAAGGGCGAGTGGGGAGTGGTGTGCGAGCTGATGCGGTCATAGCCCACGCGAATCTGATTGAAAAGGTTGTTGCGGAGGATGTAATTGTCGGCCAGCGAGGCCACGACGTAGTTGCGATCGATGTTGGAAGGAGCGCCCGGCACATTTCCGCCACCTTCGAAGTCATCGATGGTTTTGCTGAGCGCGGCAAAAAAGCGGCCCTGAATGGTGTTCTTCGGCGACTGGAGATAGTCGAAGTTGCCCATGTATTGGTTTTCGTTGAAAGTCGCCGGCTTGCTCAGGGAGACCAGGTCCGTGGCAGGATTGGCGGTGGGGAAGAGGTATTGTCCGTTCGGCAGTTGGAGCTGGAGAAGAGCAAGGGCCACCGGGTTGATGTTCGATCCATCGGCGGCAATCGGGGGCCCGAATCCAGGAGGTCCAAAGATGTATTGCAGTCCCTGCTGGCCGGCAAAAAGAGCGCCGAGTGAAGCCGCGGAGCGATCATTGGTGGTGAGCGGAGAGTAGAACGTCTGGCGGCCGGCATAGCCGTTGATTTGGCGTGTGCCCTGATACGAACCGAAGAAGAGCAGCTTGTCTTTGAAGATGGGGCCACCCAGCGTGCCTCCGAACTGGTTTTGCTTCAGCTCGGGACGCGGCGCGCCGTTTTCGTTCAAGAAGAAATCGTTGGCATTAAGTACATCGTTGCGCCAGAATTCGAACACATTGCCGTGGAAAGCGTTGGAACCGGATTTTGTCACCAGGTTCACATTAGCGCCGGCGTCGCGGCCATACTCGGCATCGTACATTCCGGTTTGGACCTTGAATTCCTGAATGGTATCGGGGTTGGGGATGGGCACGCCGAAACCAGACGCATCGTAGTCATTGACGTCGACGCCGTCCATTCGAAAATTGATGTCACTCGCGCGGGCGCCGTTGACATTTTCGCCGCCGAGTTCGTTGACAGGAATCTTGCCTCCGCTGCCATTACCGAGTTCGGTGGCAAGGGTCACCCCGGAAACGACGCCGGCCGAAAGGGTCATAATCTGCGTGTAATTGCGATTCACGAGCGGAAGCGACTCGACCTGCGCGGAGGTGACGACGTCGCCGAGCGCGTTGGTGCTGGTCTCTACGACCGGGGCGGCCACTTTCACCTCAACCGTGGTGGAGGCGGTTCCGACCTTAAGAGAGATGTTTTCCACCGTCGTTTCCGTGACGGTTAAGATCACCCCTTTCAGAATGGCGTGCGCGAAGCCAGTCGCGTCCGCATCGACCTGATAGCTGCCGGGCGGAAGCAACGGGATGACGTAAGAGCCCTCCTGACCAGACTTGACGACGCGTACTTCGTGGGTGGCTTCGTTAGTGGCGCGAACTTCGGCATTGGCCACGGCGCGCCCCGCCGGATCCGTGAGCTGCCCCTTTAAGAGGCCGGTCGTGGAAGTCTGGGCCCAGAGGCTCGGGATGAAGAGAACAAAAACTGCACACAGCAATGAGGTCTGCAAAAGACTGAGCCGGAGCCAGAATGAAATTTTTGGGAACACGTCTTCCTCCCTCCGAAGGTGCCCTTCTAGGTAGAAATTGACTTTTTGTAATCTCGGACGGGCTTTGGTTCAAAATACGTTGTCGGCGAAATCTGCGACTAATGCACTTAGAATCAAGTCCTCCCGATGATGGGAAGCGAGTCTATTCAACAAATAATCCAATGTCAAGGCACTAAATTTAAAAACTTAGTTGACTCCCGGAGTCGAGGCGCAGTATGGTCTAGCCGTTCCACCAAGGAGCGTTTGGCATTGTTTCGCACTTTCACCAAGTCGGGAAGAATCAAGTCGGCCCCACGGTTGGCCGGTCTCGCGCTGTGTTGCGTGATGGCGTTCGCCGGACAGGTCCTGGCGTCGGTTGAGAAATTCTCGATCATTCAGGGCGCGACCACCGTCGGAACCATCTCGGCGACCACCTCACCTGGCGTCCAGGGCTCCGTGATCGAGGTCGACTACGCAGTCAACGAAAATGGTCGCGGACCCAAGCATCATGAGACGATCCGCGTCGGCGCCAACTTCATTCCTTTGGAGTGGTCGGTTACCGGCACTTCGCTGATGGGCGGGCCGGTTGCGGAAAAATATTCCTGGCAGGGCGGCCGGGCAACCTGGACGAGCCAGGCGGACCACGGCGAAGCTGCCGCCGCCAAGCCTCTTCTTTATGTGGTCAACGACGACAGTCCGTGGGCGCTTTTCGTGTACGCCCGCGCGCTTCTCGAAACCTCCGGCCATGCCTTGGACGTGCTGCCGAGCGGCGCGATGAGACTGAGCGAGGTGCGCGGCCTGACGGTGGGCAAAGGGAAAGACGCCGTTCCGGTCACCATCTTCCGCATCGACGGGGCGAAACTCGAACCGGAGTACGTGATGCTGGACGGTTCTCACGGGCTCTTTGCCGCATTTTCCGAGGGCGCGATTACCGTCCGCGAGGGCTACGAAAGAAATGCGGATGAGATCTCCAGGATTTCCCGCGACCTTGGCTTCGAGCTGGCGCGTGAGGAACAGCGGAAACTCAGGCATCACTTTGACGCGCCCGTGCGGATTCGAAATGTACGCATTTTCGATCCTCAATCAGGCCAGTTGAGTGCGCCTGAAACAGTCGTCGTGGCCCGCGGCCGGATCGCCGAAATACTTGCGCTCGCCGAACCTGCTTCCGATCCGGCCGACGAGGTGGTCATCGATGGCGAAGGCGGAACCCTCGTACCCGGCCTGCATGACATGCATTCGCACTCGACGCTGCAATCGGGATTGTTTTACCTGGCGGCCGGAGTCACTTCAACCCGCGACATGGGAAATGACAACAGTTTTCTGCTGAGTTTGATGGCGCAAATCAACGCCGGCGAGATCGCCGGGCCGCGCATCACGCCCAACGGTTTTCTGGAGGGGAAAAGCCAGTATTCCGCGCGCACCGGCTTCGTCGCCGAGTCGCTCGCCGACGCCTTGCGCGACGTGCACTGGTACGCGGATCGCGGCTACTTTCAGATCAAAATATACAACTCGATGAATCCCGATTGGGTGAAGCCGATCGCCGACGAGGCGCACCGTTTGGGAATGACCGTAACCGGACACATTCCGGCTTTTGATACTCCCGACCGGGCAATTCGCGATGGCTACAACGAGATCACTCACACCAATCAACTGATGCTGGGGTGGCTGCTGAAGCCGGGAGAAGATACGCGGACGCCATTGCGCCTGACCGCGATGGCGCGGGCTGCGACCCTGGACCTTTCCTCGGCGCCGGTGCAGAACACGCTGACGCTGATGAAGGCGAATCATATTGCGCACGATCCAACGGCGGTAATTCTGGAGCGGCTGATGTTGAGCCGGGCAGGTACCATACAACCGGGCGATGTCGACTACCTGGATCACATGCCGATTGCCTATCAGCGCTATCGCAAACGCACCTTTGTCACCATCCACAATCCGGAAGAAGATGAGGCCTACCGCAAGGCGTTCGCGAAGGTGATCGATACCCTGCGCATGCTCCACGAAAACGGCATTCGTCTTTTGCCGGGAACGGACGATACTACAGGGTTCACGCTTCAGCGGGAGATCGAGCTTTATACGATGGCGGGCATGACTCCGGCGGAAGCTTTGCGGGCTGCGACATTATTGCCGCAGGAATATTTCCACCATGCCGATGAACTGGGAACGATCGAGCGCGGCAAGATGGCAGATTTTTTCCTGATCGCGGGCGACCCGACCAAAGACATTCGCGCCATCAAATCAGTCCGTATGGTGTCACAAGGGGAGTCCATCTACTTCCCGAGTGAGATCTATCAGGAGTTGAGCATCAAGCCCTTTGCCTCGCCGCCCACCATTCGACCGGCCACATCCCGTGAACAAGAAAGTCCATCGGAGTCTGCAAGAGGAGCCCATGCGAGTTACGAGTAACATGCGAGCTACGAGTAATAAGATGGCTGCATTGAGAAATTCGCACACTAGGTTTTGTGTTGGCACAGTGATGCTCGCCGGGCTGCTGCTTTGCGCCGGGAGCGAACTGGCTCGGGCGCAAGCGAACGCATCGGGCGCGTCGGCGAGCAATGCTTCGACGGTTTCGCCGCGCGAGTTCGTGACGCACCACGAAGGGATTTTCGGCGGCGAAAAGATCCGCTACACGGCGACTGCCGGCGACACGATTCTTGCCAATGAGGCCGGAGTTCCCGCGGCTACGATTTTCTCTTTTTCTTATGTTCGCGAAGACGTCAAAGATCGCGCGGCGAGGCCCGTGTTCTTTGTGTTCAACGGAGGGCCGGGATCGTCTTCCGTGTGGATGCATCTGGGATTCTTCGGCCCTCGGCGAGTTGTGCTGGGCGATGTGGTGAATCCACCGGCCACGCCTCCGTTTTCATTGCAAGACAATCCCTACGCCATTCTCGACCTGGCCGACATTGTCGTGATTGATCCGGTGGGTACGGGCTTCAGTCGCCTGCTGCCTGGCGGAAACGCCAAACAGTACTACGGCGTTGAAGCTGACGGGCGCTCGATGGTTGAGTTCATCGAGGCGTGGCTGACCAGGCAGGGACGAATGAACTCGCCGAAGTTCATCGTCGGCGAAAGCTACGGCGTCACCCGGGCGATCGTCGTCGCCCGCATGTTGATGGGCGGCCCCTTCACCGCGACGGGACGATTGACCGCCATCCCGCTGAATGGCGTGGTCATCATGGGAGGCTCGCCGCTGGAGAATTACGGCAAAGAGACGGGAGATCTTCCCTACCTCGAAACCTTGCCTACCATGGCCTCCACCGCCTGGTATCACAAGAAGGCCGCCGGCGGGGAGAAGTCGCTGGAAAGCGTGATCGCCGAGGCGCAGACGTTTGCGGGCGACGAGTATCTTAAGGCTCTCTATGCCGGAGACCGGCTGGATGCGCAATCGCAGAAGCGGATCGCCGAAGAACTGGCAAAGCTGACCGGGCTCCCGGTGGATTTCATTCTCCAAAACAAATTGCGCGTGAGCATGAACGATTTCCGCCAGCAGCTGTTACGGGAAAAAGGCCTGATCGTGGGAGCTTACGACAGCCGCTTCACATTGCCTGCCAGCGTCGACGAAGGACCGCTCGACCCGGTGGCCGACGATCCCGCCATGGGGAAGTTCAGCGCAGCGTTCGTCGGTGCCATGGATGTCTATCTGCGCGACGAGCTCAAAGTGAAAGTGGACTCACCCTACGAGGCGATTGCTTTCAAGTCCATCAACAGCGCGTGGGATTACGGCCCGGGCGATAAGCCCGGAGGACCGACTTCGCGGGCGCAGGACCTGGCGGCGGTGATGCGGAGAAATCCGCGCCTGCAACTTCTGTCGGCGAGCGGCGCCTACGATTGCGTGACCACTCTGGGAGGGGCGGCCTACGGGCTGGCGCACAGCGGCCTCGCGCTGGATCGGGTCACGACGCGAGTCTATCCGGCTGGACACATGGTCTATCTCGGCGACGCGGGTTCCGCCGGGTTGGCGGCAGACTTGAGGAAGCTGGTGGCGGCAACAGTTGGTCATTAAGCCGGCAGCGGCTTAAGTGGTCAGTGATTCGCCGTCGGGCGACTAGCATCAACAAGCGAACATCAACAAAATGTAAATGAACCTGTATTTGTTACAAAAACATTTGACTCACTGCGGTGGGTTGCGTATCGTTTAGCCCGAAGTTGAGGACACGAGCGCCTGACAGGAGAATTACGTTGAAACCAAGCGAGAAAGAGTACCTTCTCAATTTTGTTTCCCGGCTCGCGGATGCCCTGGGGCAGACGTTCGGGAAGCATTGCGAGATCGTTGTCCATGACTTCAACTCTCCTGAGAGCTCGATTATTGCGATCGCCAATGGGAGTCTGAC
Organism: uncultured Acidobacteriaceae bacterium; assembly: GCA_963778255.1. Taxonomy (GTDB): domain Bacteria; phylum Acidobacteriota; class Terriglobia; order Terriglobales; family Acidobacteriaceae; genus Acidiflorens. Next base: position 17,436 of record CAVZUP010000186.1, read on the forward strand.
CGGGCGCAAGGTCGGCGACACGCTGGATGCGCTCGGCTTCCAACTGCTGAAGGCTCATCCCGCGTCGGACCTGCTGAACTATCGGACCAAGACGAAGGAAGGCCAGGAACTGCGTTCTTCCAGCGTTTTTCTGCGCGACGAAAAGGGGCAAATCTTCGGAGCGCTGTGCATCAATGTCGAGTTGTCGGGTCTGCTCCAGGCGCAGAAGTGGATTCAGGAAGCATTGGGCTCGACCACCGCCACCATCGACGAGCGCTTCGAACGGTCGGTCGACGAGGTTCTGGAGACATTGATCCAGAATGCCATTTCGAGCGTGGGCAAGACCCCGGGCGACATGACCCGCGAAGAGAAGGTGGCGATCGTCGCCTACCTTGAAATGAAAGGTGCTTTCCTCATTCGCTACTCGGTCGAGCACGTGGCGGAATTACTCGGCATGACCAAATATACGATCTACAACTATCTGGATGAGATCCGGAAGAAAACTGAAGTTGGGGAAGTCGAACCTGCCAAGACGCATTGAACCGCGCCTGAAAGACCATGCGGGATTTCCCCTAGCGTGGCGCCGACACATTCTTTCCCGCGATAAAGTCGTGCAGTTCTTTCGAGACCTGCTGGCGGACGGCATCGTCTTCGTAAACCGTGTGCCCGGCCGCAAAGGCCGCCATGCGTGTGCGCGCGAGCGGCACGCCGCTGTGCGTGAGCGCGTAGCGCTGGTAGAGCAGCGGCGTCGCCAGGTCGTAGTAGCCGCTCAGCAAGAGAAGCCGTGAAGCGGGCTTGTCGTTCATCAGCTTGGCGAGATTGGGCGTGGGGTTCAGGTAGCGGAGGTTGTCCTCGATCTGATGAGAGCCGGAGTTCCAGTCCCAGGCGAAGTTCACATCCAGGGTCAGCGAGATATAGTCGAGGCCGGTTTTCACTCCGATTTCGTCGCGCAGATAGTCGCGGGCGCGGGCGTTCCTGATCACGTTGGAAGCGCCCAAGTGAAGAGCGGGATCATCCGCTGCCTTGGGGCGCCCGGCTACCAGCGGGGCTTCGGGCTTGGGCGCGGCGACGCGCGTGTCGAGGCGGCCCACGATTTTTCCGGGAACTAACTGCTCCAGAAAATCCTGCGTGTCGATGCGGAGGTTGGCGGCGGCAATCGTCGCCGCCGGCAAGCCAATCAGCTTTGCCATGTGCTCTGCCAGGCGATCGCGCTCGGCGGCGGCGAGCGCGGATCCCTGCTGCAGGGCGACCACGTAGTCGCTCTGGGCGAAGGCGCGTGCTTCCTCAAAGACCTGCTCGACGCCGCTGCCAGCGGCTGGAATACGCTTTTGCGCATACGCGGCGGCCGCCATCGATGGAAGAGTGAAGACGAAGTGCTGATCGGCCGCGGCTCCAGCCTCGCCGGACATGTCGGTTCCGGGAGAGATAAGGATAAGACCGGCAATGTTCAGATCGCCGATGTCTTTGGCCATCTCGGCGAGCCGGTATCCGCCAAAGCTCTCACCCACGATGTAGACGGGCGACGTGGAGCGTTTATTCTCGCGCAGCCAATCGCGGATGAAAGTCTGCGCCGCCTTCGAGTCGCCCTGCGGGCTCCAGTAGGCACGCCCGCCGCCCGCACACAGTTCGCGACTGAAGCCGGTGCCCACCGGATCGATCAGCACCAGATCGGCGGCATCAAGCAGAGTTTGAGGATTATCAATGAAGGTGGATTGGCTTTGGGCGTCGGGCGGTCCAAAGCGGCGCGGGCCGAGAATATTGAAATGCACTGGCGAACTGGATGCTCCCGGACCGCCGTTAAAAGCAAACACTACCGGCCGCGCGGCCCGTTCACGAACATCTTCGCGAACATCTTCCCGAACGTTTTCGCGTACATAGCTGGTGGCTGAGATGGTCGCTTGCGGAACTCCCTCCGCATCTTTCAGAGATATCGACGACCAGGTTGCGATATACGAAATCGTTCGGTCGCCAAGGTGAAGCACGTGGTGCGACGAGGCGGGAGCGATCACCTCCGGCCACAGCACGGAAGAATCGGAAGTGGGATTCGCTCTGCCGGCCGAAGCTGGCGCAACCGGCGGACTTGTCTGCCCGGCAGCGAGCGCGGGCCCGGCGGCGAGTACGGCGCAGGCGATCGGATAGAGGAGCAATCTCATATGACTATTCACCGTACTTCCCCAGCCGGCTGCGGAAAAACTCGCCCGAAGCCGGATCCGGGAAGGGCACGAGTTTTACTCGTGCCATCAGTGCCGCTAAATCCATGGCGGCTTTTAGCCGCTGAGGGCTACGACTTTCCTCCCAGCCGAAATCGAATTTGCCGGGACCGAAGCGCTTTGTCGCGCCGTCTTCTTTATCGTTGCACCCGTTTGTGGCGTTGCCCGCCCCGCTATTGATTCTCTCCGATCAGCGCTTTGACATCGCGGCTGAACTCAGCACGGGTCGCGGCATCCTTGTACATCGCGTGTCCTCCCACATAGCACTTGAATGTAACCACTTGATGCAGGTTCGGCGGCAACTGGCGGTCGATTTCGGCTCCGCTGGCGCAGGGAAGGAAAGAATCGTACATGCCGGCGGCGACCAGAACCTTCATGCGCGGATTGAGCGCCAGCGCCTCCTCGGTCCCAGGCAGCGGCGGACCAAGACGCGGCGGACCGTCGCCCTTGCTGCTTGCCTCTTCGATCGCGGCCTTCACCTCCTCGGGAGTGAGCTTGGCGGTGGCGTAGTTCCAGCGCGCATTCACCGGCTCGGGATAGGTTCCGCCGGGCGCGAAGCCCTGGCTCATCTCCTCCAACCCGATGTAGGGCAGGCTGGTGTTGTAACCGAGATCGTGGCGGAAATAGCGGAGGATGGCGACGGCATCGCTGTTCCCGGGCGGGGTGGTAAGGCGCATGTCGAACATGTACGGCTCTCTATTTTGATCCTTCAGCAATCCGGTGCGGAACTGGCGCGGAGAAATCGTCAGCGTCTTGGGGTCGATCTGTTCTTTGGGCAGGCCGGTGAAGCGCGACAACTGCGCCACAACGGCGGATCGTTCGGCGTCGGAGAGTTTCTCGCTCCGGCTCAGCGCGGGAGCGTAAGTTTCGCGGACCCATTTTTCGGCGGCTTGCCGCACCGCCCCAAGATCCTTCCCCAAATCCGGCGCGGCTTTGCCGTAGTAGAGCGCAGTGCTGGCCATATCCACGACCCGCAGGGCCGATTGCAATTGAGCGGAGCCGTAGTCCTTGTTCAGCGCCCAGCCGCCCGAGATCAACACCAGGCCACTGACGGCAATGCCCCGCTTCTCGAGCGCATAACCCACGTGCGCCGCTCGTCCTGCGCCCCAACTTTCGCCCGCAAGGAAAATGGGCGCACCCTCGGCGCCGTGCAGCAGACGCCAGGCGCGGATAAACTCCGTGACCGAGTCGACATCGCCAACCGTGCCGTAGAAATCGGAGCCGTACTCGGCTTTGGCGGGGCGGCTGAATCCGGTGCCGATGGGATCCACCAAAACCAGGTCGGTCGCCGGGAGCCAGCTATCGGGATTGTCAACCAGACGTGCGCCTTCGGCCAATTTTGGGCCGACCACGGAGAAATGCAGACAGGAAGAATCCGCGCCGGGTCCGCCATTCCACACGAACGTGATAGGCCGTGGCGCGCTCAAGGACGGCATGCGATAGGCGATGTAGAACATGTATCCGTGCGGCTCGCCGGTCTCGACGTCACGGATGGCGATGCGTCCGGCTTCGGCCGTGTAGTGCAGCAACTGGCCGGCGATGTGAGCTTGTTGCCGGGTTACGACCGGTTCATCGTCGTCCCGCGCGGCCGCTGGTAGAGAGTAAAGAACGAGAATGGCCGCGGTGAGCAGGACGATTAGGCTACTGCTGTCTCGCTTCTTCCGGTTCGCCGGCTTCATCGGGCGTTCTCCTCCAAGCTAGCTCTCCCAAAAGCAAAAATCGGAGCGACGTTGCGAGTATGCTCCCTCTGTCTCATGCGGGCTGACCATATCGAACAGGGCTATTCGCCGTCAACTAATTTTTGAGATTTCTAGGCTGTATGTTAAGTTTTTGTTGATTTCTGAGCTAAGAATCGGGGTTCCAACGTGGAAACAGAGCTGCAGCTACTCGGGGGAAGAACAATCCTGCGGGCACTGGCGGGGTCTTCCTTATTCCTTCTCCTTATTCTTCTTGTCTTGCCCACGGCAGCGACGGCGCTCGACTCGAACTCCGCCGCGCTCACGATTACTTTCCGGCCTGCCGCCGCGGACACGCAGCAGCGTGTTCCCTACATCGACATCACACTCACCTACGCGACTCCGCCGGTAGCCGCCGGACAAGCGCTTTTCAAGATGGCGTTGCTAACCTCCAACGTGGTGACCGTGGCCAGGACGATTGAGGGACTTTCCGTCGACGATGCGAATGGGCCAGTTGCCGTCACCGTGAAGGACGATGCCGAGAGCGGCGAGGTCACCTATCGTCACTGGATCGCCGCGCGCGCAACCACGGGGACGTTGACGGTTCGTTACCGCGCGCCGATCTCCAACGCCGCCGCGCCGCGTGGTGCCGCGCCACCGCTCGAGCTGCGATCGGACAGCGGAGCATTTTCCGGCGCGGGCGCGAGCTTTCTGCTTTTGCCCGAAAACGACGCTGCGCGCCCCATCCAGATTCGCTGGGACCTGACAGCAATGGCCGCGGGAGCGGTGGGAGTCTCCAGCCTGGGCAAGGGCGATGTGACGACCAGTGAAGCGCGGGCGGTGAGCTCGTTGCAATCCTGCTATTTCATGGCGGGGAGGGTGCAACTGTTTCCCGAGAATCCGCCGCCGGCAGGGTTCTTCTCCGCCTGGCACGGATCGGCGCCCTTTGATCTGCGGGAACTGGTGGCCTCGGAGGAGAAGCTCTATGCCTTCTACGGCAAGTTCTTCAAGCGGGCGGCGACTGCTCCCTATGGCGTTTTCCTGCGTGAAAACCCGGTGAACGCGGGCGGGGGAATGGAATTATCTGGTTCGTTCGTGGCGACGTTCGGGCCCAGGACAAAGCTCGATGAGTTAAAGGTCACGCTCGCCCACGAGATGCTTCATACCTTCGTAGGCGGACTCGAGAAACCGGAGGGCCTGTCGAGTTCCTGGTATTCGGAAGGGATGGCGGTCTACTACGCGCGGCTGCTGTTGCTGCGCGCGGGCCAGATCACGCCCGCGCAATTTCTGGACGATCTGAACAGCACCGCGGGCCGCTATTACACCGACGCTCTGATGGCCACGCCCAATGCCGAAATCCCCGCGCGCTTTTGGGCGGATACGCGGGTGCGGGTTTTGCCCTACGACCGGGGCTCGATGTATTTCGCGGTCGTCGATGCCGAGGTGCGCGCGGCCTCCGGCGGCAAACACACGCTCGACGATTTGCTGCTCGCCATGCTCGAACGCCGCCAGCGGAAACTTCCGCTCGATGAATCCGCGTGGGTTGAACTGGTCACGAAAGAATTGGGAGAAAAAGGAAAAACAGAATTCGCGGCGATGCTGGCGGGCGCGACCCAGCTTCCGGAACCCGGCAGCTTCGGCCCATGCTTTACCCGAACGACGAAAATGCTCCGCCGCTATCAGCTTGGCTTCGAACCCAAGGTGCTGACCGAGCCGAAGCGGATTGTCCGGGGACTCATTCAGGGTTCGGCAGCGGAACGTGCAGGCGTCCGTGAGGGAGATGAGATCACGCAACCAGTTCCGCAGGACCACATCCAAGGCGAACAGGACGGCGTGCTGACGCTCAAGTTACTGCGCGATGGCAAGCCGCTCGAGATCAGTTACATCCCGCGCGGCGAAGCTGTAACGGCTTATCAGTGGATCAGAGTCGAAAATGTGCTGGACAATGGCTGCGCGTTCTGAAGAAGAGACTGTGCTTGAGTTGCAGACAACGCAGGCTTGGGGCTAGCCCTGCGCTGCCAGGCAATTCTGAGGTCCATTTAAAACGCGTCCGTATCCACGTTCAATGCTTCTGAATCACTTTCGCGATGCGCTCAAAGGCCCAGTCAATTTCCTGACGGTTGATGACCAGCGGAGGCGCTATGCGAATCACCCGGTCATGCGTCTCCTTGCAGAGGATTCCCGCTTCCTTGAGCGCTTCACAGTAAGGACGCGCGGCGCTGTAGAGCTCGATGCCGATCCACAAGCCCTTGCCGCGTACTTCTTTCAGATCGGCGCTGCGCAGAGTCTGCAGCAGGGTCAGGAAATAGGCGCCCAGTTCGGCGGAACGTTCCACCATTTTCTCTTCGATCAAGACGCGCAACGCGGTCCGCGCGATGGCGCAGCCCATCGGATTTCCGCCGAAGGTGCTGCCATGGTCGCCGGGCCGGTAAACGGCGAGAATTTCACGCGACGCCAGTATCGCCGAGACCGGATAGAATCCCCCGGCCAGTGCTTTGCCGACGATCAACACATCGGGCGTGATTCCCTCGTGCATGTAGGCGAAGAGTTTGCCGGTGCGTCCCAGGCCAGACTGAATCTCGTCCGTCATTAGCAGGACGCGATTCTGCCGGCAGACTTCAGCCGCTTCTTTCAGGTACCCCGCAGGCGGAATGACGATGCCCGCCTCACCTTGAATGGGCTCGACTAGGAAGGCGCAGGTGTTGGGAGTGATGGCTGCGCGGAGGGCTTGCGCGTCGCCGAAGGGAATGACTTTGAATCCGGGAGTGAATGGGCCGAAGCCGTCGCGATATTGTTCATCGGTCGAGAAGCCGACGATGGTGACGGTGCGGCCATGGAAATTATTGGCGCAAACGATGATCTCGGCTTTGTCCGTGGGAATGCCCTTGATCTTGTATCCCCACTTGCGCGCCGTCTTGATCGCCGTTTCGACGGCTTCGGCTCCGGAGTTCATGGGCAGCGCCATGTCGAAGCCGGTCAGGTCGTGGAGCTCTTTGTAGAGCAGCGGCAATTGCTCGTTGCGGAAGGCGCGCGAGGTGAGCGTGACTTTCCGGGCCTGCTCGTTCATCGTTTGCAGAATCTTAGGATGACAGTGTCCCTGATTCACCGCGGAATACGCCGCCAGGCAGTCGAGGTAACGTTTGCCCTCAACGTCATACACCCAGACGCCTTCCGCGCGCTCGATGACTACGTCGAGCGGATGATAGTTATGGGCTCCATATTGGTTTTCGAGTTCTACGAAGTAATCAGTGCGCATAGTTTTTTCTATTAGTTCGGTCGTCATAAGGTCCTCTCAATAGAATCGCTAGTGGAGCGCCGGGCGTCCCCGCCCCGCCTGGCTGGACGGGCGAGACGCCCGTCCTTCCACAAATCCTCTACCACCACCCACTCCCCGCCGCCGGTTCCTTATCCAGCAGCATCGTCAACAAGGCCATCCGCACGTAGAGCCCATTCATGGCCTGGCGGAAATACATGGCTCTCGGATCGGCATCGACTGACTTATCTAACTCGACCGTCCGGGGCAACGGATGAAGGATGATCGCGTCCGGCTTCATGCGCTGCACAACTTTCGAATCGATGGCATAACGCCGGAGGCCGTTCGCATCTCGGACGCGTTCGGGGCGAATTCGCGTCTGGTAAACCACATCCACCTCGCCAATCACGCGGTCGATGTCCGACTCCAGTTCGTAGCGGACGCCGTGCTCATCGAGATAGGCCAGAATGTCCGGCCTCATCTGCATTTGCGGCGGGCTGACGAAGAACATCTTTACTCGGTCAAACTTGGCCAGCAGATAGGCCAGTGAACGCGCCGTACGGCCCCGGTCCAGTTCGCCGATAATGGCAACACTAAGCCCATCGAGCGGACGCTGCCGATAAATAGTGTACAGGTCGAGCAGAGCCTGGGTCGGATGCTGGCCGCCATTGCCGTCTCCGGCATTGATCACCGGTACGGCCGAGACTTCGGCCGCGCGGCGGGCTCCGTCATCGGCAGTGTGGCGGATGACAATCACATCCGTATAGCCGCTGATAATCCGGATGGAGTCCTCGACCTGCTCGCCTTCGATCTCGGACGAGAATGCGCCTGCGTTTTCGGTGGACAAGACGCGGCCGCCGAGGCGATGCATGGCGGCCTCAAACGAGAGCCGGGTGCGGGTCGAAGGCGCGTAAAAGAGCGTGGTCAGAATGCGGTTCTGATAGTCGAGGGAACCTCCACGGGCGACTACGCGCTCCATGCCGCGCGAGCGCTCGAATAATTCCATGAGCAGAGGAACGGTGAACTGTTGCGACTCGATGACGTGCTTCAACGCCGTTCCGCTGGCCAGCGGCGATCGCGTAGCGGGAGGCTGCAGCGGAATGACGTTTGGTTTTGGCATTAATGTCCTCCCACTGGAAGTTCGAGCCCGGCCTTGTTCGCAATCCCAACACAATCTTGATCGGGGAACACATGCGTGCCGGCCGATCCGGCCACCGCCTGGCACAGATTCTCGCAAGAAGTAATGATAGCTTCCTTGCCGCCCTGGCGCAGGAAGCGCAACACGGATTCGATCTTTGGGCCCATGTTGCCGGGAGGGAATTGGCCGGCCCGTGTGTACTCGTCCAACTCGGCTGCGCCAACTTGCCGCAACGCGCTTTGCGTAGGCTTCTTGTAGTTCAGATACACGTAATCAGTGTCGGTGGAGATGACAAAGAGATCAACGCCGAGGCGCGCCGCCAACCATGCCGAAGCGCGATCCTTGTCGATGACCCCTTCTACACCTTGTAGTTTTCCGTCCTTCCAGACCACAGGAATTCCTCCGCCCCCGCAAGCGATGACCAGCACCCCTTGCCCGGCTAGATGCCGGATGACTTCCAGTTCGACAATGTCAATGGGCTCAGGCGACGGAACCACGCGGCGATAACCTCGGGCCGCATCCTCGACGATCTCCCATCCGTAAAGGCGCTTGCGTTCCTCGGCGTCGGTGCGCGAATAGAAAGGCCCTATCGGCTTGCTGGGATGCTGCATCGAAGGGTCGTCTGACGACACCAGGCACTGCGTAAGAACCGTCGCCACCGGCACGTGCAGATTGGCCGCATGCAGTTCTGTCTGCAACGCCTGTTCGAGAAGATATCCGATCTCACCTTCGGTCGAGGCGCCACAAACATCAAGCGGCAGTCCGGGCACCTGGCTCGCTCCGCGTTCCGAACGCAGAAGCTCGGCTCCAACTTGCGGGCCATTGCCATGCGTGAGCACGATGCGGTAACCGGCCTGGATCAGGCCGACAATCTGCGCCGCAGTCCGCTGGGTGTTTGCCCTTTGCTCGGCGATGGTTCCCGTTTCTCCCGCGCGAATCAGGGAGTTGCCGCCGATAGCAAGGAGGATGGTCTGCATAAGCGTTTTCAAGTGAAGAGCCGGGCGTTGCGGCCGGCCCTCCACCATTTCTATATGTGCGCCAACTCTTGCAATTCGACCAGTCCCGGCAATTTGACGAACTCACCCTTCATCAACTCCAGCATGATCGCCTTTTGTGAGTGCAGCCGGTTTTCCGCCTGTTGAAATACCAGTGATCGAGGCGAGTCGATGACTTCATCGGTGACTTCATCGCCCCGGTGCGCCGGCAGGCAATGCAGAAAAATGGCGTCTGACTTGGCCCGGCGGAACAGAGTCGCATCGACTTGGTAGGGAAGGAAAACATGCTTGCGATTCTCCGCTTCCGCTTCCTTCCCCATGCTGGCCCAGACGTCGGTGTAGATCACATCGGCGCCCGAGGCTGCTTCATCCGGATCATTGGTTACGGTGCAAGTGCCGCCCGTCTCCGCGCCACGCTTGCGGGCCCACTCAATCGATTCAGCGTCGAGCTCGTATCCCGGAGGCGTGGCCAGCCAAACCTGCGCGCCGAGCTGGGCTCCGGCAAACATCAGCGAGCGGGCAACGTTATTGCCATCGCCGATGAATGCGATCTTCAAGCCGTCCAGATGACCTTTCGCCTCCCAGATGGTGAGGTAGTCGGCCATCGCCTGGCAGGGATGACTGTAATCGGTGAGCCCGTTGATGACAGGAATGCTGGCGTACTGGGCCATCTGTTCGACAATTTCATGCGAGAAGGTGCGGATCATGATGCCTTGCACCATGCGTTCCAGGTTCTTCGCCACGTCGTACACCGACTCGCGCTTGCCAAGATTGATCTCAGCAGGCGAAAGGTAGAGCGAGAAGCCTCCCAGTTGCTGGATGCCAACATCAAACGTCACCCGGGTGCGTAGAGAAGGCTTCTCGAAGATCATGGCCAGGGTTTCACCGCGGAGCGCCATGCCGTAGGCGCTCGGGTGAGCCTTGACTTGGCGCCCTAGAGTGAGCAGGTACTGAATGTCAGAGGGCGAGAAGTCTCGAATGGAGAGAAAGTCCTTGGCATTGCCATTGCCATTCATTTTTCGACTCCTATTTCGATCCGGCCAGGGCTGGCTCGTGCGTGCGCGTGAAGGTGGCGAGCATTTCGGCCAGGCCGGGCTTGGTGAGTTCTTCTACTTCATAGGTCACACGCAGATTGGGTCGATCGAGTTTGATGACTCTTGCAAGGTCAATCGGCGTAGCGATCAGAACTAGATCGCACGGAGTTCGGCGAATCGTCTCCTCCAATTCGTGCCTTTGCATGGCGCTGTAACCCATGGCGGGCAACAGGTTCGTCAGATGCCGGTAACGCTCATAGGTGCTGCGGATCGAGCCCACGGCATAAGGCCGCGGGTCCACCAATTCGGCCGCCCCGTATTGCCGCGCCGCGACTACTCCGGCGCCGTAGGGCATCTCGCCATGAGTGAGGGTGGGACCGTCCTCCACCACCAGCACGCGTTGTCCCTTGACCAGAGAGGGCTCGTGAACGGCGACGCGGCAGGCCATCTCAAAAACGGCAGCCTTGGGGTTGTGGAGCTTTATATTTTGGCGAACCGTCTCCACGTCGCGCTGCTCGGCGGTATCGACCTTATTGATGACGATCGCGTCCGCGCGGCGCAGATTTACCTCGCCGGGGAAGTACGATAGCTCATGCCCCGGACGGTGCGGATCCACGACCACAATCTCCAGGTCAGAGACATAGAAAGGAGTGTCGTTGTTGCCGCCGTCCCACAAAATGACGTCAGCTTCCTTCTCGGCCTGGCGGAGAATCTTCTCGTAGTCCACTCCCGCATACACCACCGTTCCTTTGCTGATGTGCGGTTCATACTCTTCGCGTTCCTCGATGGTGCATTGCTGCAGGTCGAGGTCCTCCATGGTGGCGAAGCGCTGGACGGCCTGAGCCGCCAGATCGCCATAAGGCATGGGGTGCCGGATGACTACCGTCCTCTTACCCTGCCGCCGCAACTCCTCCGCGACCAGGCGCGATACCGGACTTTTGCCGCATCCCGTACGCACCGCGCATACGGAAATGACCGGAACCGACGACTGGATCTGGGTGTGCGCGGTCCCCAGAAGCCAGAAATCCGCGTCCGCAGCCACCGCGCGCGAGCCGAGATGCATCAGGGTCTGGTGAGATACATCGCTATAGGAGAAGACCACCGCACTAATCGCGTGCTCGGCGATCAGCTTCTCCATATCTTTCTCTTCAAAAATAGGAATGCCTTGCGGATAGAAACTGCCTGCCAGCTCCGGCGGATAGCGCCTGCCGGCAATGTCGGGAATTTGAGTGGCGGTGAATGCCACTACCTGATATTCGGGGTTATTGCGGAATAAAACGTTGAAGTTGTGGAAGTCCCTGCCTGCGGCGCCCAGTATCAAAACTCTCTTCATAGGATTACCTCAGTTGAAGATCGTTTACTTCCCATCTTCTCGCTCGGCGGGCCGCGTTGGCTGTACCGTCCGTCACAGCCGGGGGTGACTTTTGGCAGAAACCCCTTGAACTTCAGGGTCGGCCAGGGCGTTACTTTCGGTCGTGATTGTGATCACACGCCGGCGATCAGAGATCACAGACATACGCCCTCCCATCGCCGGACAATAGCTATGGGCTTTAACAGCTCTCGCGTTGTGGGAGGCATTATGAAAGGAACTGTGTCTCTGCTGGCCGTAGCGACCGCGGCTTTCATCATCATGGCCGCCACCCCGGTGTTCTCGCAGGAGAAAACACCGGTCAAGGTGAAAAGCTCGGAAGTTGTAACCGGAGTGGTGATTGTTCACGTCCAAAAGGACGCGAAATCTATTGAACTGCAGTGCAACGAGGGAGCCGGCACCTGTAAAACACTGCCGAGCGGCAACTACCTGATGGTCGAACTTCCCAAGAACTACGGGATGTACGACTGCAAGAACGTTGAGATTTATCGAGGGGATCCGGATAAACCAGAAGCAGCCCAGAAGGTTGGCGACTACTGCATGGTGGAGTGACGGTCGGGCTCGGTTGAGGGCACGCTCGCAGTAGGCTCGGCACCATCGTTGCAACAGAGCAAGCGACACGGGCTTGTTTTGCCCGGTTGCCCCAATGCCCTCGTGGGAGATGCCGCATTCCCGGAGTCGCCTAGCGCGCGGCTGCTGCCCCGAGTCGAGCGCTGACATCAATCTAAGTTGGAATATTCAGTTCAGAAGATTCGGCCAGGAGACCGCGATGGAACCGTTCCGCTTTCATCTTTTCGTATGCACGCAGCAAAAGCCCGAAGGCGTCCCGTCCTGCCCGGCCAGCGGGTCGTTCGCGGTGCTCGGCGCGCTGGATCACGAGATTCAGGCGCGCGGCCTCGGCAACGATGTGCAACTCACGACCTGCGGCTGCATGGGATTGTGCGATGAAGGGCCGGTGATGGTGGTCTATCCGGCAGGAGTTTGGTACCGACGAGTACAAGCGGCGGATGTGTCCGAAATCGTCGATAAGCATCTGCGCGACGGCCAGCCCGTCGATCGTCTGGTATGGAACGACGCCGCTGCCATGAAGGCCATGGCGGCCGAGCATGGAGAAAAATTCCGCGCGGCGATGGCGGCTCGCGACAAAGCCGGGACATTGCCCGATCGCCTCGAGCAGATGATCCGCGGCTATATGCCGAGCCGTTGTCTGCTTACGGCACTCGAACTCGACATCTTTACCGCCGTCGGCGACGGAGCCAATGCCGAACAGATCGCGACGAAAATCCATGCCAATGCCCGCGCCGCAGCCATGCTGCTCAACGCGCTCGTCGCCCTCGGATTGCTCTCGAAGAGCGGCAACGATTATAAGAACACGCCCGAGTCGGCCCGCTTTTTCGTTCAGGGCTCGAAAGATAACCACCGCAACGGCCTGCTGCACATTGCAAACATCTGGCAAAGCTGGAGCACACTGACCGGCGCGGTGCGCAGCGGTACGCGCGTCTCTGACGAGGCCCGCCCAGGCGATCGCAAAGATATCTCCGATGCGACGCGCGATTTCATTGCCGGAATGCAGCGCAACGCCAAAGACCGTGCTCCTCTGGTGGTGAAGGCCCTGGGCACAACAGGAGTACGCCGCATTCTCGACCTCGGCGGCGGTTCCGGCGCATACTCCATCGCGTTTGCCAAAGCCAGTCCCGAGGTACGGTGCGAGATTCTCGATGTCCCGGAGGTCGTGCCGCTCACCACCGAATTCGTCAGCCAAGCCGGCGTCCTGAATCAAGTCAGCCTGCGCCCTGGAGACATGCTCCGCGATGATTTTGGCTCCGGCTACGACATCATCATGCTGAACGCGATCTGCCACATGTTCTCCGAGGCGCAGAATCAGGACATCTTCCGCCGAGCTTGCCGCGCACTTGCGCCGAACGGCCGATTGGTCGTGCAAGATTTTATCCTCAATCCGGATAAGACCGGGCCCCAACACGCAGCGCTGTTCTCACTGAATATGCTCGTCAACACCGACGCGGGAGCCAGTTACAGCGAGTTCGAATATACCCACTGGATGAAGGCCGCCGGTTTCAACGACGTCTGCCGGATCAATCTGCCCGGGCCGAGCGCGCTGATTGTGGGACGAGTGAAATAGGTTGACGGTTGGGGTCTGACGATCGCTGCCTCAGCGGTATCACACGCGTCTGTCACACCTGTCACCGATCCGAGCGTTCGAAGCGGCGTATCGTATGATGGAATCGTGATACGTCCCAGCACTTGTTCGCCCGAGGTCCCCATGCAGCGACGAGTGCCAATGCTGCTTCTAGTCTTGCTGGTTTTCGTGGTCGTCCCCTCCTCCGCACAAGATAAGACCTCAAGAGAACCGGCCATCCGTCCTGTGGAAGGATCCAGCATCTTTCGAAATTACTGTGCCGCTTGTCATGGACCCGACGGGCGAGGCAATGGTCCCGTGTCGAAGGAGTTGAAGCACGAGGTGCCCGACCTGACTGCGCTTTCGCAGCGAAATAACGGCACCTTTCCCGCCGTTCACGTGCGCAACATAATCATGTTTGGTGCGGACGACCTGCTGCCCGCTCACGGCTCGAAGGAGATGCCGATTTGGGGACCGGTCTTCCACGAAATCGAGTTCGATCGGGACTTGGGCAACGTGCGCATCGAAAACATCACCAAGTATCTGGCGTCCATCCAGCGCAAGTAGCCCGGCTCCGGCGCAGGGAGCGCGAAATCATTTCAAATCCTTGCCGGTGGTAGTAATGACGAACTTGCCGTGCTTGACCCCGCGCAGACTGAGAATTTGGTCGGCGATCTTTCTCAGTTCCGAGCTGCGCCCTTTCATAATGACCACTTCCAGACAGTGATGGTGATCGAGGTGGACATGCGTGGCAGCCAGTACCTGCGCGTGCGCCTGGTGCTGAATCTCTGTCAAGCGCTCGCTGAGCTTTGGCCGATGGTGGTCGTAAACCATGGTTAAAGTGGCGGCGATCACGCGGTTCTTATCGCCTTCTTCGGATATCAGATGTTCGCGAATCAGGTCGCGGATCGCCTTCGAACGATTTTCGTAGTTTCGATGGGCAATGGATATGTCGAATTTCTCCAGCAGATCCCGCTCCAGGGAAAGCCCAGTTCTTACCAAATCAGCCACGGTTCGCTCCTTAAGGTATGTGCAGATTCGATGAAGTCGCTGAATAAGTGAATCCCCTCAAATATAGTCTGCCCATCACGCATGTCCGTGACTCACGTCACTCAGGGGAACGTAGCACGATTTTATAATTCGTGTGATATCGTGGAAAAGTGAACGCGAAACGCGCGTCAGAAAACGAGCTCGGACAAGCAACTCAAACCCGTGGACGTCACGGCCCTCACGAAGCTCAACCCTCGCGCATCACGAAACCGGAGAAGCCTTGTGGGCAGGGCAATCACTCGAATCTCGTTGTGCGTGCTGATCATGAGTCTTTCTTTGCCAGCGCTAGCGCAGGAAATCGTTTTGAGGGGCCGCGTCACCGATCCGCAAGGGAGTAATCTGCCAAAAGCATCCGTGCAACTGGTCGACTATGACCGCGTTCTCGCACGAACCACATCCGGGCCTGACGGCCTGTTTCAAATCAAGCTGTCTGCTGCGGGACAGTTCGTCGTCAAGGTTGAGGCGTCTGGATTTCGTCCGGTCGAACAGCCCGTCAGCGTGGCCTGGAGCGGAAACCCGGAAGTCACGGTGAAGATGACCCAACTCTTCTCCCAGACGGAGAGTGTTTCGGTTACCGCCGACGTGAACGACCTCGACGTGCTTTCTCCCGATCCGGCGATGAAGGTCTTCGCTTCGGAGGATTTGCTGGATGCCAACCCCGGCCGTCCGGGTGCGCCGATTTCGATTCCCGGCTATCCGGTTGAGACGGCATCGAGCGGCATCAAAGCACCGCAGTACTTTGCTCCGGGCGTAGCCGGCGATCACGGCGAGCCGATTGCCCAGTTCGTTCAGGTGGGCAGCTATCTGGTGCCGAATAATCTCTCCGCCAATGCTCATGGCAACGGCTATGCCGATCCCAATATCTATATCGCGAATGGGATCGAGAGCGTGCAGGTGGATGGCGGCGCCTACAACGTGCGCGAGGGCAATCACGCGCTGAATCTGGCGGCCATCTATGGGTTGCGCTCGCACTTGGATCCGTTCTTTACACTGACCGGGGACTACCGCGACATTACGGCCACGGCGGGAATGAGCACGTCAGCAGATTCATGGGTTGCAGTGGAGGGCTCGTTCGGCAACGGGTTTCTGGATCGTCTCGAGCACCGCAAGCAGTTCAAGTTCAACGGCGGGCGGATACTCCACGTGGGAGACCATACCCTGACGCTGTTCGGCCTTGCCTACCTGGGCTACGGCTACGTGGCGGGCCTGCGGCCGATCTACGGTTTCAATGCCGTCGATGCCGCAGCCGGCTGGACGGTAAGCAACCCGGATACGATTGATCCGCGGCAGAAAGATCAAACGCACACGGCGCTAATGGCTCTGAACGATGTGTGGAAGTTGAACGATCACCAGGAACTGCAACTCTCGGGCTTTTTCCGTACTTACAACCTCTCGCTCGACTCCGACTTCGGACTGGGACTGATCCGGCAAAGCGAGTTCCGCACCGTGGGCGGGAGCAGTGTAGGGTATGTCAACAAGATCGCGAAGGCGTTTACGCTGTTGGCCGGGACCGATTACGAGCGCGAGGCTCCACGGCGCGACGATCTGGACCACTATAACTTCTACAATCCCGCCGCGCCTTACTCCTACGGACCGTTCGTCAAGATCATCGGCAATAATGTGACGATCGCTCCGGTGACGCCGTATGTTGCCGGGCAGGGCGAACTGGGCAAATATGTGCGCTACTACCTGGGCTGGCGGCGCGATGAGATCGACATCACGAACCAGGACCTGATCACTCCAGCGAACTCCTGGAGCAAGTGGGTGGGAGTGAATTCGCCGAAGGCGACGATCACGTTTTTTCCCGAGCAGTCCTGGTACCTTCCGCTGATCTCGCTCAGCTTTGGTAAGTCGTTCTTCACCGAAGATCCACGGGCAGGAGCGGTCTTTAACGGCCCGACATCCTCGGACCCAGTGGAGACGGCGCGGTCGTATCAACTGGTGGCGAGCAAGACCTTCCACCGGACCGACGTCAAGTTGACCCTGGGCCATGAGACGCAAAGCGCCGAGTACGGCAAGATCGACTCCGACCAGGGATTACAGTATCCGCTGGGGCCGGGACGCATCCGCTTCCTGGCGGTGACCGTGCGCCAGAGTCTTCCGAAAGGATCGCTGCAGGCGACCTTTGAGCAGGCCGATGCGCGCCTGGTGGACACATCGTTCTCCATCATCCCGGAGGCGCCGCGGCTGATCGGCGATATCTCCGGGACCTATCAGAAGCTACCCTTCCACCTGCAAGCAAAGGCCGAATTCGAGTATGTGGGACAGAAGGTAGTGGGTAACGGGTGCAGCGAGAGCAGTTACCTGAGCGGCGACCCGAACGCGCTCGACTACTACTGTCTTGGCGTGGCCAACACGGAATTCCGCCTGGCTCTGGCGCGGCCTTTCCGCGACGGAAAGATCAATGTCGGAGTAAACATGATGTTTGCCACCGGCTGGACGGGGCAGACCACCGAGAACTTCGCCGCCGCCGGCGTATACGCGCCCGGAGCTGTGGGACTTGACCGCGATAATCTGGTTCCTGGCAACCCGGTCAATGAGGTGGTGGGGGTGCGTATCCCCTCCTACGCCAGTGTGAACCTCACCTACCGTTTCGGACGCTAGCCCTTCGCGGCACGACTCCAAACTGTCACCCCCACGGAAGTGGACTGGTGCCGATGACGCTTCGAGAGTATTTTGCGAATTGGGAACTCGAGATGCCTTGGAGGATCGCTCCGGAGTCAATTCCATGCGTAACTCTGGTAGGATGATCTTAACTTGAACGGTAAGTTCCTTCGTCCGAACCGGTTGCGAACGCGGTTTGGGATGAAGGAAGTGTTTTATCATTAAGTTAGCTCTCCCTCTGCCGCTCGCTGGCCCAGGCCCGGGTAGGAGTGCAGTTTTGAACGACCCTGTATTGAACGACGCGGCGACCCGAAAAAGATCGCGGAGAAGGCGCAGCTGGTACCGGCGTCGTCTGCGCATGCAACGCGCGTTGGTGGCTATGGCCTTCACGGCGCTGCTCGTGGGCGCTTGCTGGCAGAATGCGGCGCACTACTTCTCCTTGCCCTCCTTGCATGGTTCCCAGGTGTTGCCCGATTCCTTCTGGGCTCGAGGCAACGTCCACAAGAATCTCGCGTCGATGGCAGCTCGGGCGGCCAAGCCTACGAACGTTCTCGCGCGCATTCCTGGTGTTTACCCGTACTCGGTTGTGCCCGGAGGCGTGAAGGACGCCGACGATCTCCGGTATGCGGCGCTGCGCGACTACGTAGTTCGGCGGCACTACGCTCGCTTCGATTTCAGCAATGCCCGTCTGGTGCGGGCCGCCGAGCCCGGCGAAGTTTATCTTTCCTATCGCATTCGCGACACGGTTTTCTGGACGCGCAGGAAAGTCCGCCTGCACGCTGGCGAACTGCTGCTGACCGACGGCAATATCACGGCACGGGCGCGCTGCGGCAACCAGATTTCCGATACGGCCAAGCCCGAGGTTTCCGAGGAAGAGCCTGCCGAAGATGTGATGGACGAGCCTGTGGCGAGTGCAACGGAGCCATCCTTCCCGATTCACCCCATGCTTGCCCCGCCCGACTTGCCCGTCGGCGTTCCCACGCCGCCCCAGATTTTTGCCGGCGGCTTCTATTTCCCGTACGTGCCGATCACGGCCGGGCCGATTCCTCCCAAGGTTTGTGCCGCTGGCGATCGACTCGTCGACGGGAAGTGCCGTCCCAAACGCAAGAATCCAGTAGCTCCCGAGCCCTCGACCATGGTGCTCATCGCTTCCGGCCTGGTTTTGATCCTGTGGCGTTACAAAAGAACCGCCCCCGCCATTGCGTCCTAAGGAACTCCGATGAGGTCCACCCCGGTGCACTCGATGGTCAATGCCTTTCCCACACTTACAAGGAAGCTCTGAATCAGCGCACAAAAAATTCAATCACCGGGGACACGGGGAGCACAGTTGACTGCGGAGGCACCCTCCACTGCGCAGACAATTGCGCAAACCCGTGCCAGGCGCACCGTTTCAGGCTTGCGTTTCGACAATACACCAGTCATCATTACCGGCGGGGTCAAGACGACCGCATACAGGAGTCAGTGGATGAAATGTTCCGTTATCGTTTCCGTGCTCGCCGGGAGCGCGCTCTTTCTCGGTCTCGCCTCTTCTCCCGCTTTCGCGCAGCGTACCGAGTCCGTTTTCAACGGACATAGAATTATCATCCCGGAATCCAACATCCCGCAGCCTGGCCGCCATCACACTAACTATTTCTTCGTCGACTCTGACCAGCCGAACGCCGGAAGCCCGCCCTCTGGAGTGGAGACTCCGGGATCCCTGGCCTGTGTCTACCAGCTGGTGACTGGACCCACGGGTTGCCCGGTTGCGACCAGCACGGCGGTACCCACTGGCGGCTGGGGCGCAATTGCCATCGTGGATGCCGGCGACTACCCAACCGCGGCCGCCGACCTGGCGGTTTTCTCCAGTTACTACGGCATACCGGCCGCCGATTTCACGGTTACCTGGCCCGGCAAAACGAAGCCTCCCGTCTACTCCGATTGGGAAGTGGAAGAGGCGTTAGACATCGAGTGGGCCCACGCCATGGCGCCTCAGGCCAAGCTCTACCTGGTTGAATCCGTGCAGGTCAACACCGACCCCACCTGGGCCGCGGTTAAACTCGCGGCCAAGCTTGTTGCCGAAGCCGGAGGAGGCGTGGTCAGCATGAGCTGGGGCGACCCGGAAGTGAAGAACGAGAAGAACTGGGACAAATACTTCACCACCCCCGGAGTTGTCTACTTTGCCGCCGCCGGCGATTCGGGTATAGGAGTCAGTATTTATCCAGGAGCGTCCCCCAATGTGGTAGCGGTCGGAGGCACATATTTCGAGCGCAACCAGAAGGGCGACTTTGTCAACGAGATTTACTACACCAACGCGGGCGGCGGCGACATCAGTCCCTACGAGCCCATTCCGAGCTATCAGAGTGGCATTGCCAGCATCGTCGGCACCCATCGCGGATATCCCGACGTCGCGTCCGATTTCTGCTGCGCGCCCATCTACCTCGAAGGCGGCTGGTATTCGATCGGAGGCACAAGCTGGGCCTCGCCGACCTTTGCCGGCATCGTGAATGCCGCCGGCCACAAGCAACAGTCGAGCGTGGACGAGCTCACCTGGATCTATAGCGAGCTAGCCAATCCGGCCGAATACAAAGCCGATTTCTTCGACGTCACCCAGGGTGCCAGCGAGTGCGCCGTCGGATGGGATCTGTGCGCCGGTGTCGGCGCCCCGCGCACCTATGTCGGCAAATGATCTGCGGCGCAAAGGTGCCCACTTCTAGCATCGTGCCTTGCCTCAAGACCGTATGCGGACCGTCTCTAGTGTTTAACTAGAAACGGGGGGCGGCGAAATTCCGTGCCTGCGGCACTCCTGTGATCTAACATAAACAAATAGGCGCTTATTGCCGATATTATAGGCGCCGTCTGAAGAATCGACTTCTTAAGGTCGAGTGTTGATCGCGTTCTGACTCTATGGGCCCGTCGGAAAAAACACAGCACGCCATTCGGCGTAGCACACGGCTGCCGCTGGAGGTTCCGGTGCTGGTAACCAGCCTCGATGCGGGCGCGCCTTTTTCCGAGCAGTGCAACACCACCCTGGTAAATGCGCACGGATGTGGGCTGATCGCTTCTCGCGAGATGCCGCTGGGCATGCGGGTGCGGCTGGAGATCGTCTCGGCAAAACGGCACACCAAGGCTCGGGTGGGGGAAGTTGTGTCACTGGGCGGCGATCCCGAAACCTGGCTGGTCGGACTGGAGCTCGATGTTCCGGGTAATTTCTGGGGAATCGACTATGCGCCTTCGGATTGGAAGATCGAGGAGTCTCCGTCGCCTGCCGCCGGCCAACGGCTCGGTCCAGAACTGGGCGCGTCGGATCCCGCCGGTTCTCGGCGCTGGCGACTGGCCGACATCAGCGAGGGAGCCTGTTACCTCGAGACCGCGGTGCCATTTCCTAAGGGCAGTCCGGTGCTGGTGAGTGTTTGGGCATCGGAGACGGAGTATCTGCTCGAGGGACGCGTGCGGGTGTCGTATCCCGAAACCGGGATGGGAGTCGAGTTCACCGGAGTGCCAGTGGATGATCGTCGGATGCGGGTGGCAGATCTGATTGGCCGGCTGAAGAGCAATCGCGAGGTCCCGATAATCTTCGTTGAGAGAAACGAACAACAAAGCAGGGCGGATGAGGGAAAGAAAGACGAAGGTAAGAAAGGCGACCGGAAGGACGACCAGCATGAGGCGCAAAATGACAAACTCCCGGACCCGCTTCTACAGCTGATTCGCGAAGGGCCGTCGCTTACCACGGAGCAATTTGTGAACGATTTGCGCGCGCAGCGGCTCGGTAAGCGCCGCGACCCGCGAGTTGATCTCGCCGTGCCCGTGCTGCTCACCGGGACCGATATCAATGGCCGTCCTCTGGATCAGAGAGTCATGACGGTCAATATCAGCCGGCGTGGGGCGCTATTGGAAGGCGTCCACGGGTTGCTGAAGCCTGGCGACCAGATTTATCTCTCGCGCCTGCGCCGCCGTGAACAATTTCGAGTCGCCTGGGTAGGCGGAAATGGCACGCCGAAAGCGGGGCAGATCGGAGTGGCCGCGGTCGATCCGAATACTACGTTTTGGAGTGAGTTGCTCGAAACATCGGTGGAGTCCGGCCTGGAAGCGGCGGGCATGCCAGGGAACCGCTCCGAGATGGGCGGTTAGCGCGGGATGGAGTCTAAATGGCGAATAGACCCTTGAAGCAGTTGTTGAAGCGGCGAGCAACCAAGCGACGGATACCGAAGCGCCCGGCGACGACTCCAAAGTCGCACCCTAAGGCGGATCGTCCGTACGCTCCCGGTTACGGGATAGTCGGTCCAAAGGACGGTAAAGGCCTGCTTCCATGGGTCTGGGTCGCGAGAACAATGAATCGCTGTCGGACCTTCTGGCTGGCCACGATTCACGCGGATCGGCGACGTCCGCATGTGATGCCGGTGTGGGGCGTTTGGCTTGACGATGCTTTCTTCTTCTCGACCGGACGCCAGTCTCGCAAAGGTCAAAACCTCGCTGCCAATCCCGCGTGCACAGTTGCGAACGACGACGCCGAGGAAGCTGTAATCGTCGAGGGAGTGGCGGCTCAAGTCGAGGATCAAGCGGCTCTCAATCGGGTCGCCATCGCCTACCAGAAGAAATACAAGATGGACCCGCGGAGCATGGGGGAACCAATTTTTTGCGTCCGGCCCAGCCGGGTTTTCGGTTTACTGGAAAAGACCTTTACGCAGTCGGCAACCCGCTGGAAACTATGATGGATAGTAGGGAAATAGCGCTTTAGTAATCGCTTTCGCGGTTACTGCGCAGGCCGCGGAATAGCACGATTTCGTGGTTGCGGTTCAATGGTCGATGTGGAAAAATAAGTCGAGTCTCAGGTTCGCCTCCCCCCTCTTTAAGCCACTGTGTAGCGAGCTGCGCCCGCGCGGCCAACTGCATGCATTATTCATTGCGACAACGATAACCGCATTTTAGGGGATTATTCATGACTATCCGAACTGTCTCTTCCGGGTTGCAAGATCCAAGTGTTGAAATCATGAATCATGGGCGAGGATCGGACCGAAAGCTCCGCCCACAATCGGCAATAGGCATGGTTTTCGCTTTTCTTGTCCTCTGCCTGGGGGTTTCCCTGGCCTGGGGACAGAACGACGTTTTGACCCAGCACAACGACAATATGCGGTCAGGCGTGAACGCGAATGAGACCATCCTGACGCCGGCGAACGTCAACGCGACTACTTTCGGAAAGCTTTTCACACAGAATGTCGACGGCGTCATCGTGGGACAACCGCTGTATGCCAGCAGTGTTCTGATGAACGATGGCAATGTGCACAACGTCGTATACGTTGCGACGCAGAACAATACCGTATATGCCTTTGATGCCGATAGCACGCAGGGCAACAACGCCAATCCGCTCTGGTCGGTGAGTCTGAACGGTGCCGGGACCGCCGATCCGATTGCTGACTTTGGTTGTACCGGAACCCATTACACCGAAATCGGAATTATGGGCACGGGAGTGATCGATTCGGGCAAGACCACGCTGTACCTCGTGGCCAAAACGCTGGTCGGAACAGGAAGCAATCAGGGACGGTACTTTAGCCTGCACGCTCTGGACATAACCTCAGGGAACGAGCTGCTGGGCGGGCCGGCGGTCATTACCGGCACGGTGCCTTCCGGCAACGGAACTGGAACTTTCAATCCGATCTATCAAATGCAGCGTCCGGCGCTGCTTCTACAGAATGGCACGCTCTACATCGGATTTGGCGGAAACGGCTGCGACGAATACAACTACAGCGGCTGGCTCTTTGCTTACGATGCCCAAAACCTGCAGCAGGAGTCCGCTTTTATGGTGACTCCCAATGGAAGGAGCGCTTCCTTCTGGCAGGGCGGCAGCGGCCCGGCGGTGGACGAGAACGGCTACATTTACCTGGCTACCGCCAATGGGACGTTCGACGGGCCGACGGGAGGCAATGACTTCGGCGATAGCGTGCTCAAGATGGGATGGGACGACGGCGCTCTGAGCGTGCTGGACTTCTTCACGCCTTATAACCAAAAGTTCTTGGCGCAGAGCGATCTGGATCTGGGTTCGTCGGGTCCGCTCATTCTCCCAGATCAACCTGGCCTCTATCCGCACGAACTGGTGGTGGGAGGAAAGCAGGGCACTCTCTATCTGGTCAACCGCGACAACCTGGGGCAATTCAACGCCACCACGGACGACGTTATCCAGGAAATTCCCAAAGCCGTGCCCAACGTGCTCGTCGGTGTGCCTACGTACTGGAACAACAGCGTCTACGTGGCCGGAGACATGGACTATATCAAGCAGTTCTCGCTTGTCAATGGGATGCTCTCGCAGTCGCCGGTTTCCCAAACCACCATGGCTTTTAACGGCGCTGGTCCGTCTTCCACGTCGTTGACATCGAATGGAAACAGCAACGGAATTCTCTGGGCGATCCGCCACACCGGCCCGGCTCTGTTCGCCCTCGACCCCACCAACCTTGCGAACAAGTTCTACGACAGTACGCAAGCGCCGAAACTGCGCGACAAAATGGTTTCCGTCGTGCGCTTTGTAACTCCCACCATCTCGAACGGCAAGGTGTATATCGGCGGAACCACTGGCCTCCAGGTGTATGGACTGTTGCCGGCGCTCTCGCTGCTGTCGGGCAATAACCAGACAGGTATAGAGAAGACGGTTTTGCCGGTACCGCTGACCATAGCGGCCACCGATGCCTACGCGAGTAATCCGCTGGCCGGCGTGCCGGTCACCTGCAAGGACGGAGGCAAAGGAGGCGTGTTCACGCCCAGCGCAACCCAGACGACGAACGCGTCCGGAACCGTAAGCTTCAATTACCAGCTTCCCGGCAGACCGCTCGGAGCGGTGACCATCACGTGTTCCAGCACGGGGTATAACAACGTCTTGTTCACCGAAACCAGTGTGACGGGCCCGCCAGTGGCTCTAACCATTTCTTCCGGAAACAAGCAGACCGCGCTGCCGAATACAGCGCTGGCCGCACCTTTGGTGGTCAAGGTGGGTGACGCTAACGGGTATGGCGTACCGGGAGTGACCGTGAATTTTACGGACAACGGTGCAGGCGGGACCTTCGTCTCCACCTCGGTCGTCACCGGTTCTTTGGGAACGGCCTCGGCGCAGTACACGTCCGGGCCGAATGCGGGGACCGTCAACATCACCGCATCGTCAGGGACGCTCAAGTCGGTGAACATCGTTGTGACGGTGCAATAGACCAAATGCGGCGAGGCGGCTTTTTGCCCTTAAGCATTCCAGATACGTCATTCCGAGCGGGCGAGTGATCTGCATTTTGTCGCGAAGTGCAGAGCGCTCGCTTCGCCTGGGATAACAATTCACGCAGGTTCAGCCGCGCAATATTTTTCGCGCCGAGAGATGCGCTCCCGTCAACAGCAGCATACCGGACAGAAACGCCCAGAACATCAGGCTGACCGAGATAGCGAACGGCCCGTACACTTCCCCGAAATTCAGCCAGGGCAGCGCGAAGATATAAACGTACTTCAGCGCCTCGGAGAGCAATCCCATAATCACCGCCGCCGGCAGCACTCCCTTGGCCGGCACTTTGCCGTTGGGCAATAGCCAGTAGACGAGGAAGAAAATCGTAATGCTGGCGAGGATCGAAAAAATCTTCATGGTGACAAATCCCACCAGTTGCACGTACCACGCGCCGTAACCGTGCAGCACGCTCTTCACGATGGCAACGTTCCCGGCCGTCAATCCGACGGAGATCAGGGCCAGCGATCCGCAGGCGAATACCAGGCCGAGCGAGGTCAACTGGTTTCCCAGATACGAGCGGTTGTTGCGGAATCCCCAGACGCGGTTGAGCGCCACCTCAAGCGGCAGAAAAATTCCCGTGGAAGTGATCAGCAACATCACCAGAGAAAACACCTGGGCTCGATGGTGCGCACCGACCATCGCATTCAGGTTCCTTATGACGAACTCCTGTCCGGTTGGAACATAGTCGCGCAGCAGGTTCTCGACCACACCGTACATCAACTGGGAATGAAAGACGTAGCGAATCAGCGTCAACAGCACCAGCAGGAACGGGAAGAACGACAGAATGGCATTGGCCGCGACGGAGAAAGCGAAGGTGTGCACTTCGGTCCGCAGCAGATAGCGCGCGGTGGAGCGCAGCACGCCTTCGCTATGAGCGGCCTGAAACTCAGCCGCGCCTTTTTGGTCGGAAGGCTGGATGGGAATGATCGAAGACACTGGTTTCTCAAATATTATCAAATACTTACGGCTTTCCGCCGAGATTCGGCGCGGCGACCATGAGCCCGCACCGTAATTGGTTGAGTCTGGCGGTCACATTCGTCTCCAATCCATCTTTTGAGGAGGCTCGTTCCCCGTAACTTCGCTCTTGCTAACTGCAATCTTCCTGCTATTATCTGGTGCTTCGCCCACCGGAACCGGTTGGCGAATGAACCAAGAGTGACGTTTCTGTGTTGGCAGTGCGATATCGCGCCTTCGTCTTCGCGGCTCCACGGTATTTCGCGGCGGGTTAACCGTCCGGCGAAATGCAGGGGAGCCGTTTCTGTTGGTGTGGTTTCGTCCGCGCGCGGCGACGAAAGCAAGTTCTTACGTTGCTTCGAGGGGGTGTTCTGGAGCGGTCTTTATTCCAGTTGCTCCAGGGCAAACAGACAGGCTGCGGAAGAACAATTTTGAGCAATGAGGCGAAAGGAGTTTCCTTGTGAGAGAGAAGGGTACTGTGAAGTGGTTCAACGGGGCGAAAGGATACGGCTTCATCCAGCGCTCCACGGGCGAGGATGTGTTCGTGCATTTCTCCGCCATCCAGGAGAACGGCTATCGCTCGCTGAATGAGGGCGAGACGGTCGAGTTCGATCTGCTCAAAGGGCCGAAGGGCTTCCAGGCAGGCAACGTCGTCCGCGCCGCCTGAAATTTTCTCCAACCAGTTCGCAAACCCTCTCGGATGGTCGGGAGGGTTTTTATTTTGCTTTCTGGCTTGAACTCATGTTTGCTGTTTACCGTTAAGATATTAGCCAGTATTTGCTGTCCACCCACCCCCCCACCCCCCCACCCCCTCCCTATCGTCCCTGGAATCATGGGCTTGGGGAACGTGGCCGCCAAAGTATTCAAAGCGAAGGCCTTATTGTTAAAGTACTGCGGAATAATGACTTAAGATCGATTTTCGGCCTAAGTTCCCGTTTTGGGGCGGTATGGGAGAGGATTTTCGCTTGTCGGTGCTAGGCTCTCTCTCTCCCGCTGAGCACGTCTGGTTATCAAAGAGTACTGGCTGCGCCGACTTTGCCGGTGCGGTCATTCTTACATTGCGAGGGTCGGAGGTCTGTGACGGTGCGCACCGGCTGATTGTGATGAAAAATTCCACAACGGACTTGTCTTTGGAATCCCACTTCTCGAAACGCGAGAAGTGGGGCAGTCCGCTGGGGTGCACGACGTTGCGGGTGACAGTGATGTTACCGACGTAAGTCCTAGTCTTAGCCTGCGCGATACGGATCAGCGATAGACTGTTTGCGGAAAGGCAGCGATGACACTCCGCAAGCAAATCAGACTTGGTTTGTCCGCGCCGGGTATCGTCTCGGCATCTTCATGAGATGAGGAGGCGGCTCCCGTGCCTACCGACTAAGTTCTGCCGTATAAGGTTCAGCAGTTGATACACGCATCGGGCGCAAAACGGCGGCCGCACGATTAGATTCCAAAAAATCCTGGCCTCCAGCCAATCTGAACTGATAGGTCTTGATGAGCAGACCAGTAGTTGAACTTGCGATGATCGTACGTAACGGCAGCGCTAGTCTGGCGCGCGCCATTAGTAGCGCTTTGCCTGCAGTTGATCGCGTGATCATCGGGGATACTGGATCGACTGACGATTCCGTAGCGATTGCCAAGAGTCTTGGCGCACATGTATTCGACGTGCCATGGGAAGATGACTTTTCCAAAGCTCGAAATACTGTATTGCAGGCTTGCAGAGGAGAATGGATTCTCATACTGGACGCCGATGAAATGCTCGACCCAGCCGGTGCCTCTAAGATTCCTCTACTCGCAATGCAAACGCAGGTAGACGCTTGGGAGATCTGGAAGTGGCATTATATTCGCACCCTGACAAGCCGTTGCGGGGCCGAGCCGGCTCGGGCAAACCCGAATGTTCTGGAGGAATCCCGTTCGTATCCCGCCTATACGCAAAGCTTGAGCACGCTGTTTTTTCGCCGAAGGCCGGATTTGTATTTTGAATATGAAGTTCATGAGACGGTGTCAAAGCGAGCCCGAGAGTTGAGACTCAAAGTTGCCGCGGCTCCATTTGTGATTCACCATTTCGGGCATGCGGAAGATACAGACCTGCAACGTCAGCAGAAGCTTGAGCGCTATCATCAGATGGGAATTCACAAAGTGCAGGTGTACCCACAAGACTATTGGGCACATTATGAACTTGGATTAAGTGAGTTCGAACATCGTCGGAATCCTCAGATGGCGCTCGTGAGCTTCGAGAACGCACTAAAGCTGAACCCAGAATTTCATGCCGCATGGATATATGCCGGAATCTGCCTAACTAGATTAGGGCGTCTGGCGCAAGCTTTGGAATATCTCAATCACGGAGAAGATGGAGGGCGTCCGAATGCTCTGCTCTATGAAGCGAAGGGTGATGTGTTCTTCTACAGCGGAGACTATGCACAGGCAGCGCATCAGTATCAGCTTGGTGGACACGGTGCGGATATGTCGCCACTGGTAGCGTGCAAGCTTGGCGCTTGTGAGGTCAAACAGGGTAAAGCCGCGGACGGTTTGGCGAGAATCCAGGAGGGTGTCGAGCGTGAGCCACAAGCCGCAGCACTCTATGACATCTGGGTTGCGGCAGCGATGTTATGCGGAGACCTCCGAACTGCCGCCAAAGTTGCAGAGCGACGCCTGCGGGTCGGCCAACCATCGATTGATAGTTTCGTGGTCGCAGCAGGTTTGCAGGCGCGCCTCAATCGGTGGAACCTTGCAGTTTCGACTCTTCTGCAAGGAATGCAAGAGTATCCAGACGATGCGAGACTACGGCGAGAATGGAAGCTTGCGGTTGATCGGGCGAGTTCCCTGGCGCCAGAGTAATCGATCGGTCCATCGCGAGCCGTCCCGCCCGAATTATTTTTCCACCGTCTTGATATCCAGGCTTCTCCACAGATACCAGCACGCAACCGAGCGATAGGGCGCCCACGGTTTCGCGATCTTCTCCATCACGGCGGGCTTGGGCCACTTACGTTTCTTGTAATGCTTCTTGACGGCCGCCTGGATGCCGTAATCGCCGGTGGGGAGAATGTCGGGACGCCGCAGGGTGAACATCAGGAACATGTGGGCGGTCCAGACGCCTACGCCTTTGACCTGGGTGAGATGGGCGATCACTTCTTCTTCGGGCAATTCGGGCAGGCACTCGAACTCCAACAGGCCGGCGGCGGTTTTTTCGGCGAGATCGCGCAGGTAGGCCGTCTTCTGGCGCGACAGTCCGACGCCGCGCATTTGCTCGTCGGTCAATTTGAGGATGCCTTTCGGCGTGAGTGGATCTCCGGCCAGTGCGGTGAAGCGGTCAAAGATAGTGGCAGCGGCTTTGCCGTTCAACTGCTGATAGAGGATCGACTCGGCCAACGAATGAAACGTGGGCTCGTTAAACGACATACGGCACGGGCCCACGCGCTCGATGATCGCCGCCAGGACGGGATCGGATTTTTTTAGGTGCTGGATCGCCAAATGGTGGGCTTTACGCATCTTCGCCTTTGCTCACTCCTCTTCTCGCTCCTCGCGGTGATCGGCGGATCGGGAGTGAGTTTACCACATAGGCGAACATATGGCGAATCTTAGAATCTGGACATTGAGCCGTCGGGTGATCGGGCGAGCGAAAACCGGCTGTCTTCCGATCACCCGATTCCTACGCGTCCGGTCTACTTGCCAGCTTGCTGCTCGGCCATGTCGCCGATCACGGGCAGCTTGAACATCTGTCCCTGATAGGCCTTGAGTACCAGAATCAGCCAGATGACAAATCCGGCCAAACTAACCAGCGGCCACACCAGGACGGTTGCCCATCCCAGGAACGGGATGTGGCCGATGAATGCTAGGACGATCCAGAGCGCGGTCCAGGCGACGGCAAAGAAGAGGCATTGAAAGGCATGGAAGCGGATGAAGCGCTTCTTGTTGAACGGCTCCAGCACCAGAAACACAATCGCCGGAATGATGGTCACATAGGCAAGCGCGCCCGCCACGTTATCGGCCAGTCCGGCGGCTGCGGGTGCGGCCAGGTTCGCGCTGGCGCCGCCAGCGCACTTGGGACAGGTTGTTCCGTCCGCGATCTGAGTTCCACACGTTGCACAAAAAGCCACGAGGGCCTCCTTGACAGATGACACGCAAGGTATCAGAAGACCGACCGAGGCGCAATGGCGGAGTGGCAGGCGTTTTGGCGGCGGCATCTTGGTCCGAGGTCCAGGTTGCCACTATCATGGCAGCAGCGCGATGCAGCTGCGCGATTCTGAATACGCGCGGAGCGGGGAGTTTGTCTCCGCGATTTCATTCTGGCAGAAAGGCACCGATGATCGCCATTGTTTCCGGACTGCCCCGTTCGGGCACCTCGCTGATGATGCAGATGTTGGATGCGGGAGGGTTGCCCGTGCTCTCCGACGGCGAGCGCAAACCCGACACCGACAACCCCAAGGGCTACCTGGAGTGGGAGCGCATCAAACAGTTGCCCAAGTATCCCAGCCTGATGGCGGAGGCCGAAGGCAAGGTAGTGAAGGTCATTTCGCAACTGCTCCTGGCGCTGCCCTTGGGCCGCGAGTATCGCATCGTCTTCATGCAGCGTCCGCTGCCCGAAGTGTTGAAGTCGCAGGACGAAATGCTGCGGCGCCGTGGCAATGCGGATTCGATTACGGACACATCCGCGATCGAAGAGGCCTTTCAACGCCACCTGATCGAAGTGAACAAGTGGCTCGCGGGCAGAGCAGACGTGCAGGTGTGTCGCGTGCATTATCATCGCGTGCTACGTGATCCGAAGGCGGTGGCGGAAGAAGTGGCCGCGTTTCTGGAGGTTCCGCTCGACATTGAGGCGATGGTCCGGCAAGTGGATGGAAGCTTATACCGCAATCGCATGAAGTAACGCGGGCACGTCTGATATGAACCTGGTGGTTGCGGAGAATCCAGGTCGTGACTACGCTATCCGGGCCGGCGGCAGTGCGAATCCGATCTTGCTTCGTCGACCGGGCGGCGGGTTCATGAGTTTTCTGATGGCGCCGATGATGTCCTGAATCGTGCCGTCGTGGGTCTCCAGCTGTTTCTCCAGTTCGCTAATTCTGTCGGCAAGTTCTTTGTTTGCGGCCAGCATCTGGCGTAAGCGGACAAAAGCGCACCACAAAAACGCTCATGTCTACCGCCTGTTTGGAATTGAGCACAGTCGCGGCCATGATGGCGCCGTGTTCGGTGAAGGCGTAGGGCAGCGAGCGCCGGCCGCCGTGTTTCAATCTTGAGGTTGCAAATTGCAACCTCAAGATTTTGGACTCGCGGGCCGTTATCTGGAACATAAAGTCAGAAGGAAACCGCTCCCGGTTGCGGCTTACCTGTTGGTTGAGCCGCTTCACCGGAACCCCGTAAATCTCCGCCAATTCGGTATCGAGAATCACTTTTTGATTGCGGAGAATCGTGATTCGCGATTCGATGGGGACGATGGAGGTTCTGCGACGGCTTGCTGACGGACTCTGCGTTTGTCTGGTTCTTGCTGATCGGGATTGCATTCTGTATTTCTAGCCGATTTCGCTCGGTAAGGCTGTGATGAACGCACTTTCCGATTGTGATGAATCCGAGCGCGCTCCAGAGGTTGCTTTGCTGTGATCGCAATTTGTTCTCGAAGATGCACGAAAACGAGCGTCAGACACGGTGTTTGCAGCTTGAGGTTGCAAATTGCAACCTCAAGTTGCAAGCTCATGGGGCAGAACTGATCCACGGAATCGCCTTCGTGGAAGCGGTCAGTGGTGCGGAAACTACGTGATGCTCACTTCCGTATACGTCCCGTAAACTTGCCGCAAGGCCTCGCAGATTTCACCCACGGTGGCGTAGGCGCGGACAGAGTCGATGATGTAAGGCATCGTGTTGACGTCGGAAATATTCCCGTTGGTACCCGCCGCGGGAGCCTTAGCAGCGGCTTGCTTCAGGGTATCGAGCCGACGCCGGACTTCGTCATTCGAGCGGCGGGCCCGCAGAGCTTTGAGTTTCTTCTCCTGCGCGCGCGCGACTGATTCGCCGATGTAGAGAATGTTTGGCGACGCTTCTTCGATGACGAAATCGTTCACTCCAACCGTGATCTTCTCGTTGGCTTCAACCGCGCGCTGGTACTGGTAACTGGCTTCGGCAATTTCTTTCTGCGGATATCCGCGCTCGATGGCTTTCACCATGCCGCCCATCTGATCGAGTTTGCCGAAGTAATCGAATGCGCCGTCTTCCATGTCGAGGGTTTGCTTTTCGACGAAGTAGCTGCCGCCAAGCGGATCGACAGTTTGTGCGACTCCCGATTCGAAGGCAATGATCTGTTGCGTGCGCAGCGCGATGCGTGCAGCCTCGGCGGTGGGCAGGGCTAGGGCTTCGTCGTAGGCATCGGTGTGCAGCGACTGCGTACCGCCGAGAACCGCTGCCAGCGCTTGCAGGGCAACGCGCGCGATATTGTTCATCGGTTGCTGTGCAGGCAGCGAGACGCCGGCGGTCTGGGTGTGGAAGCGCATCAGGCGGGTGCGGTCGTTCTTCGCACCGAAGCGGTCTTTCATCAGGCGATACCAGATCTTGCGCGCGGCGCGGTACTTGGCGATCTCTTCAAAGAAATCGTTGTGCGCGTTGAAGAAGAAACTGAGGCGTGGCCCGAAGTCGTCGACGTCAAGTCCGCGACGGCGCGCCCACTCCACGTATTCGACGCCGTCGTAAATGGTGAACGCGAGTTCCTGCAGCGCGGTCGACCCGGCTTCGCGAATGTGATAGCCGCTGATGGAGATGGTGTTGAAGCGTGGTGTAAATTTCGATCCGAACTCAAAGGTGTCAATCACCAGGCGCATCGAGGGCGCGGGGGGATAAATGTATTCCTTCTGCGCGATGTATTCCTTGAGAATGTCGTTCTGGATGGTGCCGGAAATCTTCTTCCAATCCGCGCCTTGCTTTTCGGCGACGACCAGATACATAGCCCACAGCACGCTGGCCGGCGAATTGATGGTCATCGAAGTAGTGACATTTTCGAGGCTGATGCCATCGAAAAGGATCTCCATATCTTCAAGGGAATCGATGGCCACGCCGCACTTGCCGACTTCGCCTTCGCTGGCTGCGTGATCGGAGTCGTAGCCCATCAGCGTAGGCAGATCGAAGGCCACGGAGAGCCCGCCGCCGCCGTGTTGGAGAAGATATTTGTAGCGTTGGTTGGTTTCTTCGGGCGAGGCGAAGCCGGAGAACATTCGCATGGTCCACAGCTTGCCGCGGTAGCCGGTCGCGTGAATGCCGCGCGTGTAGGGCGGTTGGCCGGGATAGCCGAGGTACTGGTCGTAGTTCCAATCGGCGGGCAGATCGGCTTGGGTATAGAGACGCCGGATCGGCGTATTGGAGATGGTGCTGAATCGGGCATGACCATGCTCGTCGAGATTCGTGCCGGTGGGCGCGCCGATGGGCTTTTCCGGAGCTTTGTCGAGTGTGGGTGCGAGGGTTTTCTCGGCCCAATGTTTTTCCGACGCGACGGGATGACGTCCTTCAAAGACGTCAGAGATCGGGCTTTCGGCGACCGTCTTGAGCAGATCGGCTGTTGGCTTGTTATCAGGCATTTATCTCCCCACTTCGGTTCTCCCAATGACTTTGATGATAGAGGAGCAATCGCCTGCTGCAAAACGGCGCGACCGACCGAGCGGTTGGTAAAAGCAGAGAAGGAAACGCTGAGAGCGAAGAGCAAAATCAGGGCTGCGACGAGCAGGATGCCTACGGGGATTCTTGCTTACGCGCGCTTTCCCACGCCTTCGCGTATTTCCAAGAGACGTAGCCGGAGTGATAAAGGTGAAAGAGCAAGCCTTCGCGACCGTCGAGAAAACCGAGGCGGCAGATGTAGTTGTACAGGAATGTCGCGAGAGGATTGAATACGGTCCCAAAAATGAACGCGGGTAGCGAGCGACTGGTCTTGCCGCGGCGCGTCATCAACGGCACGCTGGCGGTGCTGTAACGATCTATATGGTCGATGTAATTTGAGAACGTGGGATATTGATAGTGAAGCAGGTCGCCGTGTAACTCGCCGGTTGGGCCGTCCCACTTGGGAGTGGCGTGAGGTTCGGTATCCTCTCGCAGGCGCGCGGTGCCCTGCTGGAACAGGCGGAGTTTTCGATCGGGATAGAGTCCGCCGTGCCGCATCCATCGGCCGAAGATCTGGTTCAATCTGGGCACGGTATACGCCTTATATTGCGGCTCGCCGGCGAGCAGACTTTGGATTTCCCGGATCAACTCTGGTGTGAGCACTTCATCGGCATCGAGCGAAAACACCCAAGGTGAGGTGCACTTGTCGATGGCGGAGTTCATTTGCCCGCCGTATCCTTTCCAGGGCTCGACGTAGATCCTGGCGTTAAAGCGCTGCACAATGGCGAGCGTGTCGTCGCTGGACCCCGAGTCGACCACAACGATCTCGTCGGCCCAGGCTACGCTTTCCAGCGTGCGGCCGATGTTGGCGGCCTCGTTAAACGTGAGAATGGCGACGGATAGCTTCACTTAACTGAAACTCCGTTGAGTCTCACCTTCGACTAGAGGTGGAGCGGTGCGGCTCCGCGCTTCGGAGATAAGAAAAGCCGCAAGGATAAACAGCTCAGGTTCGATGGGATGTCGAAAGCGAGCGTGTGCGAACACGATGTAGTAGATCGTGGGATATGTGGCAATGAGTCCGAAGAAAAGCCATGCTCCAGACCGCCTTTGGCGTAGCGCGCGGCCTAGTCCCCAGAAAGCCAACACCGACGACGCAAGGAATGGCGAGGTGCGGAAATCAAACGGAGCGCGGCTGTCGGTGTGCCGGGGCACGCCGTTCCAGTAATAGAAAAACCGCTTCATGCTGATGATTGCGAATTGCCGCGGGTGGGTGTGGATCCAATCGAGTGCCCGGCGCTTACAGTCTGCCGAATAGGCGAGCTCGCCCATGTGCTGAAATTTTTCCAGCTCCATTTTATTCATGTTGGGCTGCAGGATGGCGACGAGCATGCCCTCGGCCATGTCTCCGTTGCCTAGATGGAAGATGAGTCCGAAATCATCGCGCAGAAAAACAAAACGCCCAAAGACTTCGTAGTTCCGCACCAGCCAGGGCGTGAGAACCAGGAAGAACAAGCAAGAAGAAAGCACGATTCCGGCCAGCGACGGCAGGCCGCATTTGTATCGGCGATACCATACCCATAAGCCGCAGAATGGCAGAAAGGGAAGCATCGCGGGGTTGACCAGCGCTCCCATACCCCACAGCGAGCCAAACAGTATCCATCCGCGCCATCCCGGCCAGCGCTCCATTTCGAGCGCGACCAAAAAGATCGATGTCAAAACGAGCGGCGTGAACGTCGTGTCCCAAATCCAATGGAGAGACCAGTACCAGACCCAGGGATTGTACGCCCAGGCCCGGGCCGACCAGAGCGCGACGCGCGGGCCGAAGCTTCTGTGCGCAATCAGAAATACGGGGATGGTCGTAAGCGCGGAGAAAACGCAGTTAATCGACAGTAAAACCCAAGCCGAGGCGTAGGTGTAGATGCCGAAGATCTTGAAGACTCCCGCAATCAGGTAGGGATAGAGCGGAGGCTCCCATGCGGTCGGGCCGGTATCCCCTTCATAGGGGCTGCTGAAGCCCTTGCCCAGAGCGATGGAACGGCCAATGCGTCCCATCTCCCAGCCGAAAGCGAAGTGGTCTTCTCCGGGACGAGTGCGGTATTGGCGGAAAACTCCAATCGCCGCCACTTGCAGAACCAACGAAATCAGCACCATCCACAGCACAGATCGAGGGATGGCGAAACGCTGTGCTCCTTGAATCACGCGTCAGTTTATCACGGTCGAAATGCCGGCCGCCCTCGACGGTTGCTCCGAAAACGCCAGTCGCGCGTGTGTTCTGGCGGGGCCATTTCTTATTTCGATGGCCCCGCTTACGCGCTCTATTGTTGTGTGGTCGGCGGCTGAGCGGGAGCGGTTTGGCCTTGTACGTCCGTCCGCGCGGCTACGTGCGGGACATTCGGCGTTTGCGTGACCTGGCCGCGCTCGGCGTCGGCGATCAGGACGCCGGCGTGATCGAGCAGCAGACCAATGGCGCGGTCCAGTTCGACCTCCGATTTTTCGTACGCCGCTTTGGCGGAGACGAGCGTGACTTCAGCCTGAGTCATGGCCGCCTGGTTCTGCAACACCAGAGTCGAGGTGGATGCGCCGAGCGCATACTTCTTTTGTTCGGCGTCGAGCGACTGGCGCGCCAGATCGACCGCAGCCTGGGCGGACGCGACACTGGCGCGGTTCTGCTGCACTCCGAACTGAGCGTTGCGTACCTCGATGCGCACCTGGTTTTCGATCTGCTGGATGCGTAACTCGGCTTGGCGATATTCGAACTCGGAACGCACTTGCGTGGCCTGCGCGGCTCGGTTGCGGAGCGGGATGTTGAGACTAACACCGACGCCCTTATCGGGCGCAGTGGAATTGATGAGCTGGTTCAAAGTGCCGCCGTAGCCGACCGTGGTGGCGGCGGAAGAGGGTGGAGTGCAAAAACTCGGTACCGAGTTCGGGTTCCCGCAGAGGTTGGAGGGGTTTTGCGAACCCCCGAGGCCCGCGCCGCCATAATACGCAAACAGGTCCACGGTGGGAAGCAAAGCACTACGGATCGCCTTGTTGCTGATATCTGTATTGGTGAGGTTGATGCGCGCCTCCGCCAGTTCTGGACGATGGCTGAGCGCGTCGTTCACGAGGTCTTGGGTAGGGATAACCGCTTCCTGCGCGGGTAACTCCATGGTCGAGGTAGGAATGACCTCGGCGTCGGCCAGGGTTGGGTCGATAAGCGTGCGACTCAGAGCATTCTTCATGAGAAGCTGCTGCAGTTCAAGATTGGTCAGTGCGAGGGTTAAAGTTTGCTGGTCGCTGGCGACGGTGCTCTGCGCTCGGACCACTTCAATCGGCGCGAGGGTCCCAATCTGTACTTGCTTCTGGGTGTCAGAAAGCGTTCTTTGCGCAAAGGCAAGTTGCTCCTTTTGAACCCTGACGTTCTCGTAGGCATACACCAGGTCCCAGTACATGTTTTCGATCTGATCGACCGTGGTCGTAATTTGCAAATGGAAAGCCACGTCGGAAATCTTACGATCGTTCTTGGCGATCTGGATAAAGCGAGTATTCGGGGCGAATCCGAAACCCTGTAACAAATGCTGTGTAAGCTTGAAATTGAAACTGGAATTAAGTTGCGGACTTAATGGCGTGAAAGGTGCGTCCGCAATCGTCTGGCGCTGGTTGTTAAACCCTACCGACAGATTAGTGCCCCACTGAAACCCTTGCTGGTACGAGAAATTTCCAGTGGTGGTGTTCACCGCAGAAGCAGGGCTGAAAGTACTGGAGGGGAGAATGCTGTTGTGATCGATTTGCAGCGTGCCGGTGAGAACCGGGTCGAAGCTGGTGATCTGCGGGCCGCTACCGAGGGTCGATACGACCAAGCCACCGGAGCCTGCACCGGCGCCACCCGCTGCGACCGAGGTTCCACCTTGGCCCGAGCCCACTTGCGTGCCCAGTCCGCCTACGCCGCCACCGGGAGTGTTCTGCACCACGCCGCTGTTGACGCCGAGAATCGCCGCTCCGGCTTTGGCGCGCCACACGTCGGTGTCGGCGATGTTCAGGTTGTAACGGGCAATGGCGATGTCGAGATTGTTTTCGAGTGCCAGCGCGACCGCGTCGTTCATCGAAATGTAAAGTTTGCCGTCATGCATGAACTGGTCGATGCGCGGCGTGTTCGACAGATTCGGGGGCGCCACGTGGCGCGGAGTATAGGGGCCAATCGGGTCAGGAAAGTGCGACTGCGGTTTCGCATATTCCTTCACGTCAAAGGGCTGCGACGAGGGCACGGCTTTCTGCGCCGAGGGCGCGCTGGGCACGGACGAGGCGTCCTGCGCCCATCCGGCAGGGATCATGGTGACGGCTAGAAAAAGGGCGGCAGCTCGCTGAAACGCAGTCGACATTGTAGAACGTTGCATTCGTATCATCTCCATCTGATTACAACTCACGCGATCGGGTTCGAAGGAACGGGCGTAGTGGTGCGACCTTTGCTAACACTCTGCTAATACGTAGAACGACGGGCCAGAGTTCCTTGCAATCTTCTCCGGGCCTTCCTCTGCGGGCAATGCGGGGGAAAGGCAACCTTTTGCATTTCCATCGGTTGTTAATACGGCTCGTCAAGAATGACCGTGAACAAATTGATCGTAAGTAAAATAGTATAGCTGACATACCGCCCCGCCCTTGCTCAGAGCGGCGGCAAAAACCTTGCAAATACAGACTGATGATGCTCAGGCAGCGTAAGACTCGAAAAAGAACGTGCGCAATCTCAAACTGATCCTTTCCTATGACGGCTCCGAGTTCGGCGGCTGGCAGGTGCAGCCCGGCCGGGCGACCGTGCAAGGCGAACTAGCCTCAGCCATTGGACGGCTGAGTGGGGAAAACGTACTGCCCCAGGGCTCGGGCCGGACCGATGCCGGCGTGCACGCGCTGGCGCAAGTCGCAAGTTTTACGACCGCGTCCACGATCCCGGTGGAAAACTGGATGCGGGCGCTGAATGACATCCTGCCACCTTCGATCCGGGTGCTTGAGGTGGCCGAAGCCGCGACCGAATTCCACGCGCGGAAGTCGGCGCGTGCTAAGACTTATCGTTATCGCATTCACCGGGGAGAGGTCTGTCCGCCGTTTCTGGCGCGGTATGTGTGGCATTATCCGTATCCGCTGGAGGAATCGGCGATGGTTACCGCTGCGAGCGTGGTTTTCGGCGAGCATGATTTCACATCGTTCGCGGCAGTGGATCCGGAGCGAGTCGAACGGATGGCGGCCGAGGAAAACCTTCACACCAGCAACATCCGCACGATCTTCTCTTCTGTTTGGATGCGCGAAGGCGACGAACTGATCTACACCGTTCGCGGCAGCGGATTCCTTCATCACATGGTGCGGAACCTGGTCGGCACATTTCTGCTTATGGGGAAGGGAACGGTGAGTCTGGAAGACCTGCGTCGCATACTTGATGCGCGGGCGCGGTCAGCGGCGGGTCCCACCGCGCCTGCCAGCGGGTTGTATCTGGTCGCGGTGGAATACTGACGCTAGACAGCTCGCGGAACGACAATTTCATGAGGATGAAGACTCTGGCGCGCCCGTTCGGTCCCGCGTACACTTCTTCGCAGATGCCGACCAACGTCGAATTTGCCGTCTCCCGCATCGCCTCGGTGAACCCGGCGACGGGCGAAGTTCTGGGCGAACTGGATAGCGCTGGCCCTACCGAAGTTCGTGCCGCCGTCGCGCGTGCGCGCGCCGCCCAGCCGGATTGGAATGCGTGGGGCATCCGCAATCGCGTCCATGTATTACGCCGTTTTCAGGAGATTCTGCTTGCGCGCAAGGGCGACGTCGCGCGCCGCATCACGCAAGAAGCCGGCAAGCCCGTGGTTGAAGCGCTGCTCACTGAGGTGCTGGTTGTGCTCGACGCGGCGCGATTTCTGGTCGACAACGCCTTCGCCATTTTGCGCGAAGAAAAGTTGCCGCACGGAAATCTCGCGATGAAAACCAAGTCGGGGCGCATTCTGCACGAGCCTTATGGCGTCGTCGGAATTATCTCCCCGTGGAATTATCCATTTTCGATTCCGGCGACCGAAACCCTGGCAGCGCTGGTTGCGGGCAATGCGGTCGTGCTCAAGCCTTCGGAGTTGACGCCGCTGATTGCAATACAACTACAGTCGCTGCTGCGCGAGGCGGGAGTCCCCGACGACATTTTCCAGGTGCTTCCGGGTGAAGGTGCGACCGGCGCGGCGCTGGTGGCTAGCGACATCGATAAGCTGGTCTTCACGGGGAGCGTCAGCACGGGCCGGAGAATTGCGCAAATCGCCGCCGAACGACTGCTTCCGGTGGTGCTGGAACTCGGCGGCAAAGACCCCATGCTGGTGCTCGAAGACGCCGACCTCGATGTCGCTTCGAGCGGAGCTGTCTGGGGAGCGTTCATGAACGCGGGCCAGACCTGCCTTTCGGTCGAACGTTGCTATGTGCATCAGAGTTTGTACCCGGCGTTCCTGGACGCCTGCAGCGAGAAGGCGCGCAAACTGCGCGTCGGCAATGGAATGGACGCGGTAACCGAAATCGGCCCCATGATCCACGAGCGGCAAGTGCGGGTGGTGGAAGCGCAGGTGGAAGATGCGCGGCAGCGCGGCGCGCGCGTGCTCGCCGGAGGCACACGGCTGCGCGAACTAGGTCCAACTTTTTTTGCGCCCACCGTGCTAGCGGACGTGGAGCAGAACATGCGGGTGATGGAGGAAGAAACCTTCGGCCCCGTGCTGCCGATTGCGCCGTTCCGCGACGATGCCGAAGCCGTGCGCCTGGCCAACGATTCCGACTACGGGTTGGCTGCCAGCGTTTGGACGCGCGATCGCGCCCTCGGCGAGCGGTTGGCTCGTCAGATCGATGCCGGCACGGTGATGGTGAATGATGCTGTTTCATGTTTCGGCATCAGTGAAGCTCCGCACGGCGGCGTGAAGTCAAGCGGCTTGGGTCGCACGCACGGTCGCTGGGGCCTGGAAGAAATGGTGCGCGTGAAGTATCTCGATAGCGATCGGGTTCCTCGCATGAAGAAGCTCTGGTGGTTCGGCGGCGGCGCTGGATTTGCGAGCGAGATGGAAAGCTTCCTCGATTTGCTGTACGCGCGCCCACTGCGGGAGAGACTCAAGGCAGCCGTGCGTTCTGCCGGCGCGCTATGGCGGAGAAAACTGTAGGCCTGAAATCGGCTTGTTGCCTTGCCCTGAGCAAGACTCAAGATTAGAGATTGCACTTCGACCACAGTCAGCAATGCGAACAAAATCTTCCTTCTAATCTTTTTTGATTAGAGACACCCAATCCCGCTAACCGCTAATATGTCGCAA
Organism: uncultured Acidobacteriaceae bacterium; assembly: GCA_963778255.1. Lineage (GTDB taxonomy): Bacteria > Acidobacteriota > Terriglobia > Terriglobales > Acidobacteriaceae > Acidiflorens. The sequence continues at coordinate 57,906 of CAVZUP010000186.1, forward strand.
CTATGGGGTGCAGGCGCTTAGGCGAACCTGCTGGGCATTTATCGTTTCATTCGCAAGATCTTCTATGAATCGAGTTCTGGCGCTGCTGATCGGCTTCCTCTCGGTGTCCGCGATCTACCTCTACGCTTTTCCACAGGCGAATGTTGTTTATGCGGGAGTGGTGTTGCTGCACGCCGTTGGTGGCGTCGTAGCCGCAGTCTGGATGCTGTTCTGGCTGGTGCGATCTTTGTTTTCGCGCCATGGTGAGCTATTGATCCGCGTGGGAATGATTTTCCTGTTCCTCGGCGCGATCCCAGGTCTGGCGCTGATTTATACCGGAGCGCTGCGGACGGAGATGTCGCTCGTCTACGTTCACCTTGGATTGAGTTTTCTAGGCGCCGGTCTGATCGCCGCAGATCGCATCGGCGATCTTAGATGGCTGCCCCGCCACGTTGCATTTCGCGTTGTCTTTGTACTCGCGTTGCTTGCGGGGTTGGCGCCGGTCGCTCGCTATGTCCGCGAAACGCGCTGGAATCGGCATGGACGCATCCAAAACCCTGCGTTGCCTCCGCTCACAATGGACGGCGAAGGGGACGGCCCCAGCGGCCCGTTTTTCCCCAGTTCCGCCCAGGTCTACGGCGGAGAAAAAATTCCCAGCCAGTTTTTCATGGAGTCCGACTCCTGCAAGCGCTGTCACGAAGATATCTACAACCAATGGAATAGTTCGGCCCACCATTTTTCTTCGTTCAACAATCAGTGGTATCGCAAGTCGATCGAGTACATGCAGGATACGGTCGGCACCAAGCCTTCGAAATGGTGCGGTGGATGCCATGATCCGGCGGTCCTCTATGCCGGTAAGATGGATACGCCCATCAAACAGATCGTGCACACGCCTGAAGCCCAAGCCGGACTCGGCTGCATGATGTGCCACTCCATCGCCGATGTGAAGAGCACGATGGGCCAGGCCGATTTCTACCTCGAGTATCCCAAACTGCACGAGCTTGCCGCCAGCAAGAATCCCCTGGTTCGGACGCTGCACGACTTCATGATCAAGTTGAATCCCGAGCCGCACCGCCGCGTCTTTCTCAAGCCCTTCATGAAGCAGCAGACGGCGGAGTTCTGCTCCTCCTGCCACAAGGTGCACCTCGACGTGCCGGTCAATCACTATCGCTGGATTCGAGGCTTCAACGAGTACGACAACTGGCAGGCGAGCGGCGTCTCTGGCGAGGGAGCGCGTTCGTTCTACTATCCCGCCAAGCCGCAGCAGTGCGCCGATTGCCACATGCCGCTCGAACGCTCGAATGACATGGGGAACGTTGCCGGCAAAGTGCATTCCCACCGTTTTCCCGCCGCCAATACTGCGTTGCCCACGGCCAACGAAGATGCCGCACAGTTGAAGGCCACCGAGGACTTCTTGACCAGCGGGGCGCTTACCGTGGACATTTTTGCGCTCTCACCGGACAGCCTCGCATCGAAGAGCACCATATCGAAAGCCGGAGCATCCGCCGAGCACGAACTTTCCACCACTTTTGCCGTGGGAGAGGAAGCGGAAGCGAAAATCACACCAGGCGTCGCCAATGAGGCTGCTCCAGTGACCGCGCCTCTCAACCGCGTGCAGCCCGCCGTTCGTCGAGGAGACACCGTCCGCGTCGATGTCGTGGTCCGCACCAAGCGCATTGGACATTTCTTCCCCGGCGGCACCGTCGATGCCTACGATACCTGGCTTGAATTCAAAGGCGTGGACGACAAGGGCCAGACAATCTTCTGGAGCGGCATGGTCGGGGACAACGGCAAAGGCCCGGTGGAAAAAGGCGCGCACTTCTATCGCTCGCTTCAAGTCGACGCGCACGGCAATCCGATCAACAAACGCAACGCCTGGGCGACGCGCGCCGTTGTGTATGTGCGTTTGATCCCCCCCGGCGCGGCCGATACCGTGCATTTCCGCATGAGGGTTCCTGAGAAAACAAGCAGCAAGATTACGCTGACGGCGCGGCTCTGCTATCGCAAGTTCGCGTGGTTCAATACGCAGTTTGCGTTTGCGGGCGCGCCCGAAGACGGCCAGTCGAAGGATGCAGTTAAGCCCGGATTCGACGATCGAAAGATGGTCTTTACCCAATCGCTCCACGGGGTTTCGGCGAAGTCGGAGAAGATTCCCGACCTGCCCATTGTCACGGTTGCGGAAAACGAAGTGGCTCTCGACGTTTTGCCCGCGAATGCTGCCGCGCCCAAGGTCAAAACCCAACTGGCGAAAGAAGACTGGCAGCGCTGGAACGACTACGGTATCGGTCTGCTGCTGCAAGGTGATTTGAAAGCGGCGCAGGCGGCTTTCGAAAAAGTCACCGAGATTGATCCGCAGAATCCCGATGGCTGGGTGAACATCGGGCGCGCCGCTCTGCAGGAAGGCGACGTGCCGCGCGCGCGCACGGTTCTTGAAAAGGCACTGGCGATCGATCCGAAGCTGGCGCGTACTAATTTCTTTTATGGATCGCTGATGAAGACCGCCGGAGACTACAGCCAAGCCGCCGAGCATTTCCAAATCGCGCTCGCTCAGTATCCGCGCGACCGCGTTGTGCTGAACAACCTTGGCCGCGTGCTGTTTCTGCAGAGGAAGTATGCCGACGCAGTGAAGGTCTTGCAGCAGGTGCTAGCCGTTGATCCCGAGGATTTGCAGGCGCACTACAACCTGATGCTTTGCTACAACGGCCTGGGCGATGAAAAAATGTCGAAAGAACATCAGGCGCGTTACCTGCGCTTTAAAGCCGATGAAGCCTCGCAGGCGATTACGGGTCCGTATCGCCAACTCAATCCCGAAGACAATAACGAGCGCCAGAGCATTCATGAACATGTATCGGTTCCGCTGCCGATCTTGAGCACCGCGCCGGCCAAGCGTTTGACCGCACGAGTCACCGCGACTGCCGGGGTTCAAAGGTGATGCAATCTTTGAAGAGAACATACACCACGGAGATGCGGAGCCACGGAGAGAGGCAGTTCTTAGCTCATAGCCTTTGGCCTTTGGCTAAAAGCCAAGAGCTTAAAGCCAAAAGCGCATTTCTCCGTACTTCCGTGTCTGCGTGGTTATTGATCTTTTTGATCGTCGCCGTAAGTCATGCGCAGGAGCGCATCACCTTCCGCGACATCACGGCGCAGGCTGGCATCCACTTCACCCACAACAACGGAGCCTTCGGCAAAAAGTGGTTGCCAGAAACCATGGGTCCGGGCTGCGCCTTCATCGATTACGATAACGACGGCTGGCCCGACATCTTGCTGGTGAACGGGCAGGACTGGCCGGGCCACGCGTCTCTTCATGCTGCGAGCGGCGCGACCACCTTGAAGCTCTATCACAACAACCACGATGGTACTTTCACCGACGTAACGCGTAAATCCGGACTCGGCATTTCGCTGTTCGGAATGGGCGTTGCGGTCGGCGATTATGACAATGACGGCTTCGACGACATTTTCATCTCAACTGTTGGCCAGAGCCATCTCTTCCGCAACAATGGCAACGGCACTTTCACCGACGTCACCAAGGTTGCGGGATTGTGGGGCCCGAACGAGTTCTCAACCGGCGCGGCTTGGGTCGATTACGATCGTGATGGCAAACTCGATCTTGTGGTCGCGAACTATGTGCAGTGGTCCGAGCAGACCGACCTCTATTGCACGCTGGATGGCTCGCACAAATCCTACTGCACGCCCGAATCGTATAAGGGAACGTCGGCACGCGTCTGGCATAACCTGGGCAATGGCAAGTTCGAAGACGCCACGCAGAAGGCCGGACTCTACGACCCGACTTCGAAGGGGCTTGGCGTTGCCATTCTTGACTACAACAACGATGGATGGCCTGACATCCTGATCGCCAACGACACGCAGCCCAACAAACTCTACCTGAATAAGAAGAACGGCACCTTCGAAGAGCGCGCCGTTCCCGCTGGTATTGCGTTCAGCGAAGATGGTATTGCCCGCGCTGGCATGGGCGTCGACTCCGTGGACTACGACCGCTCGGGCAGCGCGAGCCTGGTCATTACGAATTTTTCAAACCAGATGCTCTCGCTCTACCACAACGAAGGCAACGGGCTGTTCGTGGATGAAGCTCCGCGATCGGAGGTGGGCCGCGCTACGCTGCTCACGCTCGGCTTTGGCTGCTTCTTCTTCGACTATGACAACGATGGCTGGCAAGACATTTTCGTCGCCGATGGACACATCGAAGACCAGATCGAGACGGTGCAGAAGCGCGTCAGCTATGCCGAACCTCCGCATTTGTTTCGGAACCTGGGCAACGGCAAGTTCGAGGAAGTCACCGCCAAAGTAACGGACAAAGTTGGGAGCGCGTTTGCGGCCCCAAAAGTCGCGCGCGGCGCGGCTTTCGCCGATATCAATAACGACGGTGCGCTTGATCTACTCATTATGACCAACGGCGGTCCGGCGCATCTCTATTTGAATCAAGGCGGGAGCAATCAGAGCTTGCGCATCAAACTCGTCGGCACAAGATCGAACCGCGATGGTATTGGCGCTGTGGTCCGTGTTAGCGCCGGCGGCGACAAGCAGTGGCTTACGATGAAATCAGGCTCGAGCTATCTTTCGCAAAGCGAACTGGTGCTGACCTTTGGCATGGGATCGAGGACCAAAGCCGATACGGTCGAGATCGATTGGCCCAGCGGGCAAGTGGATAAGCTCTCCAACGTTGTTACCGGACAGACGATTACGATCCAGGAAGACAAGGGGCAAATCGCATCGCGGGCTTACGGCAAGAAGTAACTGAGATCTGGCGACGCTCTCCAGTTGTATACTTCTTTGTCATTACGAGCGCAGTGAGCCACCTGCAGTCCGCGGATACGATCGAGTGTTCAACCTATGTTCGTGAAACTAGCTCCACAATCTGACCTTCCCGGCAACAACGAAGCGAAAGAATTCCCCTGCGGCGGCAAGACCGTCTGTGTCGCCAACGTGAACGGCGAGATCTGCGCTATGGAGAACATCTGCCTGCATCGCGGAGGTCCGCTGGGACAGGGCGTGATCGAGGGAGGAAAGGTGATCTGTCCGTGGCACGGCTGGGAGTGGGATCCGAAGACGGGCGAGGCTGGGGCTCCGGGGGCTAAGGTGGCGGTTTATCCGGTGAAGATTGACGGCGGGGATGTGCTGATCGAAATCGGCGAGAAGAGGTGAACGGGCAATGGTCAAAGTAATTGCTTACCCGGTGATGGTGTTGTCGGGGATCGGCGTTTTACTTTGCCTCAGCTTTTATCTCCTCGGGTTAACGGGAATCTACCCGCTTCCAGCGAGGGAGACGCCAATCCTCTTTGGGGGACTGTTCGTGGTGTGGTTCCCGACAGTGCTCCTGATGAATCGCCTCACGAAGGATTTCAAACAAAAGGATCTGTGGAAAGCTGCTTTGCGGGGTTGCCCGGCGTGGATGAGAATTGCGTTGTGGGTTGTTATTGCCTGCGTGTTCGCCCTCTTCTTCCTTCCGATGCTCTCAAAGAGGAGCCCGGGGGACTCGCCGCAACTATTTGTAATCTTCCCCATAACGTTTTATGCAGTTTCATTCTGTGTGATGTACTCGCTCATCAATGTGGAGAAGGACGATCCGAGTCGCCGTTGCCTTAACGGACACGCCATCTCACCGTCGGCGAAATTTTGCGAGGAGTGCGGTGCTCCAGCGGCGCCCGATTCCACGGTCTCAGGAACGATTTGAATCATCCCGGCAGTTTAGAGAATTGCCACGGCGGAGCGGACGAGGGCGTCTGCCCTACACGAGCTTCTTATCCTAAGAATTTAACGAACTGCGCTGGCTGTCCCTCGAATCCCGGAAACACCGTCTTCAAGTCTTTATTTCCGAGATACTGCGACACGACTTCGCTGAGCACCAGCCGGAAGTCTGTTGTTACTGCTAAATCGCGGCCTTCGTATAACTGCGATTGGTCCAGGCCCGGCCAGCGGCCGTAAACTTTGCCGCCTTTTACCGGGCCTCCGAGGACGAACATTACGTTGGCGTGGCCGTGGTCGGTGCCTCGGTTTCCATTTTCTCTTGCGGTCCGGCCGAATTCGGACATGGTTACTACTACCGTGTCTTCTCCTAAGTCGCCTAAGTCGGTCCAGAAGGCCGCTATCGATTGCGAGAAATCTCCGAGCACGTTGGCGATCTGGCCTTGGGTGCTGCCTTCGTTTACGTGATGGTCCCAGCCTCCTATATCGGCGAAGGCCACTTGCACTCCCAGGTTGGCTTTGATCAGTTGCGCTAACTGCTTCAGGCTATCGCCAAAGCGTCCCTTCGGATAACTTGCGTTGGCTGCCGGGGTGTAATGCGCGGGGTCGGAAGCCTGCAGCATCTTTACGGCTTCGAAAGTTTCCTGGCCAGTGCCGTGGAGGACCGTGTCGACCGAGTGTGCGTACATGGCCTCGAAGGTGTTTGACATGGGAGCGGCGTTGGGATTTTTTCCTCCTACGGAGAAATCGTTCAGGTCGTTGACGGCTACCGCCGGTTCTTTGCCGGAGAGGATGCGCGGCAGCGATGGCCCGAGCGCTATGGCTCGGAAGGCCGATTTGTCTTTCGCGGAACTGCCCGGAAGCTCTTCCAGGGCGCGGTTCAGCCAGCCGTCGTCGGTGGCCTTTACGCCGGGCGTGCCGGATTCCATGAAATCCTGCGCATCGAAGTGCGAGCGCGTTGGGTCGGGCGAACCGGCGGCATGCACTATGGCTAGATGCTTCTGCTTCCACAGCGGCTCGAACGTGGCCATTGCGGGATGGAGTCCGAAAAAGCCGTCCAGGTCCAGCACAGACTTCCTTGGGATGTTAATGGTCGGACGCATGGCGTAGTAGCTCGGTTCGCCGTGGGGAACAACGATGTTTAAGCCGTCAGCAGCTCCGCGCTGGAAGATTACGACGAGGCGCTTGTTGCGAACGCCGGGGTCGGCGGCGCCGAAAGCTGCACGGGTCAGAAAACTAGGAAGCGCGGTCGTGCCCACTACCGCCAACGCGCCGTTACGTAGGAATATGCGTCTTGTAGTCGACATGGAAGGACTGCTCCTCGCTGTTAGCTCTTGGCTTTCAGCTAAAGGCTAAGAGCCAATAGCTAGAAGCTGCACGGCTACCTCCTCTGAAACTCAGGCGATCCTAAAATCAATCCCGTGATCGCCGCTACGTTTGGTAGACGCTTGGGATCATCCAACTTTCGCTGGCTGATCTTTGGGTCTTCCAGTTGCTTGCTGATGGTGTCGTGGGTTTGTTTCGAAATGTCGCCTCCCAGCAGCGAATTTTCCAGGATGGCTAACGCCTGCTGCGCGTCGGTTGGAGCTTCTTTAGCGGTTTCGGGTGCAACGGGTGAAGATGCCAGGCTGATGGCGTCTACTTTTACTCCTTTGACTTTGTTGGCTGCCAGTCCTAGCGCGAAATTCATGCGTCCCAGAAGCGCCGACGAGTTCACCCAGGTGGCGGCTTTCATCGAGTAGCCGGTCGGCGGCATCATGCCGTAGGGCATCATGCCCATGTTGTTGAGCGTACCGATCAGGGCTCTGGCGTCTTCAACTTCGGCACCGCTGGCGCGGGCGGCGGAGACTACGAACTCCAGCGGCGTTTTCACTTTTGCGCGATAAGTGTCTGCCGACCAGAACTCGGGCGACTTGAACATGGTGCGCAGGACTTCGCGGATGTCGCCGTCCTTTTTTAAGAAGGTCTGGGTCATGCGATCGACCAACGCGGGGGAAGGATCGTCGCTGACAAAGCGCATGGCCAGTTTCTGCGAGATGAAGCGCGCGGTCTTCGGATTGTGCGCCAGCAGGTGCAGCACTTCCAGCCCTTCCTTCTCGCCGTTTTCCTGGATGCGATGGCCGAGGATGATCTTGTCTCCGGGCTCATGCATACGCGGTTCGAAGTGGAAGTTGGCGCCATTTTTCGGCGGATCAAGCGTCCATCCGGTGAAGACCTTGGCTGCTTCGGTGACATCCTGCTGAGAGTAGCCGCCGTTTACGCTTAGGGTGTGCAGCTCCATCAGCTCGCGGCCATAGTTTTCGTTGAGGCCGCTGGCCTGCTTGGGTTTGGTCCGCTTCGGGGGGCCATAGCCGTGCTTGTGTTCCGCGATTCCTTGCGCGATGTCGGAATCCGGTCCAACGCTTAGCCAGTTGTCGAGATAGAACATCATCGCCGGGCTTTTGGCGGTGGCCACCAGCAGGTCTTCAAATTTCCCCAGCACGTGGGGACGGATGGCATCGCGCTCGTAGCTGGTTAGCAGATAGCGGTCGGCATCTTTGTTGATGAAAATGTTGAAGTGGTTGATCCAGAAGTCGGTCATCACTTCATCGAGTTGGCGCTCGCTATAGACGGCACGCAGTAGTTTGGCCTGCATCAGCTCATCGACCACTACTTGCTGGGGATTGTTGAGCGCCAGCACGGTTTCCTTTTGCTGTCCGCTCATGCCCTTGAGCAAGGCGTCCGCGCGCGCGCCTCTGGCGGTGGCTAGCGCTAACTGATCCTCGGGCGGCATTTGCAGAATTTGTTTCACGCGCTCGGCGGCGGGCAGGTCGAGAAGTTCCTGTGTTTTGACATTCGCGGCCCAGCGTTCTTCGCGGCGCTTCATTTCGCCGGTGTTGGCGTCTTGCGCGCTTTCCGCTTTGCGTTCGAGCTTGTCTTCGTAGCGTTGGAGTTGTGCTTGATAGACCACGCGTTGTGTGGGATCACGCGGCAGCGAGGCTTTTCCGTCGGCGATCTGGCGGATCAACTGTTCGGGAGGAAAGTTCTCAACGATCGCTTGCGTCCCCATTTGCAGCGTCCGGAAGGGAGCGAGCTTGGCTTCCAGCGCCGAGTCGTCGATTTTTTCGGGATGGAGTTCGAGGTCGATCCACTTGTCAACGCCCATCCGTGTGACTCGCTCCACGTCACCGCGCCGCGGACCGAACGTTAGCCGGTTCAGGGCGTGGAGGGCGCGCTTCTGCGGATCCATCTTGGGCCCGGCAGGCTTCTTCCGGCCGAGAGCGAATGGAGTTGCCAGCGCAATTACTACCACCCAGACCGCTGCTACCAGCAAATGGCGTCGGCGCAAAGGTGTCTCCATGCTGATTTGCCTCATTGAAAGTAAACCCCGGCTACTGGAAAAGTTGCTAAGCATACCGGGTTGGAAGGGGGGCAGCTCAACTCTTCAGTTGCGCTACGTAGGCTTTTCCGCTCTGCGACTTGCGGGCGGCGTTCTCGACGAATTTGAGGAATTCCCGGAGATGTTCCTTCTCCGACAGTTCCGCCTGCGAGAACTTCACGCGGACTCCAAACGACGGCGCGCTGCGGGTGGCCACTCCGCTGAGGATGACGCCCTTCACCCAGATCTTGCCGCTGGCCAGCCACAGGCCGATCTCCAGGGCTTTGCCAGTGGGCACGGCGCTGGCGGTCTCAACCAGACAGCCTCCGCGGCTTACATTCATCAGATTGCCCCAGACCGGCTGTTCTTCGCCCTCAATGTTAATTTCCACTGCCGCATAGCACTTGATACGCTGATAGCGGCGGCGGTCGGATTCGGATCGTGGGGTAAACAGATCTGGTTCAAACGGCGGCGTTTCATCCAGAGGTTCGGGATGGGGAAACTGAGTGAGGGGCGCAGCGGCGGCTGGCGGATGATTCCGCGCATTTTCGTGGATGTTTTCCTGAGCTTCGCGGGCTTTAACCGCCGCGTCCTTGATTTCACGCATGGCCCGCAGCAGAGCCGCTTCACGGTGTTCCGGAGACACTTCGCGATAGGTCTGGAGCAACTTGCCGAGATGGCTGACGAGGTCGGGATCGGTGAGGAGGCGTGTCCAGTCCGATCCTTTGGGCGTCGCTTTCTTGTCTTCGCTCATAGGCAGGCCTTCCCTCACGCAGATCGCGGTCGCGGGGGAAGTGTTTGGCTCGCTCCCTAGATTGACCTTTGGTCGGAGGCCACACAAGATGACCAAAGTCACGGTACCGGGCATCTCCAGGGACGATTGGCTGATGACGATTGATTCATAAGGGTATGGGCTCGAGCCCTATCGGGAGGTGGTTCAATAAATTGCATCGGGTGGTCCGCAAGAGGAGTCCATAATTCTTACGGGTTAGATGGATCAGAGCCCTGTCTGGGGCCCTGGTGGCTTGTCCCGCCCTCTGCCGGGCCGGCTTGCGTACAGTTCATGAGCGGTGGCTTGCTAGGGAAGGTGTGGTGTGGTTAGAATCTAACTAATTGGTTAATTACATGATAAGATCTGCTGTTTTCCGCGCGGCTTTACCGATCGCGGCGATTCTTATTTTTTCGGCTTTGCTCTCGGCGCAGGCCGCGAGTCCAACCTCGCCATTTCAAAGTTCGGCACAGAATCCTGTGTTGGGCAGCGTGCCGGATTCCAAGCCCACGCCGGGAGTCCTGCCCCTGACATTCCGCGACGCCATCGATCGGGCGTTGCGCCAGAACCTGGCCAGCCTCTTGTCGGAGTACAACACTGTTGCAGCTCGGGGACAAAAGTGGCAGCAACTTAGCGCGCTGCTTCCGAACGTAAACGGAAATGTGCAGGAGGTTGCGCAAAAGCTGAGCACGCAATCGGAAGGATTTACGGCCAAGCTGCTTCCGGGAATTCCCGCGATCATCGGGCCCTACTCCTATTTTGATGTGCGTGCCTCGGGCACGCAGCGCGTGTTCGACTGGAGGTCGATCCAGGAATACCGCGCCTCGGCGATCGGCGAAAACGCGGCCAAGTTCAATTTGAAGGATGCGCGTGATCTGGTTGTGCTCGCGA
>CAVZUP010000187.1:0-14696 GCA_963778255.1 uncultured Acidobacteriaceae bacterium
AGGCCCTGCTCGTCGGCAAAGCTGGCGAGCGCGATTTGTCCCAGCGTGGCTGTCGTCCCATTGCTGAACGATCCGGTAATGGTGCCGTTCGAACCGATGCTGAAGCTCTGTAGGGTGCCGCTGCTGGTGCCGTCTTGCTGAATCGATGCGGTGCTATCGGCGGCGGCCAGCTGCGTGATCAGCCCGTTGCCGGCTGTGTCGAACACGTGCCAGGTAAAGACCAGTTGATTGGCGCCATCGGCGAAAACCTTTTGCGGGTTGGCTGTGGGCGGAACTTTAAGGATGGGGTTGGTCGTGGACGCGCCGCCGCCGCCGGGAGTAATACTCTGCAAGGTTCCATTGCCATTAAAAATAAGCGTGCCGGCGGCGACGGAAACGGGCGTAACGCCACCGCCGGACACGTCAGCACCAGGAATGGTAACGGCGTAAGTCCAGGTGTTGACCACGGCCGGAACCGCGGTAATCGCGGCGCTGCCACCCGTAAGGTCGCCACTGCCGGAAGCGGCCAGCGTGTTCCCGGCCGTAAGAACGATGCCGTTGCCGCCAGTGCCAGCCACATCTGCCGTCAACGTGATCAACGTTCCAGGAGTCGTGTCCGCCGCCGTGACCGAAGTGTTCGCGACCGTGTCGGTTCCATAACCGGCCGCGCCATCCCCGTTGGTATCGGCGGTGTTGCCGTTGATGGCATTCACCAGATTCGCCAGCGCCGTGGTGGCACTCGCCCCAATCAGGACTTGGTTCGCCGTGGTCGAGGCGGTGAGCGCCGTTTTGAAAGTATAGGTCGTGCCGCCGACCGTTACCGTGTCGCCATCGCTGGGCGCGGTGGTGTTAGAGGTCAGCGTGCCCGTCGCAGCCTGGGCGGGGACAGCGGCGATCGCAGGGCTGTCGGCGTTGGTGTAGCTGAAGGTGGCTTGGTGGGCGGCGCCGAGCGAGTCGTAGATGGTGGCCTGCGTTGAGTACGTGGAGCCGTCGGCGGCGGTCGCGTTCAGGTTCGAGGTCAGGCTGACGTTGGCGGTGACTACCGCGGGACTGCTGGTTCCCGCCCCCAGCGCCAGCGTGCTGAGCCCCGCGCTGGTGTTGACGGCCCCGTCGACGGCAGGGTATCCGAGAACCTGTTGACCGTCGGCAGTCTCGAGCAGATTGTCGGTGCCCACTTCGAAATTGCCCGCGCGCGTGAAACTGCGCACGCCATCCTGCTGCACCACGAAGAAGCCATTGCCGTTGATGGCGACATCGGTCTCAATGCCGGTGGAAGTAACGTTCCCCTGCGTAAAATCCGAAGGCTCGGAGGCGACCTGCACGCCCGCGCCCTGCTGAATCGGGTCGCCGGCGCCATCCGCCCCAAGGCTCTGATAGAACAGGTCGGCGAATTGAATCTGCTGATCCTTATAACCAATGGTGTTGAGGTTGGCCAGATTGTTGGCCGCGGTGGAGAGCGCGGCGGAAGTGGCGTCCAATCCGGAAAGTGGTATTGAGAACTGCGGCATAGGGGCTCCTTAGTGAGAAATGGAATTGGGATTTGGCCTAAAGCTTGCATTGGCAGCGGCGTTGGCATTGGCAGCGGAAGCCGAACTGGAGGTTCCCCCGACGTCGTTGACCAGCGTCTGCATATCCGACTGGATCTGGGTCAGTTCGCCGAGCGAGTCGAACTGCGCCAACTCGACCGTGAACTGGTTCGGATCGACTGGGTCGAGCGGACTTTGGTTTTCCAGTTGCACGCTCAGCAACTGCAAAAACGTGCTGGTCAAATCCACGCCGGGAGCGCTCGACGAAGACGTGGAATTTGTGGACGACGATGAGTTTGTCGACGATGCCGCCGCCGTTGAAGCGGCTGGGTGGAGCATTTGCAGCAGCGAAGTGTGCACGGGCTTACCCTCCTAAACGTGAATGCTGACGTGCGCTGATCCCGGACCGACGGACAAGTCCGCGGGGAGTACGTCGGCAGTGGTGGACTCAGATGCCGTGCCGTTTTCCGGCAAAGCAGCGGCCGGGCCGGCGACGGCCGAGCCGGGCGTTTGAGCGAAATGTTGCCGCGACTGTCCCTGCTGAAAGCCGGTCGAGGTCTGAACGCCGGAGCGCCCGCTATCGAAATGGACGGCGGTAAGGTTCAGGTGGCTGTTGTTGAGTCCGGATTCAAGGCTCGGAACTTCGGAACTGAACCAGCGCGCGATATCGCGGTCGGAGTGCACCGAGATTCCGACCTGGCTCTGTTGCACCACGGTGTGAATCTCAACCGCTCCGAAAGCGTCGGTGCGAATGCCTAGATGCATTTGCGCGTTCGTCTGCCCGTTAATCTGCGCATTGAGTTGCGCGGCGACCTGCGCGTTCAATTGAAACTCGGCAGCCGAACTGGGCACGAGAGGAGCCGGCGGAGCCGAGTCCAGCATCTGATGCGCTTTCGGGATCTCCGGCACCGGATCGGAACCGGCTTGGGGCAAGGGTGCGCTGGCTGAGGGAGCGGGCGCAGTCAAAGTAGCCGACGGATCTCTCCCGGAGGGAAACGCGGCCGGACCCGAGGGCGTTCCGTTTGGCGGCGCCGCAGACGGCGAACTGAGGGACGGCGCACCGAGGGAAGACGCACTGACGGTAGATGCACTGGCGGACGATGAGCCGGCAGACGACGGCCCAGCCAAGGCCGAAGCGGAACCCGATTGTCCGGCTGCCGAGGATTTCTTGTCGGCGGCAATGGTTGAGACTGACCCGGCCGAAACTGCCTGGGCGGAAACGCCAGACTTCACGCTGCCGGGACCGTCGTTCGCATTTGCTGTCATCGTGGCTGAGGCCATCGTGCTTTCAGTCATCGTCGTTCCGGCAGCCACGGTTTCGGCGGTCGTGCTTTCAGCGGTCATGGTTGCGACGGTGGTTCGGACAGTCGCGCTCGCAGCCATTGTGGAAGCGGCCAGCGGTGCGGGAGTGGATGCAGCATCGCTGGCATTGACAGACAAGTGCGAGGTTGTGCGGTCCGAAGTACCGGCGTCCGAAACGGGGGGGGGCGAAATGCCGTTCGAAATATTAACGTTCGAAGCGCCGGGGTTCGAGGTATTCGAAGTAACAGAAGAGACCTTGTTATCAACTGTGTTATAGGCGTTGTTGCTAACGTTGTTGCCAACGATGATCGTGGCGCTGCCACCGGAACGGGGATCGGCGACGGTGAGCACGGCTTCTGGATCCTTTCCCGCCGGTGCCGCCGGTGCCGTGGCATCGGATGATTCCGCTGGCGCGGCGGCAACATCGGGCATAGCGGAGCCGGATGCGAGTTCATCGGAAGAGCCCACTAAGATTGGCGCAGCGGTCACCGGTCTGGAGCTGTCCGGCGTGGGCCCGGCTTTGGCGTCGTTTATCGGAGCAACGGCAGGTTGCTTTGCGCTTGGGGCCAGCGTTGGTATTGATGGCGATGGCGGCGATGGCATTGCCATAGCCGTTGGCGCCGGCACTGGCACCGGCGTGGGCCCCGAAGACATGGTCGTGGAGGTGGTCGTCGGCGTGAAAATGGAAAACATGGAAACCTTGGGATCTTGAGACGTAGGCGGCAACATGCTGGCAATCTCGATCGCAGGGGCAGACTCGCCTGGATTGACGGACGACGAGGGTGTTGCCCGGTCTGAAGAATGATCGGGAAGCGGCGGTGCCGACTCCGCCTGCGGAATGAGCGGCGCCGGCGTGGACTTCTCCGGAGCGACGAATACCGCCGCGATATTTGAAAGTTGCACAACCGCAGACCGAACAACTGCAAAACTCGCAGACGCGATTGGACCCGGCGATGTCGATTGGCTCTCTGTGCCCCTAGGCCGCTCAGCCACTGCCGCTGCTGCAACGGGCAAAGGCGCGGTCTCTATCGCTGCAGTCAAGGGGTGCGCCGTAATCGGGGAAGCCGAGAGCACAACCTCCGCAGGGGCGTGGACAATCGCGACGGGCGGCTCCGAAGATGCCGGACTGGCCACGCTTAGATGCGGCAAACTCGCGGGCGCGGCGATGGCACTGGCAGTCGCTGGAAGAACGTCATCGGCCTCGCTGGAATTTGCCGTGGACCCCGCATCCACCATGCGAGTGGCAGCAAGCGGCACCGCGGAAGTTGTGACCACAGTAGTAGTGGGATCGGGATGATCGTTGTGGACCTCGGCGGCCGATGATGCGGTGGACGTAACGGCGGGTGCAGTGGCAGATGCAACAGCAGACGAAGTGGCGAATGTCGCAACCAATGGAACAGGAGATCGAGCGTCTGCCGTCCCCGAGGCAAGCGCCGTGTTGGGCGCGACGATCTGAGCGGGAAGCGCGCCTTGTTGAGGAATCGGCGACGGTGCAGGCGCGGTCGTGCTCGCTGGGTTCGCCGTGAGTTGCGGCGCGAGCGCTTGCGAATTCGAGGGGTTCCCGGCCAGGTTGGATGCGGGATCGGAAGCGCCCCAATTCTCGAAAAGCGCAAGCAGTGGCGCGAAAGCGCTGCTGGGCGAAGATACGGTCATAGTGAGTGGAGCGGCCAGCGGAGGAATCAATCGAGAGGCGAGTGGAGCAGTCGGTGGAGCGGTGAGTAGCGAGGCCAATGCTGAAATCTTGGCATCCGCCACCGGCGCGGGGTTGGCGGTTACTTTAACGTCCGATGCAACGCCGGATTTAATCTCGGACGGAACCGCGGATTTCACCTTCGCCTCCGGCGGCAACAAACTGAGATTCGGACTGAAGTTAACCCCGCCGTTCGGGGCAACGGCGGAACCGGATTTCAAAGCCGCGTTGGCGTCGAGCTTAGCGCCGAGTTTTTGTCCCGACTCGGTCCCCGACCCCGCGCCCGCTTTGCCTGCGAACTTCGCCGTCGTTGCCGCGACGGTCGACCGATTCTGCACATGTTCTGGCGCCAGGTTGGACACGCAAGAAGCGAGCGCGGCGGTGAAACTCGCCATCGCGGATGGTGGAGGTTGCGGCGCTGTCGAAGCCACTGCTGGTGCCGCCGGAATGACCATTGCCTCTACCTGCATCGGAGTACCACGAGATCGATAGCACTCGATGCGCCAATGCCGGAGAGTCTGATCCTGCTTGGGAAGATAGGCAGCGCTGCCGGCAATTTCAGAGACTTACCGTTCGCAAGATCAGCGCTGAGGCGGAATACCGAACGGCAACGCGGGCCTCCGCGGCAAGGCTTGCCGCGTCATCCCGGCAAAATCGGGCCTTCAGCGGCGATGCCAGCGCTGCAGCAGATAAGTGGCATCGAGTTCCTGCTGCTGCCGCCGCACTTGTTCCTGTTGATAGGCGCGGTATTGGCGGGCGCGCACGGTTTCGAGAACCTCACGTTCGCGGTAAGCCTGGTGATATTCGCCGAGCGCCTGCTGACGCAGCTGTTCGAGACGGCGAAGTTCGGATTGAAGTTGCTGACGAAAGCGGAGCAGATTTTCGCGGCAAGTCGCGGCGAACTGGAGTTCGGCCGCCGTGCATCCGGCGGCAAGCCCCGCAGCGTCTGACCGGACCGATCCAGAGAGGAAGCTTTCCAGTTGCGCTAGCTTTTCCTCCGCGCGCGACACCTGGAGATTCGCCTCCTGCAAGGCAAGCGTACGCTGCCGTTCGAGACTGCGGCGAAGACGGAGCAGCGGCGCGAGACTGAAGCGGAAGGCCATGATTCAGCAATCTATGATTCAGAAGTCCATGTTCAGACGGGGAGCGCCATCAGGCGCGCCAGGGAATCTTTCATGACCGCCGCTTCCTGCGCCGACTGCATGAGGAATTCGCGCAGCGCCGGCATGAGCGCGATGGCGCGATCGAGATCGGGATCGCTGTTTTTCTGATACGCCCCGATGCGGATCAGTTCCTCCGAAGCTTTGTAGGTCGCAAACAGGCGGCGGATGATGTTGGTTTTTGCCAGATGTTCGGCGGTGATCACGGCGGGCATGATGCGGCTGATGCTGTCGAGAATCGAGATGGGAGGATAGTGGCTCTGCGCGGCCAGACGGCGGTCGAGCATGACGTGGCCGTCGAGCAGCGCGCGGGCGGCGTCGACCAAAGGATCGTTTTCGTCGTCGCCCTCCATAAGCACCGTGTAGAAGCCGGTAATGGTGCCGGAGCCGAAAGACCCCGCACGCTCGATGAGCCGCGCCAGCAGCGTAAAGACCGATGGCGTGTAACCCTTAGCAGTGGGTGGCTCGCCGGCGGCGAGTCCGATTTCACGTTGCGCCATGGCTAGGCGGGTGAGCGAATCGACCACCAGCAGCACGTGCTTGCCGCGGGCGCAGAAATATTCGGCAATGGTGGTGGCGGCAAGACCGGCGCGAATGCGCAGCAGCGGGTCCTGATCGGAGGTGGAAACGACCACCACCGAACGACGGCGTCCTTCCTCGCCGAGTGAGTTCAGCAGTTCTCCCACTTCGCGGCCGCGCTCGCCAATCAGCCCCAGCACAGTCAGGTCGGCGCTGGTATTGCGCGCCATCATCCCGATGAGCGTGCTCTTGCCGACGCCGCTGCCGCCGAAGATGCCGACGCGTTGTCCGCGTCCGCAGGTAAGGAAGGCGTCGATGGCGCGGATGCCGCAGCCCAGCGCATCGCGAATCATGGTGCGCTCAAGAGCCAGCGGAGCTTCGCGATCGAGCGCATACCGCTCGCGGCATACGGGAGCGGGAAGGCCGTCGATGGGATGGCCCGCGCCGTCGAGCACGCGGCCCATCAGTTGTTCGCTGAGGCGCAGCGAAGGGCGGCGTCCCCAGACCACAACCTCGTCGCCATAGCGGATGCCGCTCGGACGGCGCAGCGACATGGAGAGCACGATGTGTCCGCGAAAGCCGACAATTTCTCCCGGCCAGTGCCGGCCGCGCGAATCGACGATTTCGCAGGCCTCGCCGACGGTGCAGAACGGGCCCTCGGATTCGATCAGCTGCCCCACAACCTGCACCACCCGCCCGCGCCAGCGCAGCCCGGACGAAGTTTCGAGATGTGAGAAATAAGCGGCGAGGATCGGAGTTGTCACCTCGGCAGTCATTCAGCGCGTCTCCGTTGTTCGCCCCGGTACTGAGGGATTCGCCCGCGCCGCAGACGCACCGCTGGCGATTGCGCCCGGCCTTTCCGCCAGCAGGTCGAGCAATCCGGTTTCAATTTCCTTGAGCTGCGATTCCAGCCCGATCTCGGTCGAGCCCAGTAAAGTTTCAATACGGCATTCCCCGGGAGCGATGCCGGGATCTTCATGCACCTCCGGCGCCGGGACGTCTCCCACCCGGCAGGCGAAGTAGTGCCGCCACTCCGCGGCTTCCTGCGGATACACGCGCAGGCTGACCTTGGTGCCGGTGTCGAGTTTTTCCAGCGTGATCCGGACAATGCCGGTGAGCGCTTCGGGATCGATTTGCACTTCGCGATGCAGAATCTTGCGCGCAACGGCGAGCGCCAGATCGACGACCTCGCCTTCGACGCGGCGATAGTAGTCCTGCCGTTCGCGGGCGAACTCCTGGAACGCCCGGCCAATCTGGTCGCGATGTTTGATGAGGGCGGCGTCGCATTCGGAACGCACCTCGCGTTGCCCGCTCTGGCGTCCCTGCTCGAACCATTCCGCCTGCTGGCGGCGGATCCGTTCCTCGGCCACCGGCCCGGAATTGGAAACGCCCGGAGCCCCGCCCGGCCCCCCGGCATCGTCGTAGGCGAAGGGCGCGGATTCGGGGACTTGAGGCTTAGGAACGTCAGACAACATATTCCTCCTGCGATTCCGCACTCAACACCAGTTTGCCTTCCGCTTCCAGCCGGCGCGCCACGTCCACGATTTCCCGCTGCGCCTGATTCACGTCCTTGGCCCGCACCGCGCCCAGTACTTCCATGTCTTCTTTCAGCATGTCGACGGCGCGCGACGACATCGATTTGAACACCAGGTTCTTGAGCTCCTCGCTCGCTCCGCGCAGCGACAACGCCAGCGTCTTCTTGTCCAGTTGCCCCAGCAGTTCGCGGATTCCGGCTTCGGGCACTCCCAGCAAATCCTCAAAAGTAAACATCAGGTTGCGAATGCCGATCGCCATCTTGGGATCGTCTTTTTCGATAATCTCCAGAATGCTTTTGCTCTTGATCGGCTCCAGCTGGTTCAGGAGTTCGGCAGCGCCCTTGAATCCGGCATAAGCGCGGCGGCTCTGTTCGCCGACGGATTCCAGTTGTTTGTTCAGCGCGAGCGCAACTTTCTGGGCAACTTCCGGAGAGAATTGCCGCAGCTGCGCCAGCCGTTTGATGGTTTCGGCGCGCGCCTCCTCGGGCAGCCGCAACAGCAGCGCCGACGCTTGCCGGGCGTTCAAGTGCGCCAGAATTAGGGCGATGGTTTGCGGATGCTCGATTTCGAGAAACTTCGCTAACTGCTGCGGATCAGCGTCCTGCAAACTTTCCAGATGGACGGCATTCTGGTCCATGGTGTTGGCGACCTGCTCCAGCAGCCGCTGCGCGGCGACTTCGCCAAAAGCCTTGACCAGCAGTTTCTGGGCATACTCCGGACCACCGTCGGCCAGGTACCCCTGCGTAACCGTGAGCCGGTGATACTCCTCGAGCACGGCAATCGCGGTTTCCGGTTTGAACTGTTCCAGTTCGGCAATGCGCCGCGTCAGACGCTGCACGTCGTTCTCCGGGAGATGGCGGTAAATGTGGCTCGCCGCCTCCTCGCCAAGCAGCACCATCAGGATGGCCGCTTTCTGCAAGCCCGGGTTGGAAGTGGCGTTGGCCATTTCTTGTGTTCTTAACTGCTCCTCGACTACGAATCCGTTTTGCTTTTTGGCACAACCACAGTTACTTGGGACCAGTTACTTGGGCTTCTGGTCCCGTACCCAGGTCTGCACCAGGCGGCTGGCGGCGGCCGGTTCGGCCTTGATCTTGTCCGAGATTTCTTTCTTCAACACCCCGGCACGCCTGGATTCCTCGCTGCCCTGCGGAAGCTCGATGGGAAGTCCACTTGCGGCCGCCGCGGCCGCCGCCAGCTGCGGGGCCAGATGCGAGGGAATCTGCCGGAAGGCCGCAATCGCCTGTTTCTTCACCGGATTCAGCACCAGCGCGTAAACCACCAGGAACAGCAGCGTGATGCCCACGTAGCGCAGTACGCCCAGCCAAGGCTGCAACAGCAGGCGATACTTATCCAGCTTTCCCGGAGCGGCCGGCATTTCAACCGGCATCGTCTGGAAGGACAGGTTTTCGACCGCCAGCAGATCTCCGCGCTGATCGTCGACGCCGATGGCGGCGCGCGCAAGTTTCTCGATGGCCGCCATTTCTTCCGCCGTGCGCTTCCGGCGTGCGCCCGTGGACTTGCCATTTTCCTGCTTGCTGTCGATTGCGTCGTCAACCAGCACCGACGCGGTAATACGGCGCACCCGCCCCGCCGGGTTCAGGACGTGGCGCGTATTCTTGCTGACCGCAAACGTCGAGCTGTCGGACTTCGAGCTTTGATTGTCGATCGCCGAAAACACGCCGGGGTTTGTGGCATTCGCGTTGACGACACTCGGGTTGGCGGCATTCGCGTTGGCAGCGCTGCCCTGAGCGTTACTGGCCGCGCCCGGCGCTGCCGGCCCCGTCGGCGCGACGGCGGCAGCGCTGCCCGGAACATTGCTCGTTACGCCCGGCACTCCCGCCGGATTCGCCCCTCCGGCAAGCTCCTCGGAATGCTGCTGCGCAATGGTGGCGGCCGACTTCGGATCATAAGTTTCGGAAGTATCTTCGCTGCTGCTCAGGTCGTACTCCACGTGCACGCTGGCGCGAACGTGCTCGGCGCCCACCACGGGCTCGATGGCATGAACCGCGGCGGCGGCCAGTTCCTCGTCGGAATCAAACGATGCTTGCCCGCTCGGTCCGCGCCGCGCCAGAAAAGACATGGCCGTCTCGGCGTCCACGACGGTAACATTTTCCGGCCGCAGCCCGTCGACCGCGCTCGCCACCAGTTGCGGAATGGCCTGCTGCGCCTCGCGCGAAAGCGTGCCCCCGCGCGTCTTCACAATGACTGCGGCCTTCGATGCATGCTCCTGTTCGCTGAACAGCGATTCGCGCGGCAGCACCAGGTGGACGCGCACCGCTTCAACTTCGCCCAGGGTCTGCAGCGTGCGTTCCAGTTCCCCTTCGAGCGCGCGCTGGTAGTTCACCTTTTCGCTGAAATCCGATCCCGCCCAGTTCGGCGTGTCGAAGAGTTCAAAACCGAGGCGCGCGTTGCGCGGCAGCCCCTGCGCCGCGGTTTCCAGACGCGCGGCATCGACTTTTTCCGAGGGCACGAGCACGCTCGCGCCATCCGGAGAAATTTCATAAGGAATATTCTTTGCCGCCAGCCGGCTCCCCATCGACTGCGCGTCCTGCGGCTTCAGTCCGGAGTACAGAACGACGTTCTTGCCCCCGCCGAGCAAGGCGGCGAACAGCCACAGGATTAGCCCAACGGCCACCGCCCCGCCGGCGATGAGAGCTTTCTGCTGCAGCGTCAAGCCGCGCAGAAATTCCTGAATTTGCTGGAGACCCTGGCTCAACTTTCCGAACTCCTAGAATGTCGGACGATCCGCGTAGCCATGATCTGGTTGTTGCCAAGGCCGCAGCATCGCTTTTCTCACCACGTTCAGAACTGCAGGTTCGAGATCTGCTGGTAGGCCTGCACAATTTTGTTTCGCACCTGCATCATCAGCTGAAAGGAGAGATCGGCTTTTTCGACCGCAATCATGGCGCTGTGCAAATCGGCGCCCTTGCCGTTGAGCAACTGCGCCACCTGATTGGCCGCGTCACCCTGCGCGCCCTCAACCTGGTCCATCGACTGCTGCAGAGTGTCGAGAAATTTGCCGCCCTCGGCCGCGCCCGCCGGAGCCGGGTTGATATCGGCGGGAAGAATGCGAATGGACGGAATCGAATTGTTCATGCTGCGCCTCTCAGTCCTTCTCTACAACGTCTGCCAAATCGAACTACAGTTTCACCACGGAGACACGGAGGCCGCGCTAACGCAGCAAATCGAGCGACTGCGCAATCATGTTCTTCGTCGCCTGCACCGCCGACGCGTTCAATTCGTAGGCCCGCACCGCGCTCAGCAGATCGGTCATCTCCTCGATCGGATCGACCTGTGGATAGGCCACGTAGCCATCCGCATTCGCGTCGGGATGTCCCGGCTCGAACCGCAACACCGGTGGACGCCGGTCGGAAACCACCGCCGCCACGCGTACCGCCGAAGAGTTTTCGCGTTGCAGGCCGGCGAGCGCGAGCGAAAAACGCGGCACCCGCTGCGCTTGAAATACAACCAGCTGCCGCCGATACGGTCCGCCCCCCGCTGTGCGCGTGGTTTGCGCGTTGGCCATGTTGCTCGCCACCACCTCCGCGCGCTGCCGCTCCGCCCCGAGCGCCGATCCACTGAGTTCCAACATGCCAAACAGGTTCATGACCCGCTCCCTCCACTGATCGCGCTCGACAGCCGGTGAAACTCGGCCTTCAGAAACTGCACTGCCACCTGAAAGCGCAACTGGTTCTGCGCCAGCAAAAGCGATTCGCGCTCGACCGAGACGTTGTTCCCGTCGGGACGCTCCAGCAATCCGCCGAGTTCGTGCGTCACCGGAGTGAACGACGCGTCCGCGCTCTCGCCCGCCATCGCCCGCTCCATCTCGCCGGCAAACGGACGCAGGTCGCGAGTGCGGTATCCCGGGGTATCGATGTTGGCCAGGTTCGCGGCAATCACCTGATGACGGGAAGCGCTGAGATCGAGCACGCGCTCCAGCCCGCGGATCAGCGGGGTATCGATCATCGATCTGGCCGCGGATTCGTTGCCAAAGTCGGTCATGGACATGGCTGCTCCTTGTTGTGGTTGCGTAAGTCGCTGCGGTAGTTGGCGCGCGGCGGCAAGCCAAACTCGCGGACCTTGTTGCGTACCGTGCGCAGACTGACGCCCAGCAACTCGGCCGCCCGCGCCCGGTTCCCGCCAGTCGATTCCAGCGTCATGGCAAACAGCTGGCGCTCCATTTCTCCCAGCGAGAGGCCGGGCTTCCACTCGGCAGCGGCGGGCGGACGCAGGGTCAAGTTTTTTTCCAGAGGACCTTTCCCCAGCAACCCCTTGCCATGCTCCAGCGCCTCGACGCCAATCTCGCCGCCGCGCGATAACGCCACCGCCCGGCGCACAAAATTCGCCAGCTCGCGCACATTGCCCGGCCAGGCGTGCTCCTCGAGACGCGCCAAAAGTTCCTCGGATAAGCGGACTTCAAGATTGAGATTGACATTGAGATTAAGAGAACGGACGGCGGCAGATGCCGATGCCACGGCAGCTGCGCCGATGCCGGGCGCAGCATAGAGCCGGGCAAAATATTCGGCCAGCTCGCGGATGTCGCCCGCGCGCTCGCGCAGCGGCGGAAGCGAAATCGGAATCACGTTCAGACGATAGTAAAGATCGGCGCGAAAACCGCCTTCCGCCACCGCCGTTTCCAGCGGACGGTTGGTGGTGGCAATCACGCGGATATCGACCCGCACTGTCTGGTTCGAACCCAGCCGGTCGAACTCGCGCTCCTGCAGGGCGCGCAGCAGTTTCGGCTGCAGCGCCAGCGGCATCTCGCCCACTTCGTCAAGCAGCAGCGTGCCGCCGTTCGCCGTCTCAAACTTTCCCGGGCGCGCGCCCACCGCTCCCGTGAACGCGCCACGTGCGTGTCCGAACAATTCGCTTTCCAGCAGGCTTTCGGGAAAGGCGGTACAGTTCAGCGCGACAAAAGGACCGGGCTGGCGGCGGCTGAGGCGGTGAATCAGGCGGGCGACCAGCTCTTTGCCGGTGCCGCTTTCGGCCTCGATCAGAATGTCGGCGTCGGTTGCGGCCGCTTGCCGGGCGCGCTCCAGCGCCATTTCCCATGCCGCAGAATGTCCGATGAGCGTTTCCGTGCCCTTGCCAAATTCCTCGGCGCGGCGCAGCACCTGCTCGACCGCCAGTTCAAGTTTCTCGAAGCACACCGGCTTCACCAGATAATCGCAGGCGCCGTTGCGCATGGCCTCGACCGCGTCCGGGACGCAGCCATAAGCGGTCAACAGAATCACCGCCGTGCGCGCCGACGAAGTTTGCACCTCGCGCATCAGCTCAAACCCATCGCGCCCCGGCATGCGCACGTCGGTGATCACCAGCGAATGCAGGCCGGCACGAAACTTCGCCAGCGCTTCGCTGCCGTTCACGGCGACATCGACCAGCCATCCCCGGCGCTGAAAGCGCGCTTCCAGGGCGGCGCGCATCCCGGCATCGTCGTCGGCCACCAGAAGCCGCTTCATCGCTGAGCTCCGGCGGCACCCGCCGCCGCAATCTGCGCCGGGGAGTCTCCCAGGGGTTGTCGCAACGCATGTTCGGGCACCTGACCCGAGATGTCTGCGGGCGAAGGTACCACTTCAGCCGCTTTCAGGATTCGCCCGCGCGCGAGACGCACCCGGAACGTGGCGCCGTGGCCGAGGCGGCTCTCGACCGCGATCGAGCCGCCGTGCTGTTCGAGAATGCGGCGGCACACCGCGAGTCCAAGCCCGGAACTCCCCGGACGGGTGCTGAATCCGGCGTCAAAGATACGAGGCAAGTCCTCGGGAGCAATGCCCGGCCCGGTATCGCGCACCGAAATTTCGACAATTTCATTATTCTGGGAACCTTCGCCGTTCTGAGGTTCCTCCGTAGCAGCGCATTCGCGGCCGCGAATCGAAAGCCATCCCCCTCCCGGCATGAAGCGGAGGGCATTGAGCGCCAGGTTGAGCAGCACCTGCTCCAGACGGTGCCGGTCGGCCGAAACAGCGACGCCGTGGAGACCGTTGACGACCTGCAATTCGACGCGCGCCTGCTTGGCCAGCGGCAGCAGAAAATCGTAAGCCCACTCCAGCAACTGGCCCCCGTCGGTCGGAGCGAACTCGGGCTGGGGCGCGTTGTGCAGGTGCAGCACGTTGTTGACGGTGGCGGAGAGCGTGCGCAGCCCAGCCTGCACGTGCTCGATCCAACGGCGGCTTTCGCCTTCCAGATTCGACTCCGCCAGCAGTCCGGCAAACAGTTCGAGGCTGCCCAGGGGATTGCGAATCTCGTGCGCCAGCAGCGCCGACATCTCCACCAGCGCCTGCCGCCGCCGCAGTTGCTCGCGGTCGCGTTCCAGCTTCTTCGCCTCGCTGATATCGCGCAAAATAAAAACCGACGTAGCGCGGGCCTGGCTTTGCTCGAGCCAGGCGTGGCGGATGGCCACCCACACGGGGCTGCCCGGATGCGAAGCTCCAGAAGCCAGCTGCAATTCGGGCTCTTCCCCCGTCTGTCGCGCCCGGTCAAGCGCCTCCCGGAGTTCGGCGGGCAACGCGTCCGCCGTTTCGAAGTTGCCACCGGCCAGCCGCGCCGCCTCGGGATTGAGTGTCAAAATGCAGGACCCGGCTTCGATCACCAGAACTCCGCAGGGCAAGCCCTCGAGAATACGGCGCAGGCGCTCGCGGATGCGGTGGTTCTCGTCGAGGCTGGTGGCGAGGTCGCGGTTGGTGACTTCGAGCTCCTGGCGAAGATGTGTCACCTGCCCTTGCAGTTGTCCATACGTGCGTTCGAGCGAACCCGCCGCTTCCGTGAACGAAGCAAAGGCGCGAGCCAAAGGATGCTCGGGATCGTGCGCCGCGTCTCGTGGTGCTGGAAAATTGGTGGACATGAATATCCCCCTGCAACAGCGGTGCCAGCCCGGCACAAATTGCCTTAGATCGCTCTCATGCCCGGTACAGATGAAGACGACCTGTTGCTCGGCCTAGTAACGCTCGGCTTAGTAACGTTCTTCTTGGTAACGTTCGGCTTGGTAACG
>CAVZUP010000188.1:0-12047 GCA_963778255.1 uncultured Acidobacteriaceae bacterium
CGTCCGATGAAGCAGTGGTTCTTGAGTGAACTGCAAGAGAGCCTGGCGATCTCGGCGCACGACGTGCAGATGGTGCTGAACTATCTGGCGGCGCGCGGCGATCTCGACATGAACCGGGTTGGGATGTTCACACAAGGATCGGGGGCGAGCATCGCGATTCTCACATCCGCGGTCGATCCGCGAATAAAAGTGCTGGAAGCGCTGGATCCGTGGGGCGATTGGCCAACCTGGATGGCAACGTCTCCTTTTGTGCCGGAAGACGAACGAGCGGAGTACGTGAAGCCGGAGTTCTTAAAGAAAGTTACCGGTTTGGATCCGCTCGATTGGCTGCCAAAAATCCAGGCGAAGAAATTCCGGCTCGATCAAGAACTCTTTGAGAAAAACACGCCACAGCCGGTCAAAGAGAAGCTGCGCGCCGCCGCCCCTGCGGGCACAAGCGTGGCGCTCTATAAGAATATGGACGAATTCAAGGCGGCCTTCCATGATGGCAAGAATCTGGAATGGATTCAGCACGAACTGCAGTCTCTTCCGGAACCGTAGACAGCTTGTCTGGTATGCGCTCGTTGGAGATTTGGGCTCATGGTGCAGCATTTGAAGCATCTTGCCGGATCAGCAAGGCAAGCCGCGGAAATAGGAAGTGTCCGCCGGCGTCGTCGATGACATTGACTTGGCAGGTATAGAAGCCCGGCTTGAGCGATGTCAGGGGCACGTCTAATTGGAAGACGGCAGCTTTCCGTTCGCGCGCATTCAATTCCGTCAACTCAACCAGCGAGCTTTCGTAAGCTTTGGATTTGCCCTGGAAGAAGGCGACGTTCGATAGAAGCCGGACGCTGGATTTGGCGGCTTCGCCTTTCGCGGAATTCGCACTTTCCGCAGCCTCTGCGACTGCCGACCGCGCCGGATCGTAGACCTCATAATAAAGAAGCAGGTGCTGTGAGGCCGAGAATACATGGGTGATGTTCGGGATGATCTCGGACCCATCGCGTACCAGCGGATTCGGGTTCGCGCTTTTCTTTGCCGGCTGGACCTGGCTGGCGAGCACCACGGAACTCATCTTCAGCGGCAAGGTCTTCAACTCGGGTACTTCGATGTCGGTTTCGAACGAGCCCATGCGGCCGGTTTGATTCTCACGCACGACAAATTTCAGGTGGTACTTACCGCTCAGCAGGCTCATACCGGTGTCATACTGCACATTCTTTTTTTGCACTTCGGCGGAGGTATTCACCGCGAGCTTCACGGTATCGCGGAATCTGTTCAGCGGGTGATGTTCGTTGTCGAGCACCATTCCAATCACATCGAGCGTTGCCTGGTCGCGGTCGCTGCTACGGACGAATGGAATCTGCGATCCGGGCACCACCAGCGAAATGGGAACGAAGAATTTGTTGCTCTCCATACGGAAGTAGGCGACGCCCAGATATAGCGGCAAATCCGTGGCCGGAAGCTCGGACGCAAGTTCCTCCTCCAACTGCCGCTCTTTGTCGTCTTTCGTGGCATGTTGATAATCGGCGGGCGCGTAGTAGCCGCGACGGTAATCGATCTTTACGTCGTGCAGATTGCTCTTCATGACGATGTGCCGGTAACGCCCGTCGCGCGCGGCGTTTGTGCTGTGATAGCCGAGCAGGTAATAGGTCGATGTGTCCTGCTGCACTCCCCTGAAAATCGTGCTGAAGTCGTTGGAGTCGAGAAAAGCGCGGCCTCCGGTATCACTGGCGAGCGTAACCAGGGTTTCCTGTGTGGTGAAATTGGAATTCAGGGCGTTGAGCGTTGCCTGTCCGGAATACGCCGATACGCCGCGCAGGCTAGCGCTCTGCGCTTCTCCGCCCGCGACCAGAGCCTGCAGGCCGCGCATATCCATAGTGTAGATCGCAAGGTTGGAACGTACCGCCGCGTTCACGGCCGCGCGCAGCTCCGATTGATTTTCGATGCCGGTCCGGTCCATGCCGCTGGAAAAGTAAATCAGCGATTTTTTCTGCTGGACGTGCGAAAGCTTCTCCGCTACGGAGCGCAACGCTTCCAGGCGCCGGTCGGTATTGAAGATGTTGTATTCCGTGTCGTCGGTGGTGAAGGGCTGACCGGTGTCTGGCGTTCCTTCGGTCGTGCCCGTTGTGCCCTCTTCGAAACCCTGGCCGCTGCCCGTGCTGAATGCGTCCAGCTGTTTTTTCAGCAGAGTGCGATCGGCGATGAAGTCCTGATTCACCAGCAGTGAACTTCCCAGTGAAACAATGGAGACGAGGTCGGCGGGCGCCATCTGGGCGTCGATATAATGTTCGGCAGCCGTCACCGCGCGGTCGATTTCATCCGGTTCCATCGCTGAGAGATCGAAGAACAATACAATCAGCCGGCGATCTTTGAATTGCGCGGTGATATCCGACGCGGGAGCCGTGTTTCCCGGCCCAGATGTTGCTTCCGGCAGCGGTTTCACCTGCGCCACATCCAACGGGGGCACGGCATCGACGTTCTCCACATCGAAGGAGACAATCTTCTGCGGTTTGTTGTCTTCGAGAATCGTAAAGTTTTCCGGTTTCAAGCCGGGTACGACCTTTCCGTTCTTGTCCTTCACCGTTACGTTCACGAGCACAAGATCCGCTTCCGCGTGAAACACGTAATCCGATTGCTGCTGCGAAGGCGAGGCTGGAACTAAGAGCACGAGCAGCAACAGCGCCGCTACGGCTCTACTGGCGAATCGGCTTGGAGTAAAAGTCATGCCGTCCTCTTGCTCAGAAACGAAAACGTGCTGTAACCGCGACCTGCCGCATGGCCCCGGCCGATATGACCCGGCCAAAGGAGGGCGAGTTGAGGTTCGTATCAATCGAGGAGTAGTTCACCAGGTTGAAAACGTTGGTGGCCTGCGCCCGGAACTCCAGCACGCGCGCCTCCTTCAAGGGAAAAATTTTCGTGATTGCCATGTCGAACACTTTGCTGCCCGGGCCGATGATGCAATTGCGCCGTGCATCACCATAGGTTCCCGCGGAAGGCTTGGAAAATGCAGCGATGTTGAACCACTCCGCTATCGAAGGATGCGGCAGCGCCACCGATTGCCCGGGAACGAGTTTCGGACGCAGCGTGCCGTTGGTTCCTCCGTTCACATCATTAGTGTCGCCGAGAATTCTAGGCGTAAAGGGCAGGCCCGATGCGATCGTCCAATCGCCGCTCCATTGCCAGTCGCCAGCCATGGCGCGCCACGGAGTATTTCCGGTGAGCCAGCGCTTGTCGTGGCCGAAGGGGAGTTCATACAGATAGTCTGCAGTGAACTTGTGCGTCTGGTTGAAGCTGGAAAGACCGCGCTCGGCGGATAGATCGAGCGGATTCTGCGCAACATTGGCCGTACCTCCACTGGTCGAAGCTCCGCCTCCGGCAGCGCCGGTGCCGCCCGCGCCCAGGCCAGGCGTGCCTGCACTCGAGGTTGCTCCCGCGCCGATGGAAGATGCGTCATCCAACGATTTGGAAAAGGTGTAGATGCCGCCAATCGAGAAGCCTGCCGACAAACGCTTGCGCAGCCGCACCGATACTGCGTTGGCTTCGGAATTCGCTACGGAGTTTTCGTAGGTGAAGGCGTCGACACCGGAAATAAGAATCCCGTTCGCGGTTCGGTTGGGAGCCTCCAGAATGTCGAGATCCGTGCCCTTGGTTCCGGTGTAGTCGAGATTCAGCAGAAGAGTGGGGCGAATTTGCTCTTGAATGTCGAGATTGCGAATCTGTACATAGCCCAGTCGGTAATTCGGATTCACCGCATAGTTATTGGTGATTCCGGTGGTCGTCGGGAATCCGTTTTGCAGCGTCAGCTCTCCGGGAGCAATCTGAACGTTGGTTGCCGTTGTGGCGAACGGCGGCTGCAAAGCGAGTTGCAGCGCGATGCTCTGATACGCGCCCGTATTATAGTTAATGCCATATCCGCCGCGCACCACAGTCTTGGAAAACGGCTTCCACGCAAAGCCGATTCTCGGCGCAAAGTTGTTGCGATCCGGACGCACCAGGGTATCTGGCAGTCTGCCGCTGTACGGTCCCACTTGTCCCGGCTGAATCGGCGTCACGCTCAGCGGCAGGGTCTGCGTCAGCAACCCGGGAGAAAGCTCGAGGTTCACGATGCGATTGTTGATTTCCGTCAGCGGCGAAACATACTCGTAGCGCACTCCGAGGTTGAGCGTCAGATTCGCGCGCATCTTCCATTCATCTTGCGCATATAAATCCCAGTAGTTGCCGCGGAAGTGGTTGCCCTCTCCGAATTGCACTGAAGTTTGCTGCGGCAATCCGAGCAGGAAGTCTGCAAAGTCATAACCCGTACCGGGCAACGGGTTTCCGCTGCTATCGAGTTGAGCGGTATTAGTGCCGGTGAAGACGAACGATCCGCGCGGATTGCTGTCGGTGTTCGTGTTGACCTGCACGCGCCGGAAATCTCCGCCCCAGCGCCAGGTGTGCTTGCCGCGATTCCAGATCACATTGTCAGAGAAGGTGTAAGTCTGGTTTCGCGTGAGCGAAGGAGTCGTGTCCTGCAGGCTGGCGATGTCTGTGAAGGAAAGGTTCGGCAATCCCCAGTCAAAGGGATTGGTGGAGACTCCCGTGATTCCTAGGGCACCCGTGACGTTGCTGTTGAAAGCGTAGAGATTCTGCGTGTGCGACCGGCTGCGATTGAAGTCGGCGCGAACTATGTTGGTCAGCTTTCCGATGCTGCGTGTGTAGGACACCGGAATGTCAAAGCTGCGGACGGTGGTGCTGCCGCCAACGCTCGGGAACGGATTGGTCAACGTGGCGCTCGATTGATGGAAGTGGAGGCCGAAGGTCAGGTTGTTGCGCGTAGCATTGTGGCCTCCGCCGCGGCGTCCGCCCGCGGGCGCTGCTCCGAAGGAGCGGTTCAAGCGGATGTTCAGATCGTCGCTGTCGCTGTTGGCCGAGGTCACGTAATGGAAGTTCTGATAAGTGCCCGGCAGATTCGGCAACGGAATGTATTGCAGCAATCCCTGCGCCGCCGAGTTGATCTGCGGAATCTGGTCGCCGGGGAAAGGAGCGTTTGTCACAGGATTGAAAATCTCGATCGCTTGTCCGCCTATGACTCCCGAATTGCAGATGGCCTGGGTTTGGGAAAAGCACCCGCTCCTCTCCAGAGCCGTGGGCACTGTGGAAAACTGATCGAAAGGATTGTTCGCGCGTCTGCCGTTGTAATTGATGAAATAAAAGGTCTTGCTGCCGCCGTGATAGATGTAAGGAATATTCAGCGGTCCACCGACAGAGCCGCCAAAACTGTTCTGCAAATATGCGGGCTTTTCCGTGGGTTGGCCGGTGAGCGCAAAGGGCGATGCGTTCAGCGCCGAATCGCCGGCGCCGTAATATAACGATCCATGCGGGCGATTGATGTCAAAGCCGCGCCGGCCGAAGACCATCGGGCCTCCTCCGCCAAACCCACCTCCGCGACCACCGCCAGGTCCGCCTCCTGGGCCGCCAAAACCGCCTCCTCCTGCGAATCCTCCGCCTTGCTGACGGATTTCGTCGATGCGCTGCTGCAATTGGTCTGGGGTCATCGCATTGAAGGCATTGGACGTGTTGCCGGAAACTGCCACGGATTCCGTAGCCCCGTTGGGAGCAATGCCTGGAACCGGCATACCGGAGGGCGCAACGTCGCTCATCGAGTTGCCCGCTGAGCCCGCATCTTGTCCCGCTTCGCTCTGAAACACGGAAAGATTCTGGAAGCCGCGGCGGGCCGGATTCGCCCGCTGCTGGTCATTGTTGTTATTAGCGGTCTTATTACCGGCGTTATGGTTGGCGCCGACCTCGCGGGCGCGCGACTGCAGCGCCAGTTCAAAATTCACCTGCACGTCCTGATGGGTTGCGTCGAGCGCGACTTCACGCGTGCCTATAGCAAACGCCAACATCTGTATCCGCACGATGTAGCGGCCATCGGTGGGGATCCGCAACGAGTAGCTGCCGTCCACGTCGGTCGAGGTATTGAATTGTTCCTTGGTGATCGTATTCACCGCGGAAACTCCAGCGCCGGGAATCGGCATGTTTCCAGATTTCACCGTGCCGTGAATGGTTCGCCCTGTAGTTACTGGCGCCGCGACTTGTCCCCGCGATAGATGCGGGTAAAGCACGGCAAGATGAAATAAGACGATGAAGCGGAAGACAGACTTCGGGCGCGGCCTGTCCGCGATCATTCGAGCCAGAAAGCGAAGTCTAGAGTCCCTCATGGTGTCGTGGCGAAAATCCCCACTATATGACTCGAATCATAACTCTCCCCCTTGCCGTGAACTGTAGAGTTTTGTGATGTTTTCGAGAAATTTTGTCACCAGCTAGGGTTGGCCCTTTCACCGTATCGATGAAGTTTGTTCGAGGAACGCTCGCGCTCACCAGTACCGCAGATAGCCAATTCCGACCCGCATGTGGTGCAGCAGACTGTTGGGCATGGTAATGGCAAGGGTCAATCCCAGCATTGCGTGGACGATCCCGAGAAAATAGATGCTGCGGTAACGGCGGAACATTTCGCAGAAAAAAAGAGCACCGACGAGCGTAGCCGTGGTGAGGATCGGGCTGGGCAGGTGCGCGGCGGCAAAGAGCGTGGCGGCTATCCAAACCGCGGCCGACCCTCCGTAGAGTTCTTCGAGGCGATTGAAGAAAAACGATTGCAGTATGAATTCCTGAATCAAGGCCCAGATCACGTATCCCCAGACGGACTGCAAGGCAGGCCAAGTCTGATTGGCGGGAATCTGGCCGCCAGCCCAGTTCACGAGAATCACCATGAGAACAACCAGCGCAAAACCGATGCCCAGCACCACGCTAGCGCCGAAGGTCTTCGGCAACCGAAGGCCGAGGCGCTCGAGCGACGGGCGATCGATGAGCACCAGGAACAAAATCGAGAACATTGCGATGAGCGCCCAGCGGTTGCGAAACTGCGTTGTCGGCGCCCACAGCACAAGCTCCAAGAACAGAAATACGATGACGATCTGAGCCCAATCGAAGTAGCGGCGGCCCGCAGTCGGGGTCGTGGACCGAATTGCCGGTCCAACTGCTGTGTCGCCCATTGTCGCGAGCCCTCCTTTCTTAGCTAAAACCAGAACGACCAGATGGCGTCCACGCTGGCGTGAGTAATGGCCGAGGCCGGCACTCGGCGTTGCTCGCGCCATGCCCGGCCATAGAAAATTCCGGCGACGCTTGCCAGCAGAACGTATCGCCAGTTGAAGTGCGCCGACCGTTTGTTGAAATGCGAGAGTCCGAAGAGCACGGCTGTAATGGCCAGCGCCGCTCGCCGTCCTACGCGCCGCTCCAAGAAGTTCTGTACCCACGCGCGAAAGTAAAGTTCCTCCGGAACCGCGATGAAAACGAAAATGTAGATCCAGGTTGGAATCATCGAGAGCCGCAGAGTGTGGCCATGGGGATGGAGAAAACCCAGCGCCAGCCCAAGCCCGAGAACTAGCGGCGTAAAGAGAGCTAGCTCGCGCAGCCCGGTCTTCCAATCGCTCCAGCGGAAATGAAAGTCAAAGCCGGTGCCTTGGAGTCGCCGAATGACTACGAATCCATAAAGCGCTGCATCGACGAGGAGCAGTTTTCCCAGGCCGGTCAGCCCGCTTGGCCACGCGCGCTCGAACCAGCGCAAATCAACCACTAAGCCCAGCGTCAGGAGAATGATCGCGTCTCGCCAGTTGCCGCGTTGTTCGGGATCGGCGATTGCGGCCCGCTCCAGCAACCAGGCGATCGCCACTGGCAGCATCGCGTATAGAGCGCACCAGTTCCAGGAGAACATGTGTTGCGAACAGGAAAGCACGGCATAGGGAATCGCGCATAGCAGCGGTAAGGTGGTTCGTACCGTTGACGGCCGGCGGGCGCATGCTCGCCCAACCCGCTCCCCGGCGAGCCCAAATAGAGCTGCCGGTGCTAGTTCCAGCATGAGCACTGCAATGGCCGCTGGGGTTGCGTGCTGCATGGCGACTATCTTAATTCGATTGAGAGTTCGGGCGCTTCATCACAATGACCTTTCCGTTCTATCTGGGGCGGACGTGTCCTCCAATCGCTTAGGGGAAACTCTGATTTAGTACTTGCAAAAGGCATCCACCCCAGGGTACACGCAGGTGCACGGATGGCCTCAGGGTTCGAAGTTTTCTTAGGAAAAAGGAATCGACCGACTACTCACGCACCTTGCACTGTGGCAGTTTGAAAACTGTAACAGTGTTTGCACAGCTGTCCATTGAATGGGAGGACAATTTCTGTTAGAAAAAGGTTGTGGGTCGGTCCCGATTTGTCCTTGAGCGGGAATGCAGGGCGAAACGAAGGCAACTGGTTCGTGAATCGTCCGCATCTCAAGGTCAATGCACATACGGCGCTGGCGGAACTCCCGCGTTGTAGTTCCGCCGGTGTAAGACTTCGAATCTCCTAGCCAACCTTATTGGAGTTCGGATGTTGTACATCATCAGTACGGAAGCGATCAGGGGGACTTTTTGTCCCAGCAGCCCTAGTGCGCTGCGTTTTGCCAGTTTCGCTTCGCTACCGGCAATATGGGCCATCGTCTCTAAACCTGCTATCAGGATTCAGCACACAGCCGGAGGAAATTATGGCGACGAATCTCGTCCGCATTGAGAACGACTCGGAAATCAGGAAGCGCCTGGAAGCGGAACGGGTGCGCCTGCGCAAAATCGCTGGACTGGATCAGCCCGGACATTTTCATCGTCCCATGGAGCGAGCCTTCACCGCCGAAGAGCGCAACCGCGTAACCATTTTGTTCGGCGGCTTTACCTGGAAGCACGAAGATCTGATACGAGCCGTCTTCCAGGGATGCGGGTATCGCTGCGAAAAACTGCCCGTCCCGAACGTCGCCGCCTTCCAGACCGGCAAGGAATTTGGCAATAATGGGCAGTGCAATCCGACGTATTTCACGGTGGGCAACCTGGTGCAGTATCTCCAGTTCTTGGAGAAAGAGGGAATTCCGCGCCAGCAGATTCTAGATAACTACGTCTTCTTCACCGCCGGTTCTTGCGGGCCTTGCCGCTTCGGCATGTACGAAGCCGAGTATCGCTTTGCATTGAAGAACGCGGGCTTCGACGGCTTTCGCGTTTTGTTGTTCAAGGACAGTGACGGCATCAAGGCCGCATCCGGCGAGCCCGGGCTGAAGTTCACGATCGATTTTGGTTTCGGAATGCTGAATGCCATGCATCTAGGCGATGTGATCAACGACCTCATCTACCAGATTCGTCCCTATGAGGCGAGCAAGGGTGAGACGGAGCGCGTCTTTCGCGAAATGGTTAACGGCTTGTGCGAGAATCTGAAAAATCGCAAGTCGTTTGAGATCGAACAAAGTGCGCCCGACTGGGCGAAGCCCAAGTTCAAGAGCAACAAGATTTTGCGGAACACTTTCAATGTGTTCGGAAAATGGCACGAGCACATGTGGGGCGAGGATTACTTGAAGGCCTTGCGTTCCGCACAGGAAAAGATGAATTCGATTGAAGTGGACCGCACCCGCGTGAAGCCGCTGGTGAAGATCACGGGCGAGTTCTGGGCGCAGATCACGGAAGGCGACGGCAACTTCAACATGTTCGACTTCCTGGAGCGCGAAGGTGCACAGGTGCTGGTCGAGCCCATCGCGACCTGGGTTGCTTACCTGCTGTATCAGGCAAAGGCCCACGCCAAGGCAAAGTGGCCGGTGAATCGGCCGCATCGGAATCCGGCGTGGTACGACGCGAAGAAGCAATTCGCCAACTACATTGGCCTGCGCAAGAAGCTATGGGGACTCGGCGCCGGCGAGCGCCTGTGGAATTTCTTCTATCACCGCACCATCAAGCAACTAGGAGGAATCACACACCGCCTCGTGCCGCAAACCGAACTGGCGGAGATGGCGCATCCTTTCTATAACCAGTTCGCGCGCGGCGGCGAAGGCCACTTGGAAGTCGGCAAGAACGTTTACTACACCGTACACAAGCTGTGTCACATGGTGCTCGCGTTGAAGCCCTTCGGTTGCATGCCTTCCTCGCAGTCGGATGGTGTGCAATCCGCCGTGATCAATAAATTTAAAGACATGATCTTCCTTCCGATCGAGACTTCAGGGGAAGGCGAAGTCAACGCGCACAGTCGCGTGCAGATGGCGCTCGGCGAAGCCAAGGTGAAAGCGAAGACGGAATTCGAGCAGTGCCTCAAGGCCACGGGTAAAACGATGGAGCAGATTCGCGAGTATATCGAGGAGCATCCTGAACTGAAGCGGCCGTTCTATCACGTGCCGCACCGCGAGGGAGTTGCGGGAACGGCGGCGCAATTTGTTCTGCACGTGAGCGATCGGATCGATAAGCAGACACGGTTCTGGAAGGGGAGTCGGGTCTCGGTGGCGATGCCAGCGATTGCCAGTGGCGACTGACGGAGAAGAAGATGCACGACCACAAAAATTCGCCGTTCATTCAGATCGCGCCGCCGCTTGAGACCCAGGCTGCGCCTGTTCATAAGGGCCACATCCAGCAAAAACCGCACGATCACCAAGCCAAGTTTCTGGTAGGGCTGGACGTGGGTTCAACCACGGTGAAAGCGGTAGTCGTCGATCAGGCCGGCGATCAGGTGCTCTGGCGGGACTATCAGCGCCACGAGACCAAGCAGCCCGAGAAGACGCTGGAGTTTCTGAAGCGCATGGAGGCTGAAGCCGGCATCAACTCCCACAATACGCGCATCTTCATGACCGGTTCCGGCGGCGGTTCGATCGGCGAACAGATTGGCGCAAAGTTTGTACAGGAAGTGACCGCCGTTTCTCTTGCGGTGGAGAAGCTGCACCCCGAGGTATATTCCGTCATCGAACTTGGAGGACAAGACGCCAAGATCATCGTCTTCAAAGACGACGAAGAAACCGGGCGAAAGAAAAAGATTCCGTCGATGAACGATAAGTGCGCCGGTGGCACGGGCGCGGTCATTGACAAGATCAATGCCAAGCTGAAGATTCCCATAGATGAACTAGCAGAGCAGAGATATCACGGCATCAAGCTCCACAAAGTCGCGGGCAAGTGCGGAGTGTTTGCCGAGACCGATATCAACGGTCTGCAAAAGGTCGGAACTCCGCCGGACGAACTGATGGCGTCGCTGTTCGAAGCCATCGTGCTGCAAAACCTGAGCGTGCTCACCCGCGGCCATACCCTGCGTCCGCACGTGTTGCTGCTCGGCGGGCCGAACAGCTTTATTCGCGGCATGCGCGAGGCCTGGCAAGCGAATATTCCGCGCATGTGGGAGGAGCGGAAGGTCGCGATTCCGGAAGGTTCGAAGCCCGAAGAACTGATCAAGGTCCCGCAGAATGCTCAATACTTTGCTGCCATGGGCGCGATCGAGTTTGGACGCGCCGAAGACGACTGCATAGGTTGTTATCGCGGCTATGACAGTCTGGTTCATTACATCGACTACGGCCGTCAGGAAGAAAAAGCCAAATCTGGCGGCAAGGCCCTGATCGATAATCGTGACGAGTTCGACCAGTTTAAGGAATCTTACCGGCCAAAACAATTCATTCCGGCGGTGTTTCAAAAAGGCAGTACCGTAGCCGGTTTTATCGGAGTTGACGGCGGTTCGACCTCAACGAAAGCTGTTTTGCTCGACGAAAACGGCGACATTCTTTGCAAATCGTATCAACTCTCGAACGGCAATCCGATTCAGGACACGATGGAAATGTTCGAGAACCTGCGTGGCCAAGTCGAGGCGCAACACGCCAAGCTTGAGGTTCTGGGAGTCGCAACCACTGGGTACGCCAAAGATATTCTGAAAGATGTTCTCAATGCGGATGTGGCGCTGGTGGAGACCGTTGCGCACACCGAATCGGCGCTGAAGTTCTACGAAGATCCGCACGTGATTGTGGACGTGGGCGGGCAGGACATCAAGATCATAATTCTGCACAACGGCCGTGTGAAGGATTTCAAGCTGAACACGCAGTGCTCCGCGGGCAACGGATATTTTCTGCAATCCACAGCGGAAGGCTTCGGACTGGATGTGAAGCAATATGCGGATCTGGCGTTCTCCGCGCAAACGATGCCGGTGTTCGGCTACGGCTGCGCGGTGTTCATGCAATCCGATATTGTGAATTTCCAGCGCCAGGGCTGGCGAGCGGAGGAAAT
>CAVZUP010000189.1:0-50900 GCA_963778255.1 uncultured Acidobacteriaceae bacterium
AGTCCTGATAGTTGGCTCCCAGGCCGAGCACTTGCCGCACGTGCGGATCGAGGAGCGCATACTTGGCGGCACTCCGGGTCACGCTGGGCAGATCTTGCACTTCCGTGGGGTCGATAGTCTGGCTGATTTCCGCACTGGCTGCTTCGAGATTGACGACGCCGTCGGTGACCAGAACTTCGGTGTGAACGTCGGCCAGCTCAAGTCGGACGTTAATGCGTTGCGCCTCGCCATCTTTCAGCGCGATGTCGCCCTTACTGAAGGAACGAAGACCGTCCGCCTCCACAACCAGCGAGTAAGAGAGCGACGGATCGAGGGAGAGAAGCTCGTAGTTTCCTTCGGGGTCCGTTGAGGCAGCCTGTTCGTGTCCGCCTCCGCGCAGGGTCACACGCGCGTTTGCGATCGGGGTTGCATTCGGGCCGGCTGTAACCGTTCCACGAATTGACGAACCCGCTGCGTGGAGAAGGGGGCAGATCGCCAGCAAAAGTGCAGTCGACAGTATGAACTTATTTTTCATTGCTCGGAAAACTCCTTATATGCTGCTGGAATGTCGGTGCTCCCGGAATGGATCAGGAAGCGATACCGCAACCGAAGTTCGTCGCCTGGTTGCAGGCTAAGGCTCCCGTCTTCACGGGACTTGTCATAGAAACGTTGCGCGAAGGGATTGGCAAAGAGAAGGCCAAACGGCATACAGCGCCAGCTGGTTGGCGCGCGGCGGTTCTTGGGAGAATCCATCATCGTGACGCCGACTTTTTCTCCATCGAGGTCGGCTTGCCAGTCGACCCAGGGCGCACGGCTCCCCTCGATTTGCTTCGCGCCCTTTAGGCCTTCCGCATTGACCACTTTCCCGCCTTGACTCTCGTCAAACGGCGTCGCGAGGCGGATGCCGATAATGCCGTCACGCGAATCTTCAAACGTTGCCAGCTTGATTGCCTTCAGGCGCATATCGATATCGAACTTGCGGTCTTGCCGCGGCTCTGCGTAGAACGTCAGCGTCAAAGTTTCGTCGATGATCGGCACGCCGTCCTGATTTACCCACTGCGCCGCGACCGTGAACCCGCCGGTCTTATCGCCGTCGTGGGTCTCCACAACCTTCTGAAACTGAATTGTGCCCATGTGCGGAGGAGGACTCGATGGATCGTTCTCCCAGATATTCATCCCGCTGAGGTGTTCGAATCCCATCCAAATGCCGCGCTGATGTGGATGATCGGTGGGCTCGCCGGCGATCTTCTCCATCGGAAAGCCGCGCGTGACGCGCTTTCCCGAAACAGTGAACAAGGGATACAGATAGGGCTTATTCGCGTCCTTTCCCTTTTGCAGAGCGGTAAAAGGCCTGCCGTTAACGCTGACGGTGATCTGGCTGTCTTGAACGTCGATCTTGACTTGTGACAACGCCAGAGTAGGTTGAAGCAAGAGTGTAAGAAGCAGAATGGAGAAGCCTTGGCCCAGTTTCATAAGTCGTGTCGTTCGCAAACAAAGCTGGAGACTAATCGGGCATTGTTAAGCAGGGTTGGCAGGCAAGTTAATGTTTTGATAATTTGGCCGCTAAAGTCAATCGAATCAATCTATTATCGGCGGTAGTAGGCGGGATATGTGTACGATTTTGCGGTCGTTGAGGGTGCAGCGGGATGAAGCGGCAAAATCTACGAGTTTCAAATTTACGAGTTTCAATGAGAGCCGGATTCTGGTTCGGGACCAGAGGTCGCACGTTTCCGATTCGCAAATTCCCCACTTCGTGCTCCCGCCTTGCGCGAAACCCTCGAATACGCTTTGATGAACTCCATGACCTTCTTCCGCCGCCGCTGCTTGCTGTGGTTTCTGCTCTTTTCGCTGGTCACCGTATCCGCCGCGAAGGATTCCCCAAAGACCACGTATCTTCTCTTCGTCGGTACATACACCGAAAAAGACAGCAAAGGCATTTACGCCTACCGCTTCGATGCGGCATCCTCTGAACTGACTCCGCTAGGCATAGCCGCGGAATCCAGCAATCCTTCATTCCTCGCCATCGACCCGAGCCATCGCTTCCTGTACGCAGTCAACGAAGTCCCAAAATACAAAGATGCCAACAGCGGAGCGGTGACCGCCTTCGCCCTCGCTCGTCAGAAAGACGTCCGTCAAAAAGACGACCCCGCGACCGGCAAACTGCAACTCCTGAACGTCGTCGCCTCGCGCGGAGCCGACCCCTGCTACATCGCCTTCGACAAGACCGGAAAGTACGCGCTGGTAGCCAACTACACCGGAGGAAGCGTGGCCGTATTTCCGGTTCAGTCCGACGGCCACATCGGCGAGTCTTCAGCTTTCGTTCAGCACGCTGGGTCGAGCGTCAACCCCGAGCGCCAGGAGGGTCCGCACGCCCACTGGATCGAAACCACCCCCGACAATCGTTTCGCAATCGCCGTCGATCTCGGCCTTGATCAGTTGCTGATCTATCGCTTCGATGCCAAAACCGGATCCCTCACTCCCAACGACCCTCCCTACGCCAAGCTCGACCCCGGAGCCGGCCCTCGTCACCTCGCCTTTCATCCCAACGGCAAGTTCGCGTACGTAGTCAACGAACTACAGTCCAGCATCACGGCGTTTGCCTACGATGCCCGCGGCGGCACGCTGCATAAGCTGCTGAAGACAGTTTCAACCCTTCCCAAGGACTTCTCGGGGACCAATGACACCGCCGAAATCAAGGTACATCCCAGCGGAAAATTTCTATTCGCCTCCAATCGCGGACATGACACCATTGCCGTCTTCTCCATCGACAGCAAGACCGGAGCTCTCACCCTGACAGGTGACTTCCCCACGCAAGGCAAGACCCCGCGTAATTTCGAAATCGATCCCACCGGCAAGCTCTTGTTTGTAGCCAATCAAGATACAAATAACATCGCGGTATTTCAGATCGACTCCAACCACGGCCGGCTAACCCCGACGAAACAGATACTCCAGGTTCCCTCGCCCGTTTGCCTGAAGTTCATGGCCGTCGAATAAGAAATCGCCTTCCCGTGTAACTCAGGCGCACCGATGCAGAGCATTGAAGTCTTCGAACCGCAGGGCATATAAATGCACGAGAGTCTGATCAAAATGAAAAACTTCGCATTCGTTACGGCCGTAGTGTTCGCCCTCATCTTCTCTACGGCTGCGCTCTGGGGGCAAACCGCGCGCTGGCCGGAGCAGAAGGCGAATGCCTGGTATGCGCAACAGCCATGGCTGGTGGGGAGCAATTACGTTCCCAAGTCGGCCATCAACCAGCTCGAGATGTGGCAGGAAGCGACCTTCGATCCGGTTGAGATCGATACCGAGTTCGCTTGGGCCGAGGCCATGGGCATGAACACCATGCGGGTTTTTCTTCATGACCTGCTGTGGCAACAGGACGTCGCCGGATTCCAGAAGCGCATCGATCAGTTCCTGACCATCGCCTCCCGCCATCACATTCGTCCCATGTTTGTGCTCTTCGATTCTTGTTGGGATCCACTGCCGCACCTGGGGCCGCAGCACTCGCCGGTTCCAGGCGTCCACAATTCAGGCTGGGTTCAGAGTCCCGGTGCAGCGGCGCTCGGGGATCCCGCCCAATATCCACGGCTAAAGGCGTACGTGAACGGCATCGTCAGAGCCTTTGCCAAGGACGATCGAATTCTTGCCTGGGATCTGTGGAACGAACCCGGGGCCGATAATCATGGAAGCTACCCAAAAGAGGAACTCAAAGATAAAGGCCGCCGAGTCGCCGCGCTCTTGCCGCAAGTATTCGAGTGGGCGCGCGCGGCGAATCCTACCCAGCCGCTTACCAGCGGAGTCTGGGACGCAGACACGTCGCTGGACCGGGCAACTCTAGGGAAACTGCAGCAGATTCAGCTTCGCGAATCCGACATCGTTACATTTCATAACTACTCCTGGCCTGAGGACTTCAAGGGAGAGGTGCGCTGGCTGCGGAAACACAACCGGCCCGTTATCTGCACGGAATATATGGCACGCTCCGTGGGCAGCACCTTCGACACGATCTTGCCGCTCGCCAAGCAGGAGCACGTTGGAGCCATCAACTGGGGCTTCGTTGCCGGCAAGACGCAAACCTATTTGCCCTGGGAATCATGGCAACACCCCTACGTTGCCGAGGATCCGCCAGTGTGGTTCCACGAAGTGCTGCACCCCGATGGAACACCCTATCGCGAAGCTGAGGTGAATTTGATCCGCCAGCTTACCGGAAAGCGATGAGGTAAGCGACAAGGCTGAAAATGTTGTGCAATCAGCCGCTTGCAAAAAATGGCTCCTCAGGTAGGACTCGAACCTACAACCCTCCGGTTAACAGCCGGATGCTCTGCCATTGAGCTACTGAGGAGTGGTGACACGCATGGCTGCGTGCGGAACCAACCTTGAAATCATATCAGAGGCCGCGCCGATTGGAAACTTGCGCAGCAAAATCTCCGGCGCACCGCGGCCAAGCCAGGCGGCCAGTTCCTGCTCTGGAAGTCTCGTTCTGCTAACCTAATCTCCGGAGTCTCGTCCACAGCAAGAGTGAGGTGTGTATGCCGGGAGGTTTTCGTTTGTTCATTTTGTCCCTGATTCTTCTGCCGGGTGTGGTTGCCCTGGTCCATGCCGAGGACTCCAACGCTGCCAATTCCTCCGTCCCTTCCGGCCCGGCCGGTCCTCCCAAAGCGAAGGTCGCTCCTGTAGAGGACATCGTCCAGGCCCACAAGATCGTCGATCCCTATCGCTACCTTGAGAACGCGGACGACCCTGACACCCAGGCCTACGTGGAGCGGGAACTCGGCTACACGCGCTCCATCCTCGACCCGCTGCCTGGACGCGACAAGATCAACGCTCGCCTCTCCCAGTTGCTCGAAATCGGCAGCGTCGGCGCGCCGCAGATGGGGGGCAAATATTACTTCCACACCCGCCGCGACGGCAACCAGAACCAACCCATCCTTTATGTGCGCGAAGGGCTCAACGGCAATGGCAATGGCAACGATCGCGTGTTGCTCGACGTCAACCAACTCGCCGCCGACGGGACCATTGCCCTCGACTGGTGGTATGCGTCCGAGGATGGCAAATACGTTGCCTATGGCACTTCGCCGAGCGGTTCCGAGGTCAGCACCCTGCGCGTGATCGAGACCGCCAGCGGCAAATTGCTTCCCGATGCCATTGAACGCACCCGCGCCGCAAGCCTCGCCTGGAAGCCCGACAGCTCCGGATTTTTCTACACCCGCTATCCCAAGAAGGGCGATGTTCCCGAAGGGCAGGAAGCCTATAACCGGCACGTGTTCTACCACGTGCTCGGCAGCGATCCGTTGGCGGATCCGCTGATTTTCGGCGCCGGCCGCGACCCCGAATGGTGGCCCAACGTCAGCCTCTCCGAAGACGGACGCTGGCTGCTGATCGACGAGGAACACGGCTGGACGAAGACCGAAATGTTCTTGCAGGATCTCACGACCAAGAATCCTCCGGTCGAAATCACTGTGGGCAAGGATTTCCAATACATCGCCGACTTCTTCGCCGGCAAACTCTACATCACCACCAACGAAGATGCGCCCCACTATCGCGTTTTTGTGGCCGACGCGGCCAACCCCAAGCGCGAAAATTGGAAGGAGATCATCCCGCAGACCGATGCCGTGCTGCAGGGCGTCAGTGTGACCGGTGGCAAGCTGCTGGCACAATACGAGCACAACGCGACCTCCGAGCTGAAGTTGTTCGCGCTCGACGGCAAGAAGCTCGCCGACATTCCGCTGCCGGCCATTGGAACTGTCTTCACCGCCTCCGGCCGCTACGACCGCAACGAAATTTTCTTTGGATTCCAGTCCTTCATCGTGCCGCCGTCGGTCTACCGCGTCGATTTAACCAGCGTGAAGAGCGCTCTCTGGGCCAATGTCGACGCCCCTTCCATCGATCCTTCGGCGTATGACGTGCAGCAGGTTTGGTACAAGTCGAAAGACGGCACCAAGGTTCCGATGTTTGTCGTCAGCAAGAAGGGAATCGAGAAGAATGGCAAGAATCCCACCTTGCTCACCGGCTATGGAGGCTTCAACGTTTCGCTGACGCCGGCCTTCAGTCGCAGCATGTATCTGTGGATGGAGCACGGCGGCATCTACGCGGTCGCCAATTTACGCGGCGGCGCCGAGTTTGGCGAGGATTGGCATCGCGCCGGCATGTTGGAGAAAAAACAGAACGTCTTCGACGACTTCATCGCCGCCGGGGAGTATCTCATCGCGCAGAAATACACCGACCGCGATCACCTGGCAATTCAAGGCGGATCCAATGGCGGCCTGCTCATGGGCGCGATGATCACCCAGCGCCCCGACCTGTTCCGCGCCGTCGTGTGCCAGGTTCCGCTGCTCGATATGCTGCGCTATCAGAACTTCCAGATCGCCAAACTTTGGATTCCCGAATACGGCTCCGCCGACGATCCCAAGCAGTTCGACTGGCTCTACGCCTACTCGCCCTATCATCATGTGAAGCCCGGTCAGGAGTATCCCGCCATCCTCTTTATGACGGGCGATACCGACACGCGCGTCGATCCCATGCACGCCAAGAAAATGGCCGCGCTCATGCAAGCCGAAGCCAAGAACGGCGCCAGCAAAGAAAGGCCTATTCTGCTGCGCATCGAAACCAAAGCCGGCCACGGACAAGGCAAGCCGATCACCAAGCAGATTGAAGAAAGCACTGATATGTACTCGTTCCTGTTCTGGCAGTTGGGGATGAAACC
Organism: uncultured Acidobacteriaceae bacterium; assembly: GCA_963778255.1. Classification (GTDB taxonomy): domain Bacteria; phylum Acidobacteriota; class Terriglobia; order Terriglobales; family Acidobacteriaceae; genus Acidiflorens. The sequence goes on from CAVZUP010000189.1 coordinate 6,677, forward strand.
GTAAGTCCTCATTGAATTGTCATCCTGACCCTGAGCGCAGCCGAAGGGGAAGGACCCGCTTTTTGCCGCGTAAGTTTTCAGATGGAAACCCGGTCCCAGCCCAAATCCCCGTGCTTGCACGTGCCCGCTGTGGTTAAATGATAAGCATGGCTACTGAAGCCAAGATCCGCGTCCTGGTCGCCAAGCCCGGTCTCGACGGCCACGACCGCGGCGCCAAGGTAATCGCCCGCGCCCTCCGCGACGCCGGCATGGAAGTCATCTACACCGGCCTGCGCCAGACGCCGGAGATGGTCGTCAACGCCTCGCTCCAGGAAGACGTCCAGGTCATCGGCCTCTCGATTCTTTCGGGAGCGCACAACGCCATCGTCCCGCGCGTGATGGACCTGCTCAAGCAAAACAAGATGGACGACGTTCTGGTGCTGGTCGGCGGCATCATTCCCGACCAGGATGTCGAAGGCCTCAAGAAGATCGGCGTAGCCGGCATCTTCCAGCCCGGCACTCCGATGGATGACATCGTCAAATTCATCCGCGAGCACGTGAAGCCGCACAGTGTGCCGGCCGTTTAGTTTGCGTATCTCATTCTGAATTTCTCATCATTGTTGAATTTGTCATCCTGAGCGAAGCGAAGGACCTGCTTTTCTCGCGCGCTGCATGGATGGCAGCGTATTTCACCGCTCAAGCATGGCATCATGTTCCGTGCCCTCTCTCTTTTTCCAAATCGAGCGTAACGGTCCAGCCAGCATCCTGCGTTTGGTTTCGACCGATGGCACCAACCGCCTAAGCCGCGCATGTGTTCGCGCCCTGACGGCTGCGGTTGCCGAACTAAAAGACGAACTAAAAGCACAGCCTCGCCCGCTGATCGTCGCCGGCAACCACAAATTCTTCTCGGTCGGCGCCGATTTAAATGAAATTGCGGCGCTAACCGGCCCCGAAGCCTACGAATTTTCCGCCATGGGACAAGCGCTCATGAACGCAATCGCCAGCTATCCCGCCCCAGTCATCGCCGCAGTCGAAGGCCACTGCATGGGCGGAGGCCTCGATCTGGCGCTAGCCTGTCATCGCCGGATCGCCGCTCCCCACGCCGTCTTCGGACATCGCGGCGCCGCACTCGGCCTCCTCACCGGCTGGGGAGGCACGCAGCGCTTGCCCCGTCTGATCGGCAAGGGAAGAGCCCTAGAACTATTCATCGCAGCGGAAAAAGTCTCCGCCGCGCGTGCTCTAGAAATTGGATTGGTCGACGCTATTGCCGATGATCCCGTTGCGAAAGCCATGCGCTTAATTTCTTCTCCAGCACAAGGCACCAACTTACAGTGAGAAGCATCGCGCCCCACGAAATCAACGGCGAAACTAGGAACATCCCCAGGCCATAGCGCAGCGCCACGAACCATGCCGCCGTGAGCGTTGTACCCGCCACTAGCGGCCGCCAGCGGACCGACTCCGTGAGCGGAACAGAAACCGTCCATGCCGCTTGCAGAACCAGCGCGAACGGAAGTGCCACCACCAGGTCCACCAAATAATGCTCGCCCAACGCCAGCGTAGAAAAAATTGTCGCGCCCAGAAACAACGCTGCCAGCATTCTTCCCCATCGGCGCCACAGCCGTGAGTTCCACCACACCGCCAATGCCCCTGCCAGGTGCAGGGAAGGCATGCAATTGCGCAGACCGGTTGCGGTCATGGGTCGAATCGCGATCTGGGCCAGCGACGGCGGATTCCACGGATATAACTCCCCAAAAGCATGTTTCGGACCGACCGCCGGATACACCGCGTAGAGAACGGTTCCTGCCACCATCATCGAAAGAAAGACCGGCAGAAAGGAGACCCGTTGCCGCTCCCCGCCGCGCTCCGAGGCAAGATGCGACGCATAGAGAATGGAAACCACCATTGGCAGCGCGTAATAGGCAACCGTAGTCAGGCCCCAGGAGTTGGACCCCCACCGCAAAACCCGCCCCACCGCAAAACTCGGTTGGAACCCCAGGCTGCCGTCAAACGCCAGCAGAAAAGCATCGTAGGTCCTGGGGCGAAGCCAGTTCGTCAGCAGCACCGCATAGCCGATCAGCAGACTGCACAGAGGAAAAACCGCTCCCGCATAAAACGTCTGCCGAAGAATCTTCCGCTCGGGGTTAGTTCGAGCCCGCGAGCGCACAATCTGCGTCGACAGAACCATCATGCTGGCGAGTCCGAGAAATGCACCCCAGCTGATCCACCACACACCGTAATAGTTGCCCAACCCTCCCATGACGCGGATGCAGGCCAGCCGCAGCCCGACTGCGATGATCAGAACCGCCAGCCATGCCCGCCGTGACGGGCGCGTCCACACATGGATCATGAACGTGCCCAGCAGGGTGAAGCAGAACGTCGGATGAAGTGCGAAGGTGTTAGTCATTCATTCGCCAAAAAGTAGATTGTAACGCCCACCCCCGCAAGCCCTCCGGACCGCCATCCCCGCTGGTATAGTAAGTAGTTTCCCAGCTACGGATAAGAGTCTGCCCTCATGCGCGAACGCACCGAATCCTCCGCTCTCACCATCGGCAACGTCATCCCCAGCAAGGTTGACCCCAGCTCTCTACGCTTCGAATCGAACATGCGCGCGTTAGCCGAACTGGTCGCGCAGGTCCGCAACGAAGAAGAAAAAATCCGCGAAGGCGGAGGCCTAAAAGCGATCGAGAGCCAGCACGCCAAGGCGCGTCTCACCGCCCGCGAGCGCATCAACCTGCTAGCCGATCCCAGCTCTTTTTTCGAACTCGGCCTTTATGCTGCGCACAAGATGTACGAAGAATGGGGAGGCGCGCCTTCCGCCGGAGTGATCACAGGCCTGGCGCGCATCCAGACTCGCCTCGTGATGTTGATCGTCAACGATGCCACGGTCAAAGCCGGTGCATTCTTTCCCATGACCGCGAAGAAAGTGATCCGCGCGCAGAACATCGCGATCGAGAATCGCATTCCGACGATCTATTTAGTCGATTCCGCCGGAGTTTTTCTTCCTCTGCAAGAAGACGTCTTCCCCGACACCGACGATTTCGGCCGCGTCTTTCGCAACAATGCCGTCATGTCGGCCATGGGTATTCCCCAAATCGCCGCCATCATGGGCATGTGCGTCGCCGGTGGCGGATATCTCCCCGTGATGTGCGACCACGTTTTGATGACCGATGGCAGCGGCCTGTTTCTAGCCGGACCTGCGCTGGTGCAAGCCGCCATCGGCCAGAAAGTTTCCGCCGAAGAGTTAGGCGGAGCCGCCATGCACTCCGCCATTGCCGGCACGATCGATTTTCGCGAGCCGAATGACGAAGCGTGCATCGCTCGCATGCGTTCGCTAATCGACAAGTGGGGATACCGTCGCCAGTCGCTCTGGGATCGCAAGAAGCCCGCCGATCCGGCAGTGCCGGCCGAGGAAATCTACGGCGTCTACGATGCCTCGCCCGCGCGTCCCTACGATATGAAAGAAATTCTAGCGCGCATCGTGGATGAAAGCCGCTTCGACGAATACAAGCCCGAATACGGCAAAACCCTGCTCTGCGGCTACGCCCGCATCGGAGGCTTCGCCGTAGGCATAGTCGCCAACCAGAAACTCCACGCCCACCAGACCGACCACGAAGGTCACAAGCGCGTAGAGTTCGGAGGCGTAATCTACACCGAGTCCGCCGAAAAAGCCGCGCGCTTCATCATGGATTGCAACCAGAACCTGATCCCGCTAGTGTTTTTTCACGACGTAAACGGCTTCATGGTGGGCCGCGATGCCGAGTGGAGCGGCATCATCAAAGCCGGGGCGAAAATGGTGAACGCCGTGTCGAACTCCGTTGTGCCCAAGATTGCCGTGATCGTAGGCGGCTCCTTCGGAGCCGGGCACTATGCCATGTGCGGCAAAGCCTTCGATCCAAGATTTGTTTTCGCATGGCCCACCGCGAAATACGCAGTCATGAGCGGAGACGCCGCCGCCGGCACGCTGGTGGAAATCAAAGTGAAGCAACTCGAGCGCAGCGGCAAGAAGTTGAGTGAAGAAGAGAAGAAAGAACTCTTCGACACAACCAAGAAAACCTACGAAGAGCAGACCGACCCCCGCTACGGCGCCGCCCGCTTGTGGATCGACAAAATCATCGACCCCATGGAAACGCGCCAAGCCATCACGCAGGCGCTCGAGGCCGCGTCGCTGAATCCGGATGTGCCGGAGTTCAAGGTGGGAGTGCTGCAAACATGATTGCTTTTGTACAAAATAAGAATTGTCATCCTGAGCGAAGCGAAGGACCTGCTTTTCGTCTGCGTTCTCATGATTGTTGCCGTGAGTGGGCAACCGGGGCAAACTGCTAAATGCTAGCTGCCGACGAAATAAAGCTTATCGAATGTCCCCGCGACGCCTGGCAAGCGCTGAAAGGGCAGATCCCTGCCGAGTTGAAGACCAACTATCTCCAGGCGCTGATTTCCGCCGGATTCAAACACATCGACGCTGTAAGCTTCGTCTCACCGAACGCCGTCCCGCAGATGGCCGACTCCGAAGCGGTTCTCAAAGAACTAGACCCGCCGGATGACGTGGAAATCATCGGCATCGTGGTCAACGAAAAAGGCGCGCAGCGCGCAATTGCGACCGAGAAGGTGCGTACGCTCGGGTTTCCCTACTCGATCTCACCGACTTTTCTCCAGAACAATCAGCGCCAGACTTTGGAAGACGCCATCGAAGAACTCGAAAAAATCGAGAAGAAAGCCGACGAAGCCGGACTCGAAACCGCCGTCTATATCTCAATGGCCTTCGGCAATCCCTACGGCGACGATTGGAACGTGGACGAAGTCGTGGCCGCGGTAGGCCTGCTCGAATTGCAGGAGATTCGCACCATCTCCCTGGCCGACACCGTCGGTGTGGCCCCGCCCGAAAAAATTAAAGAGGTAGTTTCCGCCGTGATCGCCGAGTACGGCTACCTAGAAATCGGAGTCCACCTCCACAGCCGTCCCGATGAAGCCGCCGCCAAAATTATCGCAGCCTACGAAGCGGGTTGCCGCCGATTCGATTCCGCTCTAGGCGGCCTGGGTGGATGCCCCTTCGCGCAAGATGCGTTGGTGGGGAATATTCCGACTGAGACGGTAATAGAAGCCCTGCGCAGCCAAGGCGCGCAGTTGCCGCTGCTGAAGCCGTTGGACGCGTTGTTACGAGCGTCGGCCGAGATTGGCGCCAGATACAAAACTACCCAAGCAGAATTGTCATCCTGAGCGACCGGGGCCCCCCAGCAAGCCGGTTTTGCTTGCTGGGGTGGGGGAGCGAAGGACCTGCTTTCGCCGACGCCGGAAACTGCCTGCGCTCGATCCGGACAGCCCCGAAACCGCACCAACCCGTTGTGACGCTTCGCCCAGCCAATCCCTTCCGGAAATTGTCATGCTGAACGAAGCGAAGCACCTGCTTTCCCATGCGTCACTTCTACGTCTACGTTCTTTCCAGCAAATCGCGAGTGCTTTACACTGGCATCACCGACGACATCTATCGACGCATTAGGGAACACAAGAACGATGTCCATTCCGGTTTTACCCGAGATTACAGAGTTCACCGACTCGTTTACTATGAGACGTTCAAGTACGTGGACAACGCCATCGCCCGCGAGAAGTCAATCAAAGGTTGGCTACGGCGAAAGAAGATCGTGCTGATTGAGACCGGGAACCCAACGTGGGAAGACCTGAGTGAATCGTGGTTCGATGGAAAGCAGGTCCTTCGCTTTGCTCAGGATGACAAATTCTTTGGGCAGAACGAACAGCTGAGGACCAATGCTCATATCGCCATTTCAGGATTACGCATGAACTACAAAACGCTCCAACTCACCCACGACGCAAGCGTCGCAACCCTCACGCTCAACCGTCCCGATAAGCGCAACGCCATCAGCTACGACTTGATCGACGATCTGATCCAAGCTCTGGACGAAGTAAACAAATCATCAGCGCGCATCCTGATCCTGACCGGGGCAGGGAAGGCCTTCTGCTCCGGCATGGATCTGGACAATCTGAAATCGCTGATCGGCCGTACGCCCGAGCAAAGTCTCGAAGACACGCGCACTATGGCGGCCCTGTTTCGTTCGCTCTATGAGTTTCCCAAGCCGACGATTGCCGCCGTGAACGGCCCCGCCATTGCCGGAGGCACCGGACTCGCCCTGCTCTGCGATTTCACTCTTGCCGTGCCCGAAGCCAAGTTTGGCTACACCGAGGTTCGCATAGGATTCGTGCCCGCCATCGTCGCGACGTTTCTGCTGCGCCAGGTTGGAGAAAAAACTGCTCGCGACCTCTTACTGACGGGCCGTATCTTCGACGCGGCGGAGGCGCTAAAGCTGGGCCTGATCAATGAAATCGTCCCTCCCGAGAAACTCATCGACCGTGCCCATGAACTCGCCGCGCAACTCGCCGAAAACAGTCCGCTCTCGCTGTTCAACACCAAGCGCCTGCTGACCGAGCACGCGCGGGCGGAGCTCGACGTGCAAATTGAAGCGGCTGTCCGCGAAAATGCCGGTATCCGCTCCAGCGCTGATTTTCGCGAAGGCATCGCATCGTTCCTCGAAAAGCGCAAACCGAATTGGACGGGCCGATGACCCGGACGCATACATCGATGTCGATCAATGCAAACCAGGCGGTCGTGAACGAAACACGCATCCGTGTGCGTTATGCTGAAACCGATCAGATGGGAGTCGTCTATCACGCCAACCATTTCATCTGGTTTGAGGTGGGGAGGGTGGAACTGCTCCGCCAGTTCGGCTTCAGCTATAAAGATATGGAGCGCGAAGACGACTGCTGCATCGCCGTCGTCGACGCCCGCTGCCGCTACAAGGCGCCGGTGCACTATGATGACGAAATCATCGTGCGCACCTATCTGAAACACGTGCGGGAGAAAGTCCTTCACTTCGGATACGAACTGCGCAAGGCGGAAACAGGCGAATTGCTGGCCGAAGGCGAGACCACGCACATCGTAGCCAATTCGAAAATGAAATCGCGCCCCCTGCCGGAAAAATATATGAAGGTATTCCGCGCCGCGCAGCCTCAAAGAAGACCAGCGAACGACGAACGACGAACAGCGAACGACTAACGACTAACGACCGAGAACTCCCTTGAACGCTCTGCACATTAACGGAAACGATCTCACGCTGGAAGCCGTGCATGAAGTAGCGCACACTCGCCGTCCCGTACTCCTCGATCCCGATGCGCGCGAGGCGGTCAATCGCGCCCGAGCTGTCGTCGACGCGCTCGTCGTCCACAACAAAATTTCGTATGCCATTACAACCGGCGTCGGCAAACTGAGCGACGTGCACATCGTCGGCGAGCAGGTTCGTGAGTTGCAGGTCAACCTCGTGCGTTCGCACGCCGTCGGCGTGGGCGAACCGCTGGCGATTGCCGAAACACGCGCCATGATGCTCCTCCGCGCCAACTCGCTCGCGAAGGGCAACTCTGGCGTGCGCGCCATCACCATCGATACCATCTGCGAGATGCTCAATCGCGGAGTGACGCCGATGGTCCCATCGCAGGGAAGCGTTGGAGCAAGCGGCGACCTGGCTCCCCTGGCGCACCTCGCGCTGGCCTTGATCGGCGAAGGCGAATGTTTTAAAGAAGACGAGAAAGGCGCGTGCATCGCAAGCGGCGAAGCGCTGAAGCGCGCCCAGATCAAACCGCTCGTGCTCGAAGCGAAGGAAGCGGTCTCGCTCATCAATGGCACGCAGGCGATGCTCGCCGTCGGCACGCTGATGCTGCTCGCCGCCGAGACTCTGGTCGATACCGCCGACGTCATCGGAGCGATGGCCTGCGATGCGCTCAAGGGAACCAACGTCGCGTTCGACGAGCGCATCCAAAAAGCCCGCCCCCATGCCGGACAAATCAAGACCGCGGCCAACCTGCGCCGCCTGCTCGAACAAAGCGCGATCCGCGATTCGCATCGCGACTGCGGCCGCGTGCAGGACGCTTATTCTCTGCGCTGCATCCCGCAAGTGCACGGCGCGGTCCGCGACACACTCGCCCATTGCCGCGCGGTGTTTGAGACGGAGACAAATTCGGCGGTCGATAATCCGCTGGTCTTTGTAAAGAATCCGAAGGTGTCAGATGGCGAAGGCGACGTGCTCTCCGGCGGAAACTTTCACGGCGAGCCGCTGGCCTTCGCGCTCGATTTTCTCGCGATCGCCTTGAGCGCGCTGGCCGGCATCAGCGAGCGGCGGCTGGAGCGCATGGTGAATCCCGCGCTCAGCGAAGGGTTGCCGCCGTTTCTCGCGCCGGGGGCGGGAATGAACTCGGGCTTCATGATGCCGCAAGTCACCGCGGCCGCGCTGGTCAGCGAAAACAAAGTGCTGGCGCATCCCGCGTCCGTCGATTCCATAACGACCTCGGGTAATAAAGAAGACTATGTTTCGATGGGCATGACTGCGGCCAACAAGCTGAAGAGAGTCGTCGACAACACGCGCAACACGCTGGCCATCGAGGCCATGGCCGCGGCGCAGGCAATTGACTTCCTCTTGCCGCTCAAGACGTCGAAGCCCTTGCAACAGGCCCACGCGGCCATCCGGTCGGTGTGTGCGACGATGACGAAGGACCGCGTGATGTACCAGGATTTCGCCCGCATCTCCGAGTTGATCGCCAGCGGGAAACTGGCCGAAGTAGTCAGGTAACCGGTGATACGTGCATTGCCGGCGTCATCTCCGCCAGGCAACTACCGCAAAATAGTGCACAGCTCTGCTTGAAGGCATTGGCAAAAAAGCTTGCGAGCTCATTGCCAATCCCGTGAGAACCGGCTACCATTGCCGTGTTTCAGCCAAGGGGCCCGCGTCGTCATGGCGCCTTCTTCCACCGTGACCTCAAGCCCAAGCTTCAACTCTCATCACTTCTGAAGTTCCGGATCACGACGGCCGCCGCGCCGCAAGCGCATGGGCATCTCAGTTTCCGGCTTCACGTAGTACCCCCAGGGAGGACGTAATGAACGGCAAGAACACAGCAGAGGCAGGGCGGAGTTTTCGATGGTTCTCGATTGCAGCGATCATCGCCATGACTTGCGCCATCACTTGCGCGCTGGCGCAGGCCAGCACCGTGAGCGGCCAGTTCGTCGCGCACAGCACTCCACGCTACGTGGCGACGGCGAAGAATCTTGGTGCCGAGGATCCAGCCAAGGTCATCGAAGTAAGCATTTGGCTGCAACTCCACAACCGGAGCGAGTTCGACGCCCTGACGCAATCGCTCTACGATTCCACTTCTCCCAACTATCGGCACTGGCTGAAGTCGAAAGAGCTTGCCGCGCGCTTCGCGCCGACGGCGCAAGAAGCGGAAACCGTCCGCCAGTTTTTCGTCGGCCACAATCTCAAGGTAGTGAAGACCGGCCCCAGCAATTTTTATGTGCGAGCGCGCGGCACGGTCGCCGATGTGGAGAAAGCCTTCCATGTCCAACTGAACAACTATCAGGTCCGAGGTAAGACAATCCGGTCCAATGTCAGTGATCCTTATGTCGAGGGAGCGGCGGGGGCGCTGGTGAGGGCCATATCGGGACTCGATTCGGGCGGCTTCGAGCAGCAGTACATCCTGCGGCCAAGCAGCATTGGCGGCACGCAGACTGCTATGACAGGCATGGCGAAGCCGGCGGCGATCAGTAACGACGATTTCTTCTCGTCGCAGTGTTTCGCCGGCACGGAGAAAGAGACTTTTTCCACCGACAATAACGGCTCGTTACCCATCGCGACTTTCTCGGGCAATAAGATGAATCTGGCGAGCCAGACGAGCATTGGTTGCGCATACACGCCACCGATGATCCAGACCGCGTACCATCTGAACGAGTTGTACCACGACGGCAGGAAGGAGTACGACGGCTCCGACCAAGTCATCGCCATCATCGACTGGTGCGGAACGCCTACCATTCTCTCCGATGTCAATGCGTTCTCGGCGCAGTTCGGGCTGCCACAGTTGATCGATTATAGCCAGCACCAGCAACCATTCCTGGAGATCACCTATACCGCGCCCAATACTTGCGAAAACTGGGACAACGTCGAAGTCAACCTCGATGTCGAGTGGGCCCATGCGGTTGCACCTTACGCCAACATTAACCTGGTCGTTCCGCCGTCGAACAGCTTTCAGGATGTGGACGAAGCCGAATTCTTGGTCGTGCATGATGGACTCGGCATCGTACTCTCCGGCAGCTATGGTGAGCCGGAATGGGATACTCCGACCGCAGAACTGGAAACCGAGAACCTGATTGCAGAAATCGGCGCGGCCGAGGGCATTTCAACCAACTATGCTACCGGCGATGACGGCGACTGGACATATTGGGGATTGCCGCAGACGGTCAACGCACCGGCGGATTCTCCCTGGGCGACCGCCGTTGGCGGCGTCAGTGTGGCGCTGACCGCTAAGAACACGATTGCCTGGCAATCGGGGTGGGGGACGAATTGGAGTACGCCCGTAGTCGCGGGACAAGTCAACGATCCGCCAGCCATGGCGCTGCAACCCTTCCTTTATGGATCGGGCGGAGGCATGAGCAACTGCGTTTACGAGGATACGAACCTTAACTGCCTCGGTGGCTTCCCCAAGCCGTCGTTCCAAAACCAGCTGCCGGGCGTCTATCGGCAACTCCCGGATATCTCTTGGCTGGCGGATCCAACCATGGGAGTCGCGATCCTGATCAGCATTCCCGGCTACGAACCTCCGCAGGTGTGGCAGGTGGTTGGTGGCACCAGCGTCGCCACTCCCATGTTCTCCGCTTTGTGGGCCATCGCAAATCAAGAGGCCCAGTTCAATAACAAACCGCTGCCTGGTCAGGCCGCGCCTTATCTATACTCTATGCCGGCCGACACCATCGATGACATCCTTCCGATCACGACCTCGAAACACAACGTGACCGAATCGATTCAGGACTCCACCGGCACGACCAAGTACAACACGAGCCAGGTATTCGACGGTCCCGCCGAGATCAACTACAACCTGCTCACCGCGCTGTGGGATTACCCGTACGAGGCAGACACGCTCGTCGTATATTCGTTCGACACGGATTGTCAGATTCCACACGATTTCACCACGACGACGAAGTGCGACGATCCGAATGCCCTGACCACGCAAAAAGGATGGGACAACGTAACCGGCATGGGCGTACCCAACGCGAAAAAGTTCGCCGATTATTTCAGCAAGTAGCCGCTGGTGAATCCTTGAACGTTACCCTGTCATCTCTTCGATGGCAGGGTGCGCTCATCACATTGCAGGTCCTGGATCGGGTTGCTGGCACCGGTAGGTGCAGTGTCGTTTCCGTTCCGGTGTCACTCAATTTTCCAGAGGGAGAGCAAATGAACAGAAAGAACAGGGCAGTCAATGCAGGTAGTCGTCGATGGCTAGGGGTCGCTGTGTTAATTGCAATGAGTTGTGCACTGCTGCCGGCAACCGCCAACGGCAAAGTCGTTCCGAATAACACTCCCGGCTACGTGGCCACAGCCGAGAATCTTGGAGCGGAGGATTCCTCGAAAATCATCGAAGTCAGCATCTGGCTGCAGCTTCATAACCGCAGCCAATTCGACGCGCTGACGGAGTCGCTCTACGATCGCACTTCTCCGAATTACCATCGCTGGCTTACCTCGAAGGATATCGCCGCCCGCTTTGCGCCGACGGCCGAGGAAGCAAAGACGGTGCAGCAGTTTTTTGTCGCGCACAATCTGAAAGTTGTAAAAACGGGCCCCAACAATTTCTATGTACGCGCTCGGGGCACGGTGGCCGATGTGCAAAAGGCTTTCCACGTGCAGCTAAATAACTATCAGGTGGGCGAAAAAACCATCCGCGCGAACGCCGCCGACCCGTATGTCGAGGAACCGGCTGGGGCGCTAGTGAGAGCGATCTCCGGACTGGATACGGGTGCGTTCGAACATACGCTAGTGGCGCGGCCGAGCATTTCGAAAGCCTCAGCGTCACCGGCAACGGATGCCGATTTCTATTCGTCGCAATGCTTCACCGGCACCGAAACCGACACGTTTTCCACCAACGGCGACGGCGAATTGCCCATCGGCACTTACACCGGCAACAAGCTGAATATGGAAAGCGCAACCAGCCCCGGCTGCGCCTACACGCCGCCCTTGATTCAGGCCGCCTACAACCTCACCGGCCTGTATAGCGAAGGATACGACGGCACCGGCCAGACGATCGCGATTCTCGACTGGTGCGGTTCCTATTCCATCCAGGACGATGCCAACGCGTTCTCAAAGAAGTTCGGCCTGCCCAAGCTGACTTCGTCGAACTTCGCCATCACCTACACCTCGCCCAGCCAGTGCATCGCCTACGATCAGGTCGAGATCAATCTCGACGTGGAGTGGGCCCACGCCGTCGCGCCCGGCGCCAACATCAACCTTGTTATTCCACCGTCGGCGGATTTCCAGGATGTCAACGAGGCCGAGTTCGATGTCGTGAATTACGGCCTCGGCAACGTCCTCTCCGGCAGCTACGCGTCGACCGAGTTGTACACCGCAACCACGGAACTGGACACCGAGAATCTGCTTTCGGAAATGGGCGCTGCTGTTGGTATTTCGACCAATTTCGCCTCCGGAGACTACGGCGACTACCAACTAGAGACAATTCGCACCACCGTCAGTGCTCCCGCGGATTCGCCCTGGGCCACGGCAGTAGGCGGTGTCGCTTTGGCGCTGAACTCCGACAACTCGATTGCCTGGCAGTCGGGATGGGGGAACAATCAAACTGTATTGTCGGACGAAGGAAGAGTAATCGATCCCCCAGAGGGATACTTCGTGGGTGGCTCGGGCGGCGGCGCGAGCGAGTGTGTCACCAAGGTGACTCGCTTTCGCCCACCAGTCTGCACCGGCGGTTTCCCGAAGCCGTCGTTTCAGAAAGCTCTGAAGGGTAAATATCGCCAGCTTCCCGACGTTTCGTGGCTGGCCGATCCCTACACCGGGGCTGCGATCCTGATTACCATTCCTGGCCAGCTTCCGGAGCAGGTGTGGCAAGTCTACGGTGGCACCAGCCTGGCGACGCCGATGTTCTCCGCGTTGTGGGCCATCGCCAACCAGGAAGCGCTGGCCGGAGGCGGGAAAGAGCTCGGTCAAGCCGCGCCCTATCTTTACTCACTGCCGGCGGGAACCGTGTACGACATCGTTCCCGTCACATCCGCCAACGACGTGACCGGATCGATTCAGGACTCGAAGGGTACCAGGAAATACTCGGCGGCAAAATTGGTCAACGGTCACGCGGGCACCTTTGTCAGCGCTCTGTGGGACTACTACGCCCTGGCTGACACCGCGCTCATCGTCTCCTTCGGCACCGATTCCAGCCTGAAGGTGACTGAAGGTTGGGACAACGTAACCGGCATGGGATCGCCGAACGCGCAAGCGTTCGCCGACTACTTCTACGCACAATAACCAATAACCCTAGATAGATCTTAGAAAATAGCCCTGCCATCCTCATCGATGGCAGGGTTTTTTATGACCCTGGGATCGAACCATAGTATGGAAACATGGAATCGAACCATGAAATCATACGATCCGCGGCATGAAAATAATCCTCGTCAGCCCATTGCCAATCCCGTGAGAACCGGCTAGCATTGCGCAATTCGCTAAGGGGCTGAAGTTGCACGGGCCTTGTATTCGACCGCGACACTTCAGATCGATTTCAAAATCTCATCACTCGAAGTCTTGGAACAGGTAGCCGCGCGCTCCCAGCGCACGGGTTCCTTATTTGGGACTTCATCCAAATTCTCAGGGAGGAAGTAATGAACGAAAAGCAGAGGGCAGTAAACTCAGTTGGCTTCCAATGGCTGGTCGTCGCAGTCATGGTAGCCATGAGTTGTGCGCTGTTGTCGGCCAGCACGGTCGGCGGCAAGACCGTTGCGCACAACACCCCCACTTATGTCTCCACCGCGAAGAGTTTAGGAAGCGAGGATCCGTCCAAAACCATCGAGGTAAGCATCTGGTTGAATCCCCACAATCGCAGCCAGCTCGATGCTTTGGCAAATCAGCTTTACGACAAAACCTCACCCAACTATCGTCATTTCCTGAACCGCTCCCAGTTTGCGGCGCGCTTTGCCCCGACTGCGGCAGAAGCCACGACGGTCCAGAAATTTTTCGAAGCGCACAACCTTAAAGTGGTGAAGGTGGGCTCCCACAACTTTTTCGTGCGAGCGCGTGGCACCGTGGGTGACGTGGAGTCGGCATTCCGCGTGCAACTGAACAATTACCAGGTCGGAAATAAGACCCTCCGCGCCAATGACCGGGATCCCTTCATCGACGGCGCGGCCGCGCCGCTGGTGAGATCGGTTGCCGGTCTCGACACGGGCGTATTTGAACACCCGGCGATGGCTCGCCCGACTCCTCCTTCCATCTCCAACGCGAAAGCCGCAGTGCTGAGCGCGAGAGTAGCGCCAAATGACAGCGGTTTCTACACCAACAATTGTTTCAATGGTCTGGAAACCGAGACCTTCTCCACCAACGACGACGGCGAGTACCCCATCGGGACCTTCTCCGGAAATCACCTGAATCTGCAGAGCCTGACTGACCCGGGCTGCGGTTACACGCCGCCGGAAATTCAAACCGCATATAACCTCAACGGCGTTTATGCGGAAGGCTACGACGGCACCGGCCAAACGATCGGAATTATCGACTGGTGCGGTTCCTCCACCATTCAGAACGATGCCAACGCGTTCTCGGCATATTTCGGATTGCCGGCGCTGACTTCGTCGAACTTCACGATTACTTACACCCCGACGGCGAGCCTCTGCGTTTCCGCCGATCAGGTGGAAATCAATATTGACGTCGAGTGGGCGCATGCCATTGCTCCCGGCGCCAACATCAACCTGATCGTTCCTCCCACTTCCTACTTCCAGGACATCGACCAGGCATGGTATGCCGCCATAGACGACGGCTTGGCCAATGTCATCTCCGGCAGCTATGGGGCGGAAGAACTCTACGTCCCTGGCAGCGAGTTGGAGAACGGCAATCTAATTTCCGAGATTGGCGCGGTTCTGGGAATCTCAAGTAACTTTTCCACTGGCGACGATGGCAACTTCACCTTCGGCTATCCCGAGTACAACCCGGCCTCGGTTAGCTATCCTGCGGATTCCCCCTATGCGACGGGAGTGGGCGGTGTCACGCTGGCGCTAAACGCCGATAACTCGATCGCGTGGCAGGCTGGTTGGGGAACCAATGAGATTCTGCTGGCCAATAGTGGTTTCGTTCCCGACCCGCCCGAAAACTTCGGCTTTGACGGGGGTTCGGGCGGAGGCCCCAGCGCTTACTTCGCCAAACCGTCTTACCAGAAGAAGGTGGGTGGGAAATTCCGTCAACTCCCGGACATCTCCTGGATGGCCGATCCCTTCACCGGGGTTGTGGTCCTGATTTCTGTTCCCGGTCAGGTTCCAGAGCAGGTGTGGCAAGTTTGGGGAGGCACCAGCGTCGCCTGCCCGCAGTTCTCCGGGCTCTGGGCGATCGCGAACCAGGAAGCCGAGGCCGGAGGTGGAGCAGCGCTCGGTCAGGCTGCACCCTATGTTTACTCACTGCCTGCGGGAGCGGTCTACGACATCGTTCCCCAGACTTCAAAAACTAACGTCAAGGCTAGCCTCCAGGAGTCTGCCACCACTACCACCAAGTACACTGCGGCGGAAGTGGCCGGAGTCACCGGACCATTCGTCTCTGCGATCTGGGACTACCCGTCTTACGCAGACACCGCGCTTGTCATTACCTTCGGCACCGACGCCGGCCTGGCAACGAAAAAGGGCTGGGACAACATTACCGGCGTGGGAACGCCGAACGCGCAAGCGTTCGCCGATTCCTTCTACGGAAAATAGCTGGGCGGAAATGCCTGTAAGCGACCCTGCCATTCTTCGGGATGGCAGGGCTTTTTTTGCGCATAAGTGCAAATCTCGTGTACCTCGTCGGCGTCGTCGTTTACAAGCGCTGCCGAAATGCATTAGAGTCAACTGAGTTTTTGGCTCGGTCGGCCTCGTGTGAGATTCCGGCGCACGCAAGCCGCGACGAACCAGACATCACTCCACCTGAAACCACCGTCATTCGAATCAAGAACAAAATTCAGTTAAGGATCGGAATATGGGACACTGCAAAGGGAAATGCCGCACCATCGGGACGACCGTGCTTGCCATCGCGCTGATTATTTTCCTGGGCGCCAGTGGACTGCCGGCCGCGGGCCAGGCTGCGGTCACGACGTATCATTACGATAACAACCGCACCGGCTGGAATCCGCATGAGTCAGTCTTGACGCCAGCCAACGTGAACAGCAAGTCGTTCGGCCTGCTGCACAACGTGCCCCTCGATGACCAGGTGGACTCGCAGCCGCTGGTGGTGCCGGGCGTGACCATCACCGCCGGGCAATATCAGGGCACGCACGACGTTGTCTATGTCGCCACCGAAGGCAATACGGTCTATGCGATCGACGTTCACACCGGGACGGTGCTGCTGAGTCCGAACTTTGGCACGCCGGTCGCGATGCCGCTGGGATGCAACAACAACGGCCCGAATGTCGGCATCAACTCGACGCCGGTGATCGACCCGGATAGCAACACGTTATACGTCATGGTCTATACCCAGGATGCAAGCGGTCCCGCCTACCGGCTGCACGCGCTCGATCTGGGAAGCCTGACCGACAAGGTGACGCCGCAGGTCGTGACCGCCTCGCATGAGCTGAATAACGGAACCACCTTCAACTTTAACGCCAAGTACCAGCGCCAGCGGCCGGCCTTGCTACTCTCGAACGGCAGCATCTATGCGGGGTTTGGCAGCTTCTGCGATTTGTCGGCAAATCTCTCGCGGGGCTGGCTGCTGGGCTGGACCGCGGGATCGCTGGCTCCGTTTCCGTCGAACCAGCTCAACGACCAGCGCGCAACGGACAAGGACACCTTCTTTCTGTCCTCCATCTGGATGGCGGGATACGGACCGGCGACCGATGACGCCGGCAACATCCTGTTTGTCACCGGAAACTCCGATCCTGGCACCTACGACGGCGTTACCAACATTCAGGAGAGCGTGGTCAGATTGTCGTCCACGCTGACTACGGTATCGGGCGTGTTTACCCCCAGCAACCAGGAGAACCTGGACCAGGGCGATGTGGATTTCGGTTCCGGTGGTGTGCTCGTACTGCCCGATCAGCCGGGATCTGTGCCCCATCTGGCGGTGGCCGCGGGTAAGTATGGAACGATGTTTCTGATGAACGAAGACAATCTGGGCGGCTATTCGCCGAAGAAGAACAATGTGCTGGGCAGCTACTCGATCGGTGGTTGCTGGTGTGGCCAATCGTATTATGTGGATCCATCGGACGGCCTGGGACGAGTCGTGAGCAGCGGCGGCAATTCCGTGGAAGTCTGGAAGGTGCAAACCTCGCCTTCGGTGGCGCTAAAGTCCACGACATCGGCCCAGATACCGGCCAGCGGGCAGGATCCTGGATTCTTTACCACGATTTCCTCGAACGGTACCGCCAATCCAATCATCTGGGCGCTGTCGCGTCCGCCGAGCACGAAGGCGGCTCCGATCCATTTGTTTGCCTTCAATCCGGATGCAGGTAAAACAACCATGAAGCGGCTGTTTTCGGCGGTTGCGGGCGCGTGGCCGAATCTGACCGGCGACGCGAACCTGGTGCCGGTGGTGGCTAACGGCCAGGTCTTCGTGGCCAGTCACAAGCAGTTGCGGATCTTCGGCTCGACCGGGGATAAGTCGGAGAACAAGACGAACAAAAAGTGAGCGCACGAATTCGGTACGTGGAATTTAAACTTCGCCATCCTGTCGGGTGGCGAGTTTTTTTCTTGGGCGGGGTTTGCGACGGAGCGTGGCGGATGCGGAGCACTCACATTTTGCTAGTGCAGCGGGCAGAGCCGGTCCTTCGCTCCGCTCAGGCTGACAGATTGTTGTGAGCCGCCGACCCATCCAATCCCAGTTCCGCCGCAATCGTCTTCATGGCTTCAATGCAGAAGGCGATGTGCGCTTCCAGATCCACGCCGAGTTCGGCCGCGCCCGCCAGGATGTCTTCGCGATGCACGCTGCGGGCAAATGCTTTGTCCTTCATTTTTTTCCGGACAGACTTGGCCTCCACCTCGGCCAGCGATTTTCCCGGCTTGACCAGCGCGCACGCAGTGATGAATCCGGCAAGTTCATCGCAGGCAAATAGAGTCTTTTCCATCGGAGAAATGCGCGCAACACCGCTGTACTCGGCGTGCGACAGAATGGCGCGCCGCACTTCCTCCGAATACCCGCGCTCCCGCAGAATCTCGCAGCCCTTGAACGGATGCTCCTCGGCGCTCGGATATTTTTCGTAATCGAAGTCATGCAGAAGTCCGACCATGCCCCACAATTCTTCGTCGGTTCCCGCTTGACGGGCGTAGGCGCGCATGCAGGCTTCAACCGCCAGCGCGTGTTTCCGCAGACTTTCCGACTGGGTGAACTCAGTTAGGAGCGTCCAGTGTTCGTCGAGCCGATTGTTAGCCATGGACACACACTCCGCTGCCGTTGTTTTTGTGCGACTTCCGTGGACATGAAACGCACCGGCCATCAATTCTACTCGCGGTGACGCTGCTAGACTCCGCACTCGCCAAGCCCGGTGGTGTCTCAGTTTGGTTTCATCAAAAAAATTGTCATCCTGAGCGCAGCGAAGGACCTGCTGTTTGTCAGCGGCAATTCCGCCGCGTATTTACAAGAAGCCGTCTTGTCATCGCTGAATTCGCGCTGCACGCCAATTGCAGGTGTTACACTACCGTCGAAATTATGCATCTTGTGCGCTAACACCTTGCACCTTACTCGGGTTGCGAAGTTCCGGGGAAAAGTTCCGGAGAAAAATGATCGGGCGGTGCAAGGCAAGCTGCCATCATGACTGGCAACCACAGGAGTTCACAATGAAGACTCTTTCGGCGCTTGTCCTGCTCGCCACATTGACTGCTTTTTCCCTCGCGCAGATTCCTCCAGCTCCTGGCATGCCGCCGGTTGCACAGGCCCAGCAGGCTTTCGCGTACGCCCAGGCGCAGAGCATGATGATGACGAATCAGGCCCAACTGCAGGGAATGATCGCTTCGCAGGCCGCCATGTTAACTTCCGTGCAGGCCCGATCCATCTTCCTTTCCCAGGCAGCCTCGCTTCAGGCTCGCGTGGCCGCGAATCAGGGTAGTATGTTTGCCTCGCAGGCTGCGGCCGTCAGTGTCATGCAACGCTCGCTGGCCCTGCAGAAGCAGATTCAGGTGCAGTCGGCGATCCTCAGCATGCGCAGCCGCGGAGTCGAGAACGCATCCGCGATGCAGGGCGCCGTGCAACTCGCCTCGCTCGATCCCGTCAAGTTCTCCCAGCGCGCCGCCATGCTCCATGCCGTGGCCGCTCAGACATCGGGCCAGACTGCTTCTGGTCAATCGACCCCCGGACAGACGACATCCGGACAGTCGACCGGACAAACCGCGGCCCAACCTCCGTCCCCCGACGCGGCCCCGCTACCCGCCGAACCGCCGCCCATGATGATCCGCCCCACATTTGGCAACAAGTTGGGTGTCGAAAAACCAACTTTCTCCATCAAGTCCGGCACCGTTGATGCCGGCACCAAGGTAAGCATCCGGAGCGATACTCATTACGCGACGCTCTACTACACCACCAACGGCTGGACGCCGACGACACAATCCGCGAAGTACACCGGTCCCATTGTCATCAACGCCAACACTCATCTCGAAGTGATCGCGGTCGCGCCCAACTTCCTCCGCAGCGTGGTTGAGCGTGCGGACTACCGGGTTCCCAACTCCCCAGCGCCTGTTCTAGAGCCCACCGTATTCGTTCCAGAGGACGGAATCCTGCGAGCCGGCACGCCCGTGCGCGTCGCTTTCGC
The DNA here is from genome assembly GCA_963778255.1 of uncultured Acidobacteriaceae bacterium. GTDB lineage: Bacteria > Acidobacteriota > Terriglobia > Terriglobales > Acidobacteriaceae > Acidiflorens. The sequence continues at coordinate 26,438 of CAVZUP010000189.1, forward strand.
CGGTAAAGAAATCGATTCCGAATCAGCCGCTGTAGGCGACGAGATTACGGTCGTTCTTGATGAACAAATTAAGCTCGGCGAGACTGTACTCGCTCCGAAAGGTGCCCCCGTCAACGCGGCCCTCACTTTCGCCGATCCGGGCGACGGTCCCGCTCCCGGCGATCTCGTCTTTGAAATTCACGGAGTCGACATAGCAGGCAAACATGTTCCACTGTTCGGCGGCGAAACGCTCGAGGGCCTCAAGGGAGGCAAGAACGCCAAGATCACCCCGGGTATGACCGCGATGGCCTTTGTCGCAGCCGATACCCTCGTGAAGTAAGCAGCTGCCAACCAACCCATAAGACAAGCGCCTTTCGGAACCTTCCCGACCCACCCGCGCTGATGTAAATAGAAACTGAGGTGCGTATGGGATCACGTTTGGCAGCAGCTTTGGTCAGGGTGCGCCGTGCAACCTTGATATTCGCCGTTCTGTCCTCCTCGCTGGCGCTAGCCAAGGATCATCAGTGGAGAGACGCGAAGGTCATCGACATCACCTCCGAGAGAGGCGGGGCTACAGTTGTTCCCATCACAGCGCTGGTTGGAGGGCCTATAAGAAAGACCTTCTATTGGATTCAAACCGACGACACCATCTACGTTCTTGGCCCTGTTCTCACCAAAAGCCGCTTGTTGAACGTGACGCTGCACGGACCGACAAAAATAGCCATCGACGGAAACAACGCGCATATTCTGGATGATTACGAAAAAGACGAGAAGATACGGGTTTTCAAGAAAGTGGCGCGTCCGAAGTCCGAAGACCTACAGTAACCGCCTGTTTGTGACAGTTATCGTGTGCGGATTCCCACTTGCGGCCACGCGGAACTACGGATGTTGCCTTATTGCCTCCCAGTCAGCTCGCTCAGTTTTCTTAACTTAACTGTCGCGTCATTGGCGATGTCCTGCTGTAGCCACCCGAGGTGGCCGGCTCCATAGATCACGAGAATCCTGTCGTTCGGAGATTCGACGAGCTTCACGATGTTGTGATAGATGCGAATATTTCTCTGATACCACGCTGCCAGCAGGTCAGATCCAGCATAGTCGCCGGGTTCTCCGTAGGGCACGAAGGCGTAGTAGAAAGCCACGTCTCTTGCCACCCTCGAATCTGAATTCATGTACTCTAATGTCTCAAGCACCGTGTGCGACCGCAGGAACTCGTCCTGCTCCTGCACCAGCGTGCCCATGCTTGCCGCCATCGCGTCGAACTTTTCTTTCTGGCCAGTGCCCTTCGCGTAATTGGCCAAACGCTGCCAGGGGAAATCACCATCTTCGTCGACCGGGTAAACCGCGTGATGGCCAAGTTCCTTGGCCAGCCGGTACGCGATTTGATTGGTCTCGTTGCGCGTCAGCGTATATTTTCCCGCCACGTAGTCGGAATACTCTCGCTCCACCCGCTTGCTTCCGGCATCCGCTTCAATCGCAATTTTGGTCGGATGAAATTTCTTCAAAACTTCGATCAGCTGGGCGATTTCCTGCTGGCGTTTCGGCGATTGGACATCGTCCGCTTGCATATTGTAGACATCCTGCCCCGGGTTCGACATGTGATACGTCCCGAGCACCAGAATCTCGGGGCGTGCGTCCGACTGAGCCCAAGAAGCCATCGATATTAACATTGCCCCCAGAAGCACAAGAATCTTCCTCATGTATCCTCCGCTTCTACATTACGAACCTTCACCCGGCGAAGTTCCGTGTGGGTTGTGGCCCAGAAGGGGCAGACGGGCTAGGACGAACACAATTAGTAAACATCATCCCGCTTCGCGCCGATTCGTGCTTTTGTACCTGTTTTTCGCCGATTTCTACCGCGTAACCATGGCCTGCTCCCGCAATTGCCCTGTTTCCCGTATTTTTGCCTTGACTTCCACAGGCCCAATCCAGCAGATTACGCACTAGTTGGCTTTGAGAGTAGCCCACGCTCTGGCACTCGCAAAACCTGAATGGCCACTACATTAACCCCCGTGGACTCACGGGAAGTCGTACGCTGCGACCGTTGTTTCTTGGTGCAATTCCGCACATCCAACAGTCTGTGCCGTCGCTGCCATCTGTCGCTCGATGAGGACGAGGCGGAGAATGCCGCCCTGACTCCGGTGCCCGAAGTCCTGCCCGTCAACATCGACTCTACCGGACGCGGACATCTCAAGCTGGCGCAATCCATCCGCTCACTGCGGCTGCGCAATGGCTTGAGTCAGCGTCAACTCGCGCTGCGCATGTCCGTGCCCCGCACTTACGTTTCGAAAATTGAAAACGAAAAAGCAACGCCGACCCTGTCTTCCCTGGAGCGGCTCGCCAAAGCGCTCGAGGTCAGCGTCCCCGATCTGCTCTCCGGTGGAGAACGCAACCGCCAGGAAGAAGTTCGTGAGTTGATGGAAGATCAGTTCGTCGCCGATGTCATGCCCTATCTGTCGCAGTTGAACGGAATGCAGATGTCAAGCATTCTCGCTCAAGTGCGGGACTTGACCGTGCGGCCGCGGCGAAGTGCGTAAAACGTCAGCCGTCAGGCCTCAGGAGGATCTTCGAATCTTTTCCTGAGACCTGAGACCTGAGACCTGACACCTGATTTTTATCCGGGCACACAACCAACTGGACAGCCGGAGCCTTCGGGCTCCGGCTTTTTTTGTGTGCCGAGCATGTTCGACAGCTCGAAGGTGAAAGTCCTTTTCACAACCAGATGGAGGTGAAGTGATAGCAAAGCGCAAGGGCGTCGTCGCGAGGCGGGGTCTGAAAGAAGCGTGGAGCAAAGGCGCGAGCCGATGAACAAGAACCGGATGAAGAGGCCTACGGCAGCGGGCGAGCGGGCAAAAAGCCGCGAAGCCCAGATCCATCAAGGCTGCTGGTGGTAGATTCGGCGGTTGCGCGTTGAAGGCGGTCGAACTTACCTCGGGAGGTCTGCGGCGTGTCACGGAATCGTGACTGAGGGCGAAGCGATTCGCTCTGACCGCGTTGCAGAAGTCAGCAGCGGGCATAGTAGTCGCGCAAGCGACGAAGGCCCAAACGGAAGGGAGCGGCAAGTAGCCAGCGGGACTCGATGAGCGACAAGCGGCAGAAGAACCAGCTACAGATGGTGCTGGCCTTTACCGACGAGGGGAGGAGTGAAGCTCCGAAGGCTCGGCGGGAAGGGACCGAATCGCTCACGGCGAAACGCGCGTGGGAAAGCCCGGCTATCCCAGAGCAAGTGATGGAAGAAGTCTGCGGGCGAGAGAACTGCCTGCGGGCGTTACGACGAGTGAAGGCCAACAAGGGGAGTCCGGGGATCGACGGCATGAAGGTGTCGGAGTTGCCGGGCCACCTGAAGCAGCACTGGCCAGCCTTCCGGGAACAGTTGCTAAGCGGGACGTATCAACCACAACCGGTGAAGCGAGTAGAAATCGCGAAACCGGACGGAGGAGTGCGGCAGTTGGGCATTCCGACGGTGCTGGATCGATTTATCCAGCAGGCGGTGATGCAGGTTCTGCAAAGCAGATGGGACGCGACGTTCTCCGAGCACAGTCACGGATTTCGTCCGCAGCGTTCGGCGCATCAGGCGGTGGCTAAGGCGCAGCAGTATATCGCTGCTGGCAAACGCTGGGTGGTGGACCTGGATCTGGAGAAGTTCTTTGATCGGGTCAACCACGACCGACTGATGGCGGCGATAGCGCGGCGGGTGAACGACCAGAGAATGCTCAAGCTGATTCGATCATTTCTGGAGTCGGGCGTGATGGAGAACGGGCTGGTGAGTGCGGTGGAGGAAGGAACTCCGCAAGGAGGACCGCTGTCTCCGCTGTTGTCGAACCTCGTGCTCGACGAACTGGACCGGGAGTTGGAGCGACGCCATCACCGCTTCGTGCGCTACGCGGATGATTGCAATATCTACGTGGCGAGCGAGCGGGCGGGGAAGCGAGTCATGCAGAGTGTGACTGGTTTCATCCAGCGCCGACTCAAGCTCAAGGTGAACCAGACGAAGAGCGCGGTGGCACGACCGCAGGAGCGAAAGTTTCTGGGCTTCAGCTTCACGGGAGGAGCCGGGGTCAAACGGCGTATTGCGCCGAAAGCTCTGCTCCGCTGTAAGCAAAGAGTGCGGGAACTGACGCGCCGGACACGAGGCATCAGTCTGGAGCAGATGACGAAGGAACTGGCCGTCTACTTACGTGGATGGAAAAGCTACTTCGGCTACTGCCAGACCCCCTCGGTGCTGCATGGTCTGGATCAATGGATACGACGCAGGTTGCGATCCGTGATCTGGAAGCAGAAGAAACGACGCAGCTCGTGGCGGTTGGCGAATAGCCCCGCCCTGAGCCTCCCGTTTCCCACTGCTTACTTTGACTCGCTGGGCCTTCCACGTTTGTTTGCCGGGTAACTTAACTCATCCGAACCGCCGTATGCGGACCCGCATGTACGGTGGTGTGGCAGGGGAGGAGAGGTGACTCTCCCCCCTATGCCGATCTGCGAAGCTTATTGGCTCTTTTGCAGTGCCTCTTGCGCGGCGCGAGCGTCCTCGGCTCGCAAGCCCAGAGCGAGCGCGGCTTGCAGTTTGTCGCGGGCCTGTGCGGGCAAGCCGGCGGCCAGGTAGACCATTCCTAGATGAAACTGGAACTCCGCGACCTGAGGGTTTTTCCCCGCCGCATTTTCAAGCACTGGAATCGCGGCGCCATATTGGCCTTGCTTATAGTAGACCCAGCCGAGGGCGTCGTTGACCGCTGGGTCCTCGGGCTGGGCGGTTTTTGCTCTTTGAGCTAGCTGCAGGGCGTCGGTCAGAGATCCCCCATGGTCGGCGTAGAGTCGTGCCAGGTTTGCGAGGGCTGGGGCAGAATTCGGATCGACGTTCAGAGCGGCCTGATAGGTTTGCTGGGCCCGGTTCCAGTCGCCGACGTATTCGTAGACCTGAGCCAGAAGAATGTAGGTTGGAAGATACTCGGGAAATTTGGCGCGGGCCGCTTCGTAAGCTCGAATCATTTCCTGAGGACGGTTGGTGGCGGCGGCGATGTGCGCCAGCGCAAGATATCCATTCACGTAATAGGGGTTCAGGGCCAGCGTCTGCTGGTAGCTGCGCTCGGCACAGGACCAATCTTTTTGCGCGACGCAAAACTCCGCTTTCGCCACTTGCAGCTGGTAGGCCTTGGGAGCGATCGCGATTTGCTTTTCAATGCGCGCCCGCGCTGGTTGTGCCTTTCCCTGCTTAACGAGAATTTCGGACAGGCCGTTGAGAGCGGGGGCGTAATCGGGAGCCAGCGCCAGCGAGCTCTCGTAGGCTTTCTCCGCGTCAGCGGTGCGACCGCGCAGGCTGAGAGCGCGAGCCAATCGTTCCTGTGCTTGAGGGCTACGGGGGTTGAGACCAACGGCCAGTTCGAACGCTCGCTGCGCCTGGTCGGCGTCGCCTTTTTGCAGATAAGCGCTGCCGGCGATCATGTGGGCGTCCGCCAGCCAGTAGCTGGTTGCGATTACCTGGCTGGCATATTGCAATGCGCCGTTCGGGTCATTCTGTTGCAGGCGAATGTTGCCTTGTCCTAACAGCGCGGGCAGGTAGCCGGGCTGGACGACCAGAGCCTGAGCGAAAGCCTGCTGCGCCGCCGCAAAATCCTCCTGCTGGAGGTCTACCTGGGCGAGGTAGTAATAGGCGGCGGGGTCTGGCCAATCCTTGAGCAGACTTTGCAGTTCGGCGGCGGCATCGTGCAGGCGCAGAGCTCCGAGGTCAGCGCGCGCGCGCAGCACCCGGAACGCCGGATCATCTTTACTGGCGGACTGCAGTTTATTGAACTGATCGATCCAATCGCGGACCTCTTGCCAGCGGCCTAGCTGCAGGTAACATTCGGCGACCTTCTTGGCAGGAAGCGGCTGTGTGGGATTTTCCTTGGCCAAGGCGCGAAAACGATCCAGTGCGGATGCGGCATCGCCGTTCGCAAGATAGAATTCCGCCACCGCGCGGCGGCCATCGGGAAAAGAGCTGGCCGGGTTCTCGAGTTGATCGAGCACTCGCTTGGAGTCGGCGAGGCGCCCTTGTTCCGCATACAGGCTGGCCAGAGCGACGGGCAATTCGACCGCCGTGGGATTCTTCTGCATTCCCTGTTGCAGCCCTTGTTCGGCACGATTGGAAACATTCTCTGCTTTGTAAAAACCGGAAAGGTTGATGTAGGTCTGTGGATCGTCCGGCTTTACGTCGACCGCGGCCTGGAAACTCTTTTCCGCGGCGCCGTACTCGGAATCGAGCAACTCGGTGAGTCCGAGATCCTCATAGGCCTGTGGATCGCGCGGTGCGAGTTTGATGGCTTGCTTGAATTCAGCTTCCGCGGGCACGTACGACATGCGGTGGAGGTTGATCTGGCCGAGCAAGCGATGGGCTCCGCTGTTGCCGGCGTCGGTGGAGAGGACCGATTCCGCTTGCTGGCGAGCCTCGTCATACTGTGTCGCCGCTACCAGCAGATTTCCCAGGCGCAGCCGGGCTTCGAGGTTCTTGGGATCGAGTTCGACCGCTTGCGTTAACGCCTTGGCTGCGGCGGTAGGGCTGTCTTCCTGCAGCTCGAGCAGTCCCAGGCGGAAATAGGCGTCTCCCAGCTTGGGATCGATGGCGATGGCCTGCCGGTATTCGCTCTCGGCTTCGGCCCACTGATTTTTTGCGGCCCAGCCATTGCCCTTCTCAACGTGTTCTTTCGCCTGCCGGGAGTGATTGCAACCTGGGAGCGTGGCAATCACGACGACGAGAGACAGAAGACTGGTGACGATCATCCAGCCTGGGGTTCTGCGCGGGAATCGAATCATGTTCATTCTCGAACTATCTTATATAGTGCGGGTGAAATGTGGTGGGAACCAAATTTTGAGGCGCGATTCTATTTTGGCGGACGACTTCTGGCGACTGTTTGTTCGCTGGTCATGGCAGTGAAAATCTTTTCATCTTGACAACATTTCCGTATTCGCGGAGAATCCATCCGATCTCCCCCAGGATCCGCGGACGTTACTCTGCGTAGTTGTTGCACCTCTTTTTTTGTTGATTGCGCCCCCAGCTTTAAAAAACTAGCAGACCAAATGCGCACATTGGAGTTGCCCATGCGATCCGTATTCTCTCGTGCAGTTCTGTGGATGAGTGTGTTTTCCGTTCTGATGACCCTCCTCGCGTTGGAAGGCGTCACCGTCGCCCAAACTTCTTCGTCCGCAAAGCGCAAGCTCCCAGAAAGCGCATTGAATGTGCAGTCGTTCGCCAGCGATCTTGCGTTGGCGCGATCCGATCGGGGCGAGCAGCCCATGGTGACCACCGACACCTGGACGGGAGGAGGCGGCAGCGGCAACACGAACTGGAGCGACAACAGCAACTGGAATAATGGATCGCCAAATGGCCTGAATGTCCTGATTAACCTGACCACCGCCGCCACCACCGAGGACGACAACGCCAGCATTGGCACGCTCACCTTGAGCAATGCGGGCGACTCCGTGACTTTTGCGAACAATACCACCCTGACCGTGGGCGGCAACATCGTGAACAACGGTACGATCACCTTGGGATCCACGGGCTACGGGACGGGGCTCTATGCCGGGTCGTCGCTGACATTGAGTGGCACCGGCACGGTCGTGCTGGGCTCGGGCGGACCGAATCACATTGGCGGGGCCAGTGGCGTTACTCTCACCAACGCGTCCACCATCACGGGCGGAGGTGGTGGCGGCAATGCCAATGTTGGCAACGGACAAATCGCCTTGGCGAACAGCGGCACCATCAATGCCAACATTAGCGGTGACAACCTCTATGTGGACCCGATTAGCAGCGCAAGCAATACCAACACTGGGACCCTGGAAGCGACCAATGGCGGCACATTAGTCCTCTACGGCTCGTCATGGAACAACGCTGGCGGAACGATTTTCGCGGCGAATGGTTCGGCGGTCGATTTGAACAACGGTGTGAGCATCACGGGTGGCACGCTCAACACCAGCGGGACAGGCATCATCTACGACCAGGGTGGCTACAATGTGACCCTGAACAACGTCACCAACAATGGGACGTACGACATCCAGAACAACGGCGTTACCTACATCTCCGGCACCATCACCAACAACGGGACCATCAATCTGCAATCGACGGGCTACGGTACGGCACTTTCCCTGACCACAAACAGCACGTTGACGGGCTCCGGGACAGTTGTGCTGGGCACGGGCGGACCGAATTTCATCACCGGGGTGAGCGGCAGCGTCCTTACCATCGACCAGACGATTCAGGGCGGAGGCGGTGGGGCCAATGCCAACGTCGGCTACGGGAACTTGGAACTGATCAACAACTCCACCATCAACGCCAACGTGAGCGGCGACAACCTCTACGTTGATCCGTTGGGCAGCGTGACCAACACCAACGCGGGGACTCTGGAAGCGACCAACGGCGCCACGCTGGTGATGTATGGCGGGACATGGACGAACACGAGCGGAGTGATTTCCGCAGCGACTGGTTCGGCGGTCGAACTGACCAACAATGTAAGCATTACGGGCGGGACGCTGACCACCAGCGGCACCGGCGTGATCTACGACGCCGGGGGCAACAATGTGTATTTGACTGGTGTGACCAACAACGGCACCTACGATATCCAGAACAACGCCGTAACTTATATTTCTGGGACGATCACCAACAACGGCACCATCAACTTGCAATCGACCGGCTATGGCACCGCACTCGACGTTCCGGCCAGCGGAAGCGCGACGTTGCAGGGAACCGGGTCGGTGGTGCTGGGCACCGGTGGCCCGAACTTTATTGGCGGGGGCAGCGGCGCGAGTCTCACCATCGACCAGGGAATTTCTGGCGTGGGCAATGTCGGCGAAGGCCAGCTCACATTGGTCAACAACAGCACCATCAACGCCAATATCAGCCCAACCGTAAGCACCGCGCCCCTCTACGTCCAGCCCGTTTCCACCCTCACCAACTCTTCGACCGGCGTTCTCGAGGCCACCAACGGCGGCACCTTGATCCTGTACGGTGGCACGATTACCAACAACGGAGTTATCCAGGCTGTGGGTGCGGACTCCAGCAGTAACGCTTCTACAGTGCAACTGACCGACGGCGTTAGCATCACGGGCGGCACGCTGACCTCGAGCGGGGCTGGTTACATCTACGAAGCGGGCGGCCAGACTGTGTTCCTGACCAACGTCACCAACAAGGGAACGTACGACATCCTGAACAACGCTACGACGGAAATCTCAGGGACCATCACCAACGACGGCACCATCAACGTGCAATCGACGGGCTACGGCACGCAACTCTACCTGGCCGCGAACACAACCCTGACGGGCACGGGAACTGTCGTTCTAGGCAGCGGCGGACCGAATTACGTTGACGGTGCCAGCGGCATGGTACTGACCGTCGATCAGACGATTGAAGGGACGGGTTATATCGGCAACGGCATCAAGATCGTGAACAACTCCATCATCGATGCCGACGTCAGCGGCGGCACGCTCTCTCTGCAGCCGGCGGTAGCGTCCACCAACACCAAGACCCTGGAGGCGACCAACGGCGGCACGCTGGAGTTCAACGGGGGCACATGGACCAATACTGGAGGAACGATCAGCGCGGCAACGGGTTCGGCGGTCGAACTGACCAACGGCGTGAATATCACGGGGGGCACGCTGACCACGACCGGGACTGGCGTGATCTACGAAGCGGGTGGCCAGACCGTGTACCTGACCACTCTCACCAACAGCGGGACGTACAACATCCTGAACAACGCCACGACGGAAATCTCAGGCACGATTACGAACACCGGGACAATCAACCTGGATTCGACGGGCTACAGCACTCAGCTTTACCTGGCCGCCAGCACGAAGCTGACAGGCAAAGGGACGGTCGTTATGGGCAGCGGCGGCCCGAACTATATTGACGGGGCCGGCGGCAGCACGACCCTGACCAACGACCAGACGATCGAAGGTGCGGGTTACATCGGCAACGGAATTAAGGTGGTGAACGGCGACATTATCGACGCGAACGTGAATGGCGGCACGCTGGTTCTTCAGCCGGCGGCTGCTTCCACCAACAGCAAGACGCTGGAGGCGACGAACGGTGGCACGCTGGAGTTCAACGGCGGCACCTGGACACAAACTGGGGTCGGAACGATCACGGCGGCGACCGGTTCGGCGGTCGAATTGACCAACGGCACCAGCATCACGGGCGGCACGCTGACCACGAGCGGGACTGGCGTGATCTACGAAGCTGGCAACCAGAGCGTGTATCTGAGCAATATTACCAACAATGGCACGTACGATGTGAATAACAATGCCGTCACGTATATCTCCGGTACGATCACCAACAACGGCACCATCAATGTGGCCTCGTCGGGTTACGCCACGCAGCTCTATCTGAGTGGAAACACAACGCTGAACGGAACTGGCGCGGTCGTGCTCGGCAGCGGCGGTCCGAATTACCTTGACGGAGCGGGCGGTGTCGTCCTTACCAACAATTCGACGATTGAGGGCGTTGGCAATCTCGGCAACAACGCGCTCACGATTACTAACAACGGAACCATCGAGGCCCTGAACGGCACGCTGTCGATTCTGCCGGGCAGCGGCGGTCTCACCAACTACAACGGCACGACCAACACGCTGACCGGCGGCACGTTCATCGCGAATGGCGGCAACCTTACTTTTGCCGGGAGCGCGGCGGGGATCACGACCTTGTCGGCGGCGGTGGTGGAGGAAAACGGCGGCCAGTTGATCGATACCAACGGGAACATCAACGCGCTGGCGAGTCTCACGAGCATCACGTCGGGGGGCAGCCTGACCACGGATGTGAACTTTACCGACGCGGGCAGCTTCAGCAATGCCGGATCGCTGACCATTCTGAAAAGCACAACCTTCAACGTGGGATCGCTGGCGCAGATCAGCGGCAACACGCTGACGGGTGGGACTTACGTACTGGATGCGAACCTGGGTCTTACTGGGACGGCGCAGAACATCACCACCAACGCGGCGAACCTGACGCTGGCCGGGGGCACGATCGAGAATACTGCGGGCAGTACGAACGCCTTGGCTAACCTGAACGCCAACAGCGGGACCTTGGCGCTCGCCAACAGCGCTAACTTCACAACGGCCGGCAACTTCAACAACACCGGCACGCTGGCCATCGGCAGCGGCAGCACCTTCACGGTAACTGGAACCCTGGCGCAGATCAGCGGATCGACGCTGGCGAGCGGCAGCTTTGTGCTGGGCGGGACGCTGGAAGTGGGCAGCGGCATCAGCATCACCACCAACGCGGCGAATCTGACGCTGGAAGGTGGCACTATCAAGTCGGGGAGCACGAACGCGCTGGCAAATTTGGCCAGCAATACGGGCACCCTGGCGGTGGCGAACAAGAGCAGCTTTACCGCGGGAGGCAACTTCAACAACAGCGGCGCGCTCGACGTCACCACCGGCAGCACGTTCACGGTGACCGGAACGAACACCTACACGCAGAGTGCGGGCACAACGACAGTGGACGGGACTCTGGCGGGCAATGTTAACGTCACCGGCGGAACGCTGCTGGGCGCTGGCACGCTCAAGAACAACGTGACGGTAAGCGGTGGCGCGATCAGCGCGGGTGACGCCGGAAAGGCTGGCCTGCTGAAGATCACCGGCACTTACACGCAGCTCTCGACGGGCACATTGAACGCCACCATCGGCGGCACGGCGAAGGGGACACTGTACAGCCAGATCACGGTGACCGGCACGGCGAGCCTGAGCGGCACGCTGACCGTGAACCTCATCAACAGTTATGTGCCCAAGGTGGGCGCAACCTTCACCATCCTGACGGCGAAGAGCATTACGGGGACATTCTCGACGCAGTACATCGTGATCAACGGCAGCGAGTACTTCGCGGTTTCGTACACGACGAAGGGAGTGGTGCTGACGGTGAAGTCGGGTGTGCCGCCGGCTTCGGATGGGAACAGCAGAACAAGCAAATCCACGACGGAGGTAGCGCGCTGGGGCGGCGAGAAGCATCGCTGGCAGGGCAGCGTGAACCGGCGAGTTGGCGAATTTGCACACCTGGCGGCCGCGCGCAGATTGGAAGGCAGCGCGGAGCGTCCGTATCGTCTGCCGGAGCTGGCGGTGTGGCACGCTCCAGCGATGCGGACGGTGGCGCCAATGAAGTCTCCAACGGTCGGCTTTACCGGCGAGAACCTGCATGTGGCGAATAACTGGGCAGCGGAGAGAGCAAACGCCAGTGTGAACTCTCATCTGCCGACGGCGACGAACAATTGGCAGAAGCGCGATTGGCAGAACAATAAGGATGTGCGCGGCACGGTGATGAAAAGGTTGTTGCCGGGTCTGCGGTAGCGGTAATAGTATCGGGAAGAAGTTGAGAACGTTGTGGAGGGGCATATTTTGAAGAAAGCGATGGTGTCGGCGGTCCTGCTGGCTTCGCTGCTGGCAATACTGACCGGATGCGGCGGATGGCGACAGCGGGAGGCGCCGGAGATCAACTCCAACGCCTACTCGGCGGTGCTGCTGGACAACAACCAGGTGTATTTCGGAAAACTGGACAAGGCGGGCTCGGCGTATCCGGTGCTGACGGATGTGTACTACATCCAGAGCCAGGTGAATCAGGAGACGAAGGCGGTGACCAATATCCTGGTGCGGCGTGGCAACGAGTGGCACGGCCCGGACCGGATGATCCTGAACGCGCGCCACATCCTGCTGATTGAGCCGGTCGGACCGAATTCGAAGGTGGCACAGCTAATCGAAGCGGATAAGAAAAAGTAGCCCTGCCCTGGCCCAGCCAGCATGGTCATAAGCCTGCTGGCGAGGCCGGGTAGATGCTAAACCCTCACCTCCGAAGCGCAGGGTCCAAAATTTCTGGCCAGCATTTTCCATGGGTCTATCATTCGACCGGACCCCTAGTCGGGCACTCGCAGGCTGCGACTGCACAACAAAACATTTTCCAAGTGTCTTGCTGCATGCTTCCCGAAGATTCATTTGACAAGTCTGAACCGGGGCTCCTATCGTCGCGTAGTATCACTCCGTAGAGTTATCCAAGGAAATTACCAGGAGATCACTTATGTTCAGAAAGCTATGTTTCGCGATCGCCACGGCCGCTGTGCTGATTCCGGCCATGTGGGCGCAAACCGCGGATGAAATCATCGCGAAAAATGTCGAAGCGCGTGGCGGATCGGCCAAACTGAAAAGTGTGCAGACGGTTAAGGCCACGGCCACGTTGGCGATGGGCCCCGGGATGGAAGCGCCCGGAGTGCTGATCCAGAAGCGAGGAAATCTGGCGCGGCTGGAATTCACCATCCAGGGCCTGACCGCGGTGCAGGCCTATGACGGCAAGAATGCGTGGGAGATCATGCCGTTCATGGGCAAGAAAGATCCCGAACTGATGTCGGCCGACGAGGCCAAAGAGGTGGAGGAAATGGCCGACCTGGAGGGTCCTCTGGTCGACTACAAGAGCAAGGGACATCAGGTCGAACTCCTCGGCAAAGAGAAGATCGAAGGGACCGACGCTTACAAGCTGAAGGTCAGCCTTAAGAATGGCGACGTGCAGACGGTCTATATCGATGCGGATTCCTTCCTTGAGATCAAGGAAGAAACCAAGCGCACCGTACGGGGAACCGAGCAGGTGGTGGAGTCGTCGATCGGCGACTATAAGGAAGTAAACGGGATCGTTTTCCCGTTCGCGGTGGAGAGCGGAGTCAAGGGAAGTCAGGAGAAAGAAAAGCTGACGATCACCAAGATGGAGCTCAATTTGCCGGTGGACGATTCGATTTTCAAGATGCCCCCGCCGGCGCCGGCACCGGCGAAACCCGAGGCACCGAAGAACTAGCGCGTTGCTGGAACATCGAATCGCGGCCCCCAAGGGGGCGCTGTAACTGACCGCATCAGGGCATCGCTAAGTCGATGTCCTGATCCGAGACACATCTGCTTGATTTCGAGGGAACATGGTCAATCGCGTGCGCATTTTCTGGATTGCTTTCTCCGTCGTCGCTCTGGCCTCTCTTACGCTTTCTGCCTCCGCGCAGGATGTGACGCTCGATTCTGACACGCTGAGCGGACTTCCGATCCGCGCCATCGGTCCGGCGGCGATGGGAGGGCGCATCGCCGACATCGCGGCGGTTCACGAAGGGCAGCGACTGACTATCTATGTCGGCTCCGCCAGTGGTGGCGTGTGGAAGTCGGTGGATAGTGGCACGACCTTCAAGCCGATCTTCGACAAGCAGCCTTCGCAGTCGATTGGGTCGGTGGCCGTTGATCCATCGAATCCGCAGACGGTGTGGGTGGGAACGGGCGAGTCCTGGGCGCGCAACAGCGTATCGGTAGGCACGGGGATCTACCGCACGCGCGATGGCGGCGAGAACTGGGAAACGATGGGGCTTCCGGACTCCGAACACATCAGCCGCATTGTGGTGCATCCCAAGGACAGCAACACGGTGTATGCCTGCGCGTTGGGTCATCTTTGGAGTTCGAATACGGAGCGCGGCGTTTTCAAGACCACCGACGGTGGCAAGAGTTGGGCGAAGCTTCTCTACCGCAACGACAGCACCGGCTGCGCCGAGATGGCGATGGACCCGCAAGACTCTGGTGTGCTCTATGCCGCCATGTGGGACGTGCGTCGTGAGCCGCATAACTTCCGGTCGGGTGGTCCGGGCAGCGGGTTGTTCAAGAGCACGGACGCGGGCGCCACGTGGCATGAGCTGAGAAAAGGCCTGCCGGAAGGCGATCTGGGGAGGATCGGCATCGCGGTCGCTGCCTCAAATCACGCTCGCGTTTATGCGGTGGTGGAGGCGAAGAATCACACCGCGCTCTTCCGTTCGGACGATGCGGGCGAGAGTTGGGCCGAGGTCAACAACTCGTTCAACGTCAGCGGACGGCCATTCTACTTTGCGCGCCTGGCGGTCGATCCCAAGAATCCGGATCGCGTGTACAAGCCGGGATTTCTCCTGACCGTCAGCGAAGACGGCGGGAAGAGTTTCAGCGCCGCGTTCTCGACGGGCGAGGGATTTGGCGACGCGGTGCACAGCGATCACCACGCGCTCTGGATCGATCCGGAGAATCCCGAACAGATGCTGCTGGGTACGGACGGTGGCGTGTATCAATCGCTCGATCGCGCCTCGCACTGGCGTTTTCTGGCGAACCTCCCCGTGTCGCAGTTCTACCACGTGAGCGCCGATATGGCCGATCCTTACAACGTTTATGGCGGATTGCAGGACAACGGCACGTGGATGGCGCCTTCGCGCGCTACGGGTGGAATTGCCAATCGGCACTGGCGAAACATCGATTTTGGCGATGGTTTCTGGGCGTTCTCCGACCCGGCGGATGCCGATTTTGCCTATGCCGAATACCAGGGCGGCAAGATCGCGCGCATCCGGAAGTCGACCGGCGAAGCCAGGGACATTAAGCCGCTGCCGCGAACGCGCGAGCCGGATTTCCGCTTCAACTGGAACGCGCCGATCCATATGAGCGCGAACCATTCGGGAACGATTTATCTGGGCGGGCAATTCCTGTTTCGTTCGCGCGATCACGGCGAGTCGTGGGATCGGATTTCCCCCGACCTGACCACCAACGATCCGGCGCGGCAGCACCAGGAATTGTCAGGCGGGCTGACCATCGACAATTCCGATGCGGAGAAATTCGAAACCATCTACACCATTGCCGAGTCTCCCAAGAACGGCGACGTGATTTGGGTTGGGACCGACGATGGCAATGTCCAGATCACTCGCGACGGCGGCAAACACTGGACGAACGTGGCGAAGAATGTCTCCGGCTTGCCGGCGGGGACATGGGTGTCGACCATCGAGGCGAGCCACTTCGATCCTGCTACGGCCTACGCAACCTTCGACGGACACGCGGCCGGCGACATGAAGACCTATGTCTACCGGACGAAGGATTACGGAAAAACCTGGACCTCACTCTCAACCCCGGAGCTGAATGGCTATGCCCACGTGGTGCGGGAAGATCTGGTGAACACCAATCTCCTGTTCGTGGGGACCGAGTTTGGGCTGTTCATTTCCATTGATGGCGGAGCGCATTGGGCGCAGTTCAAGGGCAGCCTTCCGAATGTGGCCGTGCGTGACATTGCCATCCAGCCGCGCGAATCGGACTTGATTCTGGCCACCCATGGCCGCGGGATCTACATTCTCGACGACCTGACGCCCATACGGGCGCTTACGCCGGAACTTCTGGCGAAAGACCTGGTCATGCTGCCGTCGCGGCCCTCGGTGCTGGCACTGCCGACGGGTGAACAGCGTTTCGATGGAGACTCCGAGTTTCACGGACGAACGCTGCCTGAAGCGGCAGCCATTGTCTACTATCAGAAGAAGCGGCACATTTTCGGCGATCTCAAACTTGATATCTACGACGGCAAGGGGCAACTGCTCACCTCGCTGCAAGGCGACAAGCGCAAGGGCTTGAATCGCGTGCAATGGCCCGAGCGTGCGAAGCCTCCGAAGATGCCGCCGGCTGCCGGATTGGTGGAGAACGAATATGTCTTCTTTGGGCCGCAGGTGCAGGAAGGTACCTACACGGTCAAGCTGACCAAGGGGAAGGAAACCTATTCTTCGGAGGTCAAGCTGGTGCCCGATCCGCGCTCGAAGAGCACGCCAACGGATCGCGAACTGCAGCATAAGACGGTCACACAACTCTACGACATGCTGGCGCAGTTGACCTACGTGGTCGACGCCACCAACGAAATCCGCGAACAGGTGAAGCAGCGGCAGGCCGCAGCTTCGGATGGGAAATTAAAGGACCAGCTCAACGCTTTGACCCAGAAACTCGACGACTTCCGTTCGACTCTCGTATCCGTAAAAGAAGGCGGCATGATTACGGGAGAGAAAAAGCTAAGGGAAGATCTGGGCGAGTTGTATGGAGCGGTGAATGGCTACTCCGGGCGCCCGACGCAATCGCAGATCGAGAGCACGGCCGTGCTGAAAAAGAAATTGGACGAGGCTGGAGTGAAATTTCAGTCGATCACTGCATCTGAAGTCACGCCACTGAATACCGCGTTGCAGGGCAAGCAACTCGATCCGGTCAAGGTAACATCACGAGAGGATTGGGATAAGAAGCAGAAGTAAGAGAGCGGGCGGTCGCTGTACGCCGCCCGTGATTGACTTCGCGTTCTGAGCGCACCTAGCATGGCAAGTGATGAGCCAAATACAGAATCAAACAGAAAGCTGCCGAATCGCTGTTATCGTCATCCGTATCCTTAGCCTGGCGTTGTTTGTGGTGGCCGCAAGCGGTGCCTGCTTCGCTCAGGTCGAACCCTCGGTGGTTGTGCACTGGGAGAAGAAAACTCCAAACCGCACCGTTCCGACGCTCCAAGCCGTGGTCAATCCGATGCTGCGCCGTGGATCGCCCATTCACGATGCCGCCTTCGATGCGCTGCGCCGGGTGGGTGCTGACTATGTCCGCTATGCTTTCTGGATGCCCTATCCAAAGCTGGCGGTGGCCGAGTTGCGCCCGCCGGATGCAACTCAGACCTATTGGGACTTCCAATATATGGACCCACTGGTTGAGGACTTCCTGCAGGCCTCCGCGGGTCACAGCAGCGTTATGAGTTTCAGCACCATTCCCCAGTGGATGTTCCCCACGCCTCAGCCCGTGGCGTATCCGGACGATCCCAATCAGGTGATCTGGAATTATTCGCAAGGCACGCAGCTTCCCGATGTCAAAGCGCTTGGCGATTACTACGCGCGGCTGGCGAGCTGGTACACGCAGGGCGGATTCACGGACGAATTGGGGAAAGTTCATTCTTCCGGTCATCACTACGACATGCGGTACTGGGAGGTTTTCAACGAAGTCGATGGAGAGCACGACACAACGCCGCAGCAATACGTGGAACGTTATGATGCCGTGACTCAGGCCGTGCTCAACGTCGCGCCGGCGATGAAATTTGTCGCTCTCGCTCTCTCGGGTCCGTCGAGTGCGCCAAAGACGTTCGCATATTTTCTGAACCCAAAGAACCATCAACCCGGCGTCCCGCTGGACTACATTTCCTTCCACGTCTATGCCACGCCATCAGGCGATCAGACGCTGGAGGACTGGCAATACACTTTTTTCGATCAGGCCAGCGAATTTGTTTCGGTGGCCCGGTACATCCTTCAGATTCGGGATGAGCTCTCGCCGACGACGAAGGTCATGGTTAATGAAGCGGGATCAATCCTCAACGGCGACATGGTGCAGGGCGAGCCGGGTCACATCGAGAAGCCCATTCCGCCCGCGTACTGGAATCTCAGTGGGGCCCTCTACGCCTACCTCTACATCGAGTGCGCAAGAATCGGGATCGACACCGTAGGCGAGTCGCAACTGGTCGGCTATCCCTCACAGTTTCCAAGTGTCACGATGATCGACTGGACGAACGGCAAGCCGAACGCCCGCTTTACGGTTCTGGAGCTGATCAAGAACAATTTCGGACCGGGAGACGAACTGCCGACCACCGAAGTGAAAAGCAACGGATCGTTTGCCGAGTCCGACGCCATCGAGGCCCAGGCTTTCATCCGGGACGGCCACCGAAAGCTGCTGCTGGTGAACCAACGAAATCGTGATGTCACGGTGATACTGCCCAAGGAATCTCTCGGGGCGACAATCCGGACCATCGGAGGGACCTCGCCGGATACCATCACGAAAAATGTAGAAGACGTCAAAGTCCGGCTGATGCCTTTCTCTGTGTCCGTCGTTACTTTGAAGGATTAACCGAACATTTTGGCGGAAGCGTGTGTGAGTCGAATCCGCCGCCCTGAAACAGCAAACAAAGCACTTAACCGAGCGCAGTTGGCAATCTAGCAGGCTGCGGAAAAATGGACTCCGCGACTTAGATTCTCTTCAACCTCAGTGGTTTTGTGATTCGGGAAGGGTTGTGGCTGCATCTGCTGGTGTCCCGCAGACTCATTTTCGGGCCTGCGAGCACACTGCAACCTCGGCTCACGGCGCTAGAATCGCCAGATTCCTCATACGGACTAAGTTGTAGGCCGCGGCTGCGAAGGTGAAGACCCATCCGACCTTGAAGATTCCACGATGCCGAACTTTCCGCAACAGCGCGATCGTCTTCAGCCATCCGAAGCATTCTTCGATACGCTTCCTCTTCCTCTGGCTGATGGCGTATCCGGTGTGCTGCGTCGTGCGCGCATCAATCGCACTCCCACCGCGTCGCTCCAGATTTTGAGCCACGTGCGGCGTGACCTTGAGGTTGCGGCACTCAGCCACGAAGTCCGCCGTGTCGTATCCCTTGTCGCCTCCGACCGTGACCTGTTTCGTGCCAGCGATCTGTTCCAGCATCAGCAGCGCCGCGTCGCGCTCCGCCGTTCCGTTGGCCTCGAACACCTCCGTGTTCACGATCAGTCCGTTGCGGTTCTCTACCAACAGATTCCCGTTATAACTCAGCTTGGCTTCCTTGCCCCTGCCTTTGCGTGCCAGCTTCGCATCCGGGTCCGTTTTCGATTCGTGCGTTTGGTTCGACCGCTTCTCCCCATGAAAGTCTACTGTCGCATTGCCAGGATCGTCCGGCGGAGCCGGAGGCTTACCATCCTTTCGCTGAAAACTCTTCAGACTCGCCCATGCTTCCAGCAATGTTCCATCCACCGTGAAGTGTTCGTTCGAGAGCAGGTCCCGTTCACGAGCTTGCTGGAGCACAGCTTGGAAGAAAGCTACGGCGATGTCCCCATCGAGCAGACGCTCGCGATTCTTGGTGAACACCGTCACGTCCCAGACGGAGTCATCCATGTTCAAGCCTACGAACCAGCGGAACAGCAAGTTGTAATTGAGCTGTTCCATCAGCATCCGTTCGCTGCGCACCGAGTATAGCGCTTGCAGCAAGAGGGCTCGCAACAGCTTCTCCGGCGCAATCGAAGGTCGGCCAGTTTTGGCGTACAAGCGATTGAATCGAGGTTGCAGCTGCTGGAGTGCTTCATCTGTCATGGCTCGCAGTGAACGTAACGGATGGTCCTGCGGAACTCGCTGCTCCGGACTGATATAACTAAACACGTCCAACTGCTGCTCGTCTTTTCCACGCATGCTTTCTTCTTATCAGTTTGTGTTGTGGAAGCAAGAGAGTTTTCTGGTACGCTGCTGGCGTGGCGAGCATAAGCCCAAACGACGCACCAGCAGCACTCATAATGGGTGCCGGGTTCCTGGCATTCGGATTGACCATGATTCTGCGGCCCAGTTACGTCAGGGCAAATTTGGATCGTTTTGCCGACAGCTGGAAGCAGGGCAGCTGGCACCCGTACAAGATGCCCGATTGGGGACTGCGTCTCGCGGGGATAATTGTGATCGCGGGGGCTACGCTCTTCTTCTACATCGCTTACCTCGCTCTACATCCTTAGCCAACGCTCTGTCCTGCTTCACTGTCCCGGAGGTAGGCCACGCGATCGGAGTTTTTCCGCAACCTGCTAGCGCATTGTAAGCCTATGAGAGACAACGAACTGATTTCCGAAATCAGTTTAGAACTCCAACCACCGCTCAAGGCGGCAAGCCTGCTTGGGCAAGTTTGCCATTTGATGTCGCAACAAGCCGCTATACTCTCTTTTTTACGCCTCACTTTCGAAAAGGAGCCTCAGCGCAAGCGTGGTGTCGAGGGTATAGTTCGTATCCCCAAAATCGAATGATAGCGAATGGCCGCACGCTGGGGCGCTATTCACCTTTGGGGAGAGACAAGCCGGTCGCCGGAAGTGGCCAAGAATGCTTGAATCTGCCAACAGGGCGCACCTGCCGGAATTTCCGCGCTAGTGATGGACTCGGTACCGCATTGATTTCCAGTTTCCCCCGCTTGGGGATCAGCGGAGTTGCGCCGTGCCTTTCTCGCCTGCAAAGACCTTCATCGTCTACCACGAAGTAGTCCATCTCTAAACACCAGAGAGAGTTTCGCTATCGATGGGACCCGCGGCCGCGGACGACCGCCCGTATCGCGGAAGTAAATCGAGAAATCAGCTCACGCTTCTCTGACAGGCGGTGGCTGGCGGTTCCGATGAGCCACTCCGCTTCGGGTATGCGCAATTCGTGGAAGCGAACGCCGGGTACATTCATTCTGATAGCTGCGCTCGGAACCAGCGACACACCCAAACCGGAACGCACAAAATTGAGAATCGTAAACATCTCGCTTGCTTCTTGTACGATGTGCGGTGTGAATCGAGCGCGGCGGCATAGACCCAATACGTGGTCATGGAACGTAGCGGACGTCAGGCGCGGAAGAGACGACGCAGGGCTCCTGGCGGGACAGCAGTCTCTCCTTCTTTCGGCTTTGTAGGCCACCGATGGCGAAGAATGCAGGACCAGCCGTTCACGAAACAGAGAAATGCTTTGCAATTCCGCATGCGCAATCGGCAGACGGAGAATCCCAATGTCTAGCGTGCCGTCGAGGGAGAGCGGCAACTTGCGAAGGAGTCGACATGTCGCGCATCCGCAGTTCGATATGGGGATAGGCCTTCTGAAAGCGCAGGATGGTGCCCGTGAGAATCTCCGAGACAGCTGCGATTCCGAACCCAACATTAAGCGCACCAGCCCGCCCGTCCGCGGCTTCGCGCGTCAGGTTCATCGCGGAATGCGGGCGTCGGCGACAAGTTTTGCCGCTAGTGGACGCAACACCTTGCCGGTTTCCGTCAGTACGACCTTGCGGCGGGTTCGAGCGAACAAAGCACCGCCGGCCTTGTCCTCCAATCGCCGAATCTGCTTGCTCAACGCAGGTTGGGACAGGAACAGCTTCTCCGCAGCTTTGCGGAAGTGCAATTCGTCCGCCAGCGCCAGGAACGAACGCAATTCCGCGATTTCCATATACATGCTGCAAAGTTATCACAGAGGTCATAGCAATTCATTGGACGAAACAATCAAGATTGCTGATCATCGGCATAAGGGATTTATAGCCGCCCACGCAGGGCATATCCCAGGCCACCAAGACAGCGACGGATAGAATCTCATGACCTTAAGCCTGAAGTATCCAATGGATCCCAAGCTGGCAGCGTACCAGTGGGCAGAAACGCACCGCGGCGTCGTCCAGTTTCACCGTGAGCGATTCCCGGTGCAGATGCTAACCAACGACGCGGTCGTCGTGCGTCCGTTGTATGCAGGTATTTGCCGGGCCGATATTAAAGAAGTTTCGGGGTTGAGAGAGATGATTCCCGGGACACGGCACCTCTTTGGCCACGAAGTGATTGGCAAGGTGGTCTTTGCCGGCGCTGCCACAGGTTTTGAGGAGGAACAGACAGTAACCCTGAACCCGAACGCGGAGTGTGAAAGGACCACGGCCTTTGGTAATGATCCCGTGGCGCATGGCCCGCAAGAGGTTCTGCACCAGGCGGTGGTGAGAATCCCGGAACATGTGAGCCTGGAGCCGCCCTGGCTCCCCAAACCTGTTCCGCCTGCGCGATTCACTCCGTCGATGGTCTCCTGCTCGCGCTGGGAACAAGTTCGCTTGCGGGTGTCGAAGTAGCGATCGTCGGCGCCGGTAACGCTGGCATCTTGTTTGGCCTCTACTGCCAATACCTTGGCGGGCGAGCCACATTGTTCAACCGGTCGCTGCCCCGCCGTGAGTTCGCTCAGAGACTTGGCAGCTTCGCGGACGACCGGATCTGCCCGCTCGATTCCGCTCGGGACGGCGCGTTCGATGTTGTGGTCCTCGCGACGACTATTATTGACGAGGAAATTCTCAGGATAGGGGAACGGATAGTCTCGCCGTGTGGTGCGCTGTTATTGTATGGCGGAACTTGGTCGAATTTGATTCGGGATGGTCATGATCTGAACCAAGTCCGGCGAACGGGAAGCGCCGTGTCACTCGGTGTCTCAGGGCAAGGCAATTCGTGTGGTTGGCGGCGACCGGATGCACTGCCGGCGATTTTGCCAAGGCGATTGCTTTGTATGCGGAGCAACCCAGCGTCTTTCCTCAAAACCGCTTCATATCGGCCACGATTGGGTTAGACGATCTGCCGAAGACCATCACCGGGATGGCATCGGGCGCATTCGATCCGCCCGGAAAAATTCTGATCCGTATCGCCGAGAAAGTGGAGGTTGGCAAATGAGCGCGGCTCGGGCCGTACTTTGGGACATGGATGGAACATTGATTGACTCGGAGGCATCCACTGGATTTCCTGGCGAAACACCATGGCGCATGAGGGCATTGCCATCACTCGGGAGCAGTTTCTTGCCTCGTTCGGTCAGCGCAACGATTCCATCCTCCCCCGATGGCTGGGCGCCGCGGCAACTCCCGAGCGCACGGAGAAAATTGCCAACGCCAAAGAGAAACTCTATCGTCATCTGGTTCGCACCGAAGGCATTTCTCCGCTGCCTGGCGTTGCCAGTTGGCTGCGCCAGCTTCATTCGCAGGGATGGCTTCAAGCCATCGCCTCTTCGGCACCGCGGGCGAATGTTGAGGCAGTCCTTGAGGCTCTGGCGGTTGCTCAGTTTTTCCAGGGCATCGTCTCCGCCGAAGATGTCCACCGGGGCAAACCAGACCCGGGAGTGTATCTCACGGCAGCCGCGCGGGTCGGTGCATCGCCGGACCGGTGCATTGTTGTCGAAGACGCGGTTGCCGGCATCGAAGGAGCGCGCAATGCCGGCATGCGGAGCATCGGCGTAAGTCCCAACGGTAAGCAACTGCCCGCCGATGTGGTGGTTCGATCCCTTGATCTGCTGGATTCGGACGCTTTCGAAGCACTCTTGCTAGCCAGTGGCTGACCCGCCCACAACCGGTAGTCGCATCGCGATGAATCTCGACGTGAATCTTACTGAAAACTGGCGGAAGCGTGTGTGAGTCGAACACACCGGCGACATCGGAGATGCCGCCCGCCGGTTTTGAAGACCGGGACGATCACCGGACCGCATGCGCTTCCGCAGTCTCCAATATAAACAAGATGGGCGGTGTGGGGTCTCAGGTCTGTGACCATTTTTTCACTCCTCGCGGTTTGCCTGAAGGCACCCTGATGCGAAGGCGGGTGGCCAAGTTCTGCCCTGGAGTATAACCCGGGCCGTGAAGTGTAAGAGACTGGGGGTGCGCCACTTCTCGCGTTTGAGAAGTGGCCCTCCAACTGCGGCGATCATACTCTTTCATCACCATCGACCGGTGTGCACCGTCACCGCGTCAAAACGCTTAGGGCCGCTATCCTGAGGCCTATGCGGTGCAAACTAAATCGCTACTACGGTAGCGGAGACCTGGATTTCATCACCGGCAGTTGCTATCGGCGACAGCCTCTGCTCGGCACGTCACAGCGTCGCGATCTGTTTTTGACCGTGCTTGAGCAGATGCGCATTCGCTATCAGTTCGTGGTGGTCGGTTATGTGATCATGCCCGAGCACATTCACCTCCTCATCAGCGAACCACAAGAGAAGGACCCTTCGACCGTAATGCACGCGCTTAAGCTGGGATTTGCGCGGCGCGTTCTTTTCCAGTCAAAACCGCAGGCGAAGCGTCGCGCAAGAACGGCCCAGACGGACTTGTTCGACCACGCTGCGCAACACGTCTGGCAGAAGCGTTTTTATGACTTCAACGTCTGGACGGAGCATAAGCGCATCGAAAAACTCCGTTACATGCATCGCAATCCGGTGCAGCGTG
>CAVZUP010000190.1:0-37361 GCA_963778255.1 uncultured Acidobacteriaceae bacterium
TGTGTGCCGAGCATGTTCGACAGCTCGAAGGTGAAAGTCCTTTTCACAACCAGATGGAGGTGAAGTGATAGCAAAGCGCAAGGGCGTCGTCGCGAGGCGGGGTCTGAAAGAAGCGTGGAGCAAAGGCGCGAGCCGATGAACAAGAACCGGATGAAGAGGCCTACGGCAGCGGGCGAGCGGGCAAAAAGCCGCGAAGCCCAGATCCATCAAGGCTGCTGGTGGTAGATTCGGCGGTTGCGCGTTGAAGGCGGTCGAACTTACCTCGGGAGGTCTGCGGCGTGTCACGGAATCGTGACTGAGGGCGAAGCGATTCGCTCTGACCGCGTTGCAGAAGTCAGCAGCGGGCATAGTAGTCGCGCAAGCGACGAAGGCCCAAACGGAAGGGAGCGGCAAGTAGCCAGCGGGACTCGATGAGCGACAAGCGGCAGAAGAACCAGCTACAGATGGTGCTGGCCTTTACCGACGAGGGGAGGAGTGAAGCTCCGAAGGCTCGGCGGGAAGGGACCGAATCGCTCACGGCGAAACGCGCGTGGGAAAGCCCGGCTATCCCAGAGCAAGTGATGGAAGAAGTCTGCGGGCGAGAGAACTGCCTGCGGGCGTTACGACGAGTGAAGGCCAACAAGGGGAGTCCGGGGATCGACGGCATGAAGGTGTCGGAGTTGCCGGGCCACCTGAAGCAGCACTGGCCAGCCTTCCGGGAACAGTTGCTAAGCGGGACGTATCAACCACAACCGGTGAAGCGAGTAGAAATCGCGAAACCGGACGGAGGAGTGCGGCAGTTGGGCATTCCGACGGTGCTGGATCGATTTATCCAGCAGGCGGTGATGCAGGTTCTGCAAAGCAGATGGGACGCGACGTTCTCCGAGCACAGTCACGGATTTCGTCCGCAGCGTTCGGCGCATCAGGCGGTGGCTAAGGCGCAGCAGTATATCGCTGCTGGCAAACGCTGGGTGGTGGACCTGGATCTGGAGAAGTTCTTTGATCGGGTCAACCACGACCGACTGATGGCGGCGATAGCGCGGCGGGTGAACGACCAGAGAATGCTCAAGCTGATTCGATCATTTCTGGAGTCGGGCGTGATGGAGAACGGGCTGGTGAGTGCGGTGGAGGAAGGAACTCCGCAAGGAGGACCGCTGTCTCCGCTGTTGTCGAACCTCGTGCTCGACGAACTGGACCGGGAGTTGGAGCGACGCCATCACCGCTTCGTGCGCTACGCGGATGATTGCAATATCTACGTGGCGAGCGAGCGGGCGGGGAAGCGAGTCATGCAGAGTGTGACTGGTTTCATCCAGCGCCGACTCAAGCTCAAGGTGAACCAGACGAAGAGCGCGGTGGCACGACCGCAGGAGCGAAAGTTTCTGGGCTTCAGCTTCACGGGAGGAGCCGGGGTCAAACGGCGTATTGCGCCGAAAGCTCTGCTCCGCTGTAAGCAAAGAGTGCGGGAACTGACGCGCCGGACACGAGGCATCAGTCTGGAGCAGATGACGAAGGAACTGGCCGTCTACTTACGTGGATGGAAAAGCTACTTCGGCTACTGCCAGACCCCCTCGGTGCTGCATGGTCTGGATCAATGGATACGACGCAGGTTGCGATCCGTGATCTGGAAGCAGAAGAAACGACGCAGCTCGTGGCGGTTGGCGAATAGCCCCGCCCTGAGCCTCCCGTTTCCCACTGCTTACTTTGACTCGCTGGGCCTTCCACGTTTGTTTGCCGGGTAACTTAACTCATCCGAACCGCCGTATGCGGACCCGCATGTACGGTGGTGTGGCAGGGGAGGAGAGGTGACTCTCCCCCCTATGCCGATTATGGGATCAATGTTTCTTGCCCGTGTCTTCGGATTCCGGCTTCTCGCTGGCCGATGGCGTCTTATCGTCTCCCGATTCCTTCGCATCCTCCGCGGAATCCGCCGCTTTGTCGGGGCTGGTATTGAGGTACTGCACGATGATCGAAATTCTCCGGTTGGAGGGATCGAGCGGATCCTTGAGGTTGCGCAGCCGCTGGTCGGCAAAGCCCCGCACTTGCGAGACCTGATCGTCGCGCAATCCCGACTGCTGCATCAAGCGCCGTGCCGCGTTCGCCCGGTCGGCCGAGAGCTCCCAGTTGCTGTAGCTGCCCGTGCCGGTAAAAGGCTTGGCGTCGGTGTGTCCCTCGACCGAAATATGGTTAGGGACGTTTCCCAATTCCGCCGCCAGCAGCGCCAGCAGTTCCTGCCCGCTGGTGTTGACCGCCGCACTCCCGCTGTCGAAGAACGTTCCTTTCTCTGATTCCAGCAACTCGATGCGCAATCCCTCGGCGGTTACCGTCATCTCGATGTTCTTTTTCAGCTTGTCCAGATCGTTGATCTTCTGAATGCTTTTTTGCAGCTCGGCTTTGAGCTTCCCCATGTCCTGCTTGGTGAGCTGAAAGTTCTCGCTCGATCCTGCCATGGATCCCGACACGCTGGTTCCCATCTTCTTTCCGGTACCACTGGGATCTTTGAAGTAGCCGCTGATCGCAATCTTTTCCGGCTTGGTGGCGCTGCTCAACAACCACAGCACGATGAATAGCGCCATCATGGCAGTGACGAAGTCGGCATAGGCGACCTTCCATGCGCCTCCGTGATGGCCGCCATGGCCGCCTTTTTTCTTGATGACGATGATCGGAGGCGTCGGCATGGCGGTGTTTATCCTGCGGCCGCAGCCGCCGATTCGGCCTTCGCGCCGCGGCAGGCCTCCTCGACGACCTTAAAGGAAGGACGCACATGCCCGGGCACGTTTCGCCGTCCAATTTCAACCGCCATGATCGGTGCGACGCCTTTTAGAAAAGCGACCATGGTGACCCGCAACACGAGCAGATACGCATGTCCCTCCTCCGCGATTTTCCCCATACGCGCCGCCAGGGGACCGACCAGCCCATAGCACAGCAGAATGCCCAGAAAGGTGCCCACTAGCGCGGCGGCGACCTTGCGTCCGATTTCCTCGGGAGGCCCGCCCAGCGCGCCCATAGTGATCACCACGCCGAGTACCGCCGCCACAATACCCAGCCCCGGCAGCGAGTCCGCCATGGTGGTGAGCCCGGATACCGGCTCGTTGGCCTCGTGATGATGGACGTCCATGTCCGCCTCCAGCATCTGATCCAGATCGAACACTTCCACGCCGCCGCTGACCGCCATACGCATGGTGTCGCAGACGAACGCTACCGCATGGTGATCGCTGGAGAAATCCTTGTATTTTGAAAACAACGGACTCTTCTCCGGCTCCTCGATGTCGGTCTCCAGCGCCACCAGGCCTTCTTTGCGTGCTTTTTGCAGCAGTTCATACATCATCTTCAGGGTATCGACGTAGCGCTGCAGGCTGTACTTGGACGATCCGAACGCCGCCATCAGCCCACTGATCATCTGCTTTAGCGTGTGCAGCGGATTCGAGATCAGGACCGTGCCGAGCGCCGCCCCACCGATGATGATCAGTTCCGCCGGCTGCAGCAGAACTTTGATATTGCCGTGCTCCATCAGGTAGCCGGCCACGATGCAGCCGAAGACCACCACGATCCCAATGATCGAAAACATGAAACATCATCCTCGCGAGTTTCCAGAATCGTTGGCACTGGCCGCCGCCGCTTTGGCGGTCCGGCTCGAGGTCGAGGGCGTCATTTCCCGGAGAAGCGAGTCCAGGTCGCGGCCGGTGGTGGCCACGGTGTAGGAAACCTCGGCCTCCACCAGGAAGCGGTCGCCCCACCATGAAATTTCCGAATGCTGCAAAAGGCTCCACAGGATATCCGCCGTCATGGCCACCATCATTGGACTTGCCGAGGGCAGAACCGCCAGAAACTCATGCTCGCCCCAGCATCCCAGAAAATTTTCCGCAGGCAGCCGGTTGCGCAACGTCAGCGCCGCCGTGCGCAGAAAAGGCGCGATCGACTGCGGTCCGTGTTTTGCCCCGAATTCCGCTAGCCCCAGCACCCGAATCCGCAACAGCCCGAAGCCGACGTGCGATTCCTCCATCCCCGCCATGCATTCATTCAGCACGGCTCGCGCCAGGCGTTGCGAAGGGACGCCGGTAGTCGCGTCCAGGCAGCCGTACATCGGTGGCCCTGGCGTTTCCTCACGCTGCCCCACCGCTTCTTCGAAGAGCACCGCCACACCACCGATTGCGTCGCCATATTCGACGATCGGCCGCGTGCAGATTTTCACCGCCGCCCGGTGTCCGTTCTTGTGCAGGTAGGACGCCGTGCATTGCTGTGACTTCCGCTGGCTCAGGGTCATCGTTACCGGGCAGTGCTCGCCCTGCAAGCTGTTGCCGCGACGGTTGCAGGCATGCACCACCTCTTCCAGGACATGGCCCACCACTTCATGCGACAGATGCCCGGTGAGATGTTCCGCGCCGTGGTTCCAAAAGCGAATGCGCAGTTCCCTGTCCACGATATAAATCCCCACCGGCAAGTCTTCCACCACATGCCGGAACAGCTTCGGGTTATCGAGCAGATTAGATAGCATGGCCGAACCAGCAGCCTTCCATCTGGCCGCGGAGGAACTCGGGCCATTCCGGCAGAAACGAGGCTTGCCCCGCATAAGGGCCGTGACAGGCCGCGCCTCTGCCGGAAAGCACTGCCCGCTTCAGACCGGGTCTCGGATTTCGACTGCGCCTACCGCCTACCAGTTCCATCGGCGGTCGAGGAAGCGAACTTCAGGGGGAGGGAAAGGCAGCGCTGTGTGCGCGATTTCCGTCTAGGTTAAGCGCCGGCGGCGCGGGCCGTTAGAGCTCGTAAATTAGGTTGCCGTTGAAGACACGACCAGAGCCAGGAAGCTCTTGGTGGTTGGAATGCCGGGATACAGAACTTAGCGCATCCCCAGCGCCCGTGCCAATTCTTCCGGATCGAAAATCGGAGCCTGGCAAGCGAACCCCGAGCACACTACGGCAAACGACCGTTCGTGCAACGACCGTTCTCCGCCGAGCGGGGGAAGATTCGGAATCGTCTCTGCCAAAGCCGGGGGCAGATTCTGCGCGACCGCTTTGTCCGCGTCCAAACGCAGAACTGCGATGTTCAAGCGCAGCGGCCGCACCGCTGCCCGATACAGCTCCGCTGCCGCTTCGTCGTTCCCGATAACCACCACTTGCGTGTGGGGTTGGAGGAAGCGCAGGAGCGCCAGTCCATAAGTCGCCGCAAAAATGCCATGCTGCCCCGCGATGCCGGAGTAGACCTCCAGCGTCTGTTCGGCTTGGTCGCGATACGATGCCTCGTTATTCGTAGCAGCGCTTGCGTATCCATGCAGACGCAGCAACGCGATCGCCGCCACTGAATTTCCCGCCGGAGTCGGAGAATCCTGAAATGGTTTCCGCCGCGTCCCCAAAATTCCCAGCGCAGTCTCTCCGCCCGCCGTGGCACGAGTATCGAAAAATCCGCCCGCCGCCGGATCGAAGAAACCGGTTATCATCGCATCTCCAATCGAACGCGCAAAACGGTAGTAGCTCAGATCCGCGGTTGCCTCGTAAGCGTCGAGACATGCAATCACCGCGAACGCATAGTCGTCCAGCACACCGGAAGTGTCGCGTCGCTGCGCTTGCGGATCGGAGTACGCAACCACGTGCTTCATCCCGCGGCCCGCGTTCCATCCCTCGGAAAGCAAGCGGTCGAGCGAGCGCAGGGCAAAGTGGCGAGCCTCGGCCAGATCGAGCACCTTGGCCGCTTCCAGATACGCCGAAACGCACATCGCGTTCCAACCCGCGTACATGGTCTTGTCGACATACGGCGTCGGACGCAGCAATCGTGCCGCATACATCTTCTTCTGCGCCGCCGCCAGCAGTTCTCGCGCTCGTTCCTCCGCAATGTTTAGCCGGTGCGCAATTTCTTCCACCGTGTTTCGAGCGGAAGAAGAAACGTGGAGCACATTCTTCGCCCGGTTGTGATGCATGTCTCCGATTTCCCGGATGTCGTAATAGAGCTCTGCGACTGCCGACTCGTCCGCACTCAGAGCAGCCCGAGTTTCCGCCAAGGTCCAGGTGAAGTAGTCTCCATCGTCATCCATCGAATAGTCGGCATCCTGCGAGGCGTAGAAGCCGCCATGGGTGCGGTCGCTGAGCCACTCATCCATCCAGCGAATAATGTCGCGCGCCACTCCTGCGAAGAACTCGTCCCCCGTCGCCTGATAAGCGTGTACATAGTTCTTCAGCAGTTCCGAGTTGTCGTAGCACATCTTCTCGAAGTGCGGTACGATCCAGCGCTCGTCGACCGAGTAACGATGGAACCCGCCCGCCAACTGGTCATAGACGCCGCCCCGCGCCATCTTCTCCAGCGTGTGGACGAAGATTGTGCGCAGCTCTTCGTCCTGCGTTCGCGCATACTGATCCATCACCAGATCGAGCGCAGCCGGATGCGGAAATTTCGGCGCGCTTCCGAAGCCGCCGTTCGCCGCGTCAAACATCTGCCGCGCCGATTCCACAATCTCGTCAATTACCGCGGCGGACACTTCGCCGCCTCCCGATGAAAACGACTCCGACCGCGCAATGGCGCTCTCGACCATCCGCGCCTGTTCCAGCACGTCGCCGTGCTTTTCGTGATAGGCCTGAGCAATCGAAAGCAACACGCGCTTGAAACTGGGGCGCCCGTAAGCGTCCGCCGGAGGGAAGTAAGTCCCTCCATAAAACGGCTTGCCATCGGGAGTAAGAAACGCCGTCAGCGGCCATCCGCCTTGCCCCGTGAGCGAGGCCACCGCCACCTGATAGCGGCTGTCAATATCGGGACGCTCGTCCCGATCGACCTTCACCGCGATGTAATGCTCGTTGACGATCGCCGCCACTTCCGGATCGTCGTAGGATTCGCGATCCATCACGTGGCACCAGTGGCACCAGACCGCGCCAATATCCAGAAGCACAGGCTTATCCGCGGCGCGAGCTGCGGCAAAAGCCTCCTCCCCAAACTCATGCCACTGGATCGGCTGGTGCATTGCCGAACGCAGGTAGGAAGAAGAAGCGCGGGCCAGGGAATTATGCGAGCCGGTGGTCATCATGAGAGTCTATCGCGATAGAGGCAGGGATGGAGCCACGACGACCAGGGAATTGATCGGTTGGCCGGATTGCAGCCTGTCAAGTGCAAATAGTAGCGAATGGAAAAACACCGGGTTCATGCCCCGAAGTTACCTTCCGCCAACCTGCGCCGCTGCCTAGAATCCAGCGAGGCCTAACGAGACAAAAACCGCAATTCCGGGTTTAGCATGAAGGAGCTTCATTTCGCCGAAAGGCTTATCTAAGAGGAGACTATGAAAATTGCACGATGTTGTGCCGTATTGTTGTTCGTTGTCGCGGCCTGTGCCGCGATGACGTTCGCCGACGAACCGGGGAGGCATCCGGCCTACCTGCACGCCCTCACCGACCTGCGTCACGCACGCGCTCATCTGGAGCGCGGGACATGGTCCGGCCGCATGGATAGAGAAGAAGATCACGCCATCGAGGAGATTGACAAGGCCATTGCAGAAATTAAACACGCTGCCATTGACGATGGCAAGGATCTGAATGACCATCCGCCGGTAGATGCCCACATGGGGCACAAAGGCCGCTATCGCCGTGCTCTGGAATTGCTCGACAAGGCGCACAATGATATCGCCCGAGAAGAAGACGATCCATCCGTGCACGGTCTGCGCAATCGCGCCATCCACCACATCGATGAAGCGCACCGCATCGTCGACCACCTGATCATGCAGGCGGCCGGCGAATAGAAACGACTAGAACGCCGCTGTATTGTTGAGAGTAAGGGGCCCCCGTCCAAGTTTTCGCTTGGGCGGGGTTTCTTTGCAGGGGTATGCCCCACGTCTCGCGGTTTTCGAGACGCCGCGACAGTGGGCAAGAATGGCGTCGGCAGAAGATAGATAGTGGTGCAGTTTGATGAACTGCACCACTATCGCTAGATCTATCGCTACTTCGTAGCTTCCTCTACCACCTGCTTCACCACATTCGACGTGCTGCCGGCGAACTGCGGGTCACCCCCGTATGCCGCCGTGATCGAGTTGGTGCCCACGGGCAGAGTCGAGATAATAAGGCTCGCCGAGCCGCCACTCAACGGTCCCGTGCCTAGTACCTTGGTGCCTTTCATAAACGAAACGGTCTCTCCATCAGGCGGCGCTCCAGCGCTGGACGCGACCACTGCGGTAAAGGTCACGGCTTGGTCGTGAGTCGATGGGTTCGGCGAAGACGTAAGCGTAGTTGTGGTCGCCGCAGCCGGTGTGACCTCGTAAACAACACCTTGGCCATAAGCGCCGCCAGCGTTTGTCGTGCCGTAGAGGTTTCCAGCATTGTCGAACACAAGGCTGCCGGTGGGAACGCTCCCATCAGCTCCGCCGGTGAAGTTGTACATCACGGTCTGGGTCCACTTTTTCTTTACCGGTGGGGTTAGTTCAAAGACGGTGCCAGCATTTGCTGGACCTCCATATTGAGTCGTGCCGTAAACGTTTCCTGCGGCATCGAGGATCACGCCAGCGCCCGGGCTCGCCCCATCAGGGCCGGAAAAGCTATGCAGAACCGAAATAGCCCAGACGTTATAAAAGAATTCGCTTGCCGTGAGCTGATAGACCGTGCCACGGCCACCAACTCCTCCCGATGAGGTGGTGCCGTACATCCACGTTTCCCAGCTTGCATTCGACTGCGTGGCCAAGTCACCCAGCGGATAGTAGCCGGCTTTACCGGCCGTGGTAAAAACGTGTATTACTTCGATGTGAGTCCCCCCAAGGAAAAGCGATCGCCCCAGGCCGGCTCGAAGACGTTGCCTACCCCTTCCTTGCCTCCGTAGTAGGTGGTCCCGTAGCCCCAGCTATTCATGCCCCCCGGATAATTACCGTCGGTTCCCTCGAAAGAAGCGTAAGCATGGCCGGTGCCTGAGGTCGACAGACCGAAGGCCGTCCCTTCCGAACCCAAACCACCGCCGGCGGTCGTCCCGAGAAGATAACTGTCGGACCAGAAGCTCAGGTCGGCTTGAGGTGAACAGCCATCCTGGCCGGTAAAGGTATGCAGGACGGCGAACGTCCAGCCGCTGCTTGACGGCGACAACTCGAAGACTGTGCCGCACTCGGACCCAGGATTTGGATCGCCGCCAAAACTGGTGGTGCCATAGAGATTGCCTGCTCCATCGATGGCCAAGCCAGCTTGGGGCTGTTCGCCATCTCCGACACCGGTAAAGCTGTGGAGAACGGTTTCCGTCCAGGCGCCGCCAGCGGAGGGCGTGAGCTGAAACACCGTTCCCAGGTTATTCGCGCCGCCAAATTGCGTGACGCCATAAAGATTGCCTGCCGTGTCAAAGACTACGCCCGCTTGATAAGGTTGGCCGCCGTCGGTACCACCGGTGAAGGTGTACAGCACCTTCTGGGTCCCTGCCAAGCTGCTGGAGATCGAGAAGAGGAAAAAGGTGAGAACTACAATAACTTTTGCGCGCATAGTACTGTCCCCCCTGGGTTGATATCGCAGAGAGGAAACACTGAGTCGGAGTGTAGGACAGTCTGCCGCGAGCAAGATAGACCGAACCCAGGAAAATTGCAGTGACATAGCTCTCAAGTGGATGTGACGATCCGTAGCCCACGGCTCGCAGTTTGTGGAATGTGAATTCGCAAAAAAAGCCCAATAACTGAGCAGAAATAAATCGAGCTAGTGGCCAGAAGCTAAGAGCTGAGTTTCTTCGCCATCGCAAAATAAATGTCGACCGCCTCCACTAGCTGGGTCTTCTCCACAAACTCGCCGGTGGTGTGCGCGACGTGAATCGAACCTGGCCCCAGCAACAGCGGCTCGCCCCAGTTCGTAAGAGAAGGGATATCGGTCGTGAAGGCAGCGACCATTGTTGGCAAACCATCCAAGGTGCGCAACCGCAGGAAAGGAGTCTCGCGGGTGAAGCGAACCTCGGCGAGTTCGCCAACGGCCTCGGTAATGTCGCGGCGAAGCGTATCCGCCGGGCCCACCAGACGATAGAAAAGATCAGCCTTCGCGTAATCGGAAATCACATTCGGCGCGCGCCCGCCCTGAATGGAGCCGACGTTTTTTGTGCACGGCCCCACATCGGCGCCTTCGGGAAGCTTCATCGCGTGCAGCCGGTGCAAGGCTTCCACAAGTTTGTCGATTGCCGATTCGCCGAGCTCGGGATAGGCCGAGTGCGCCATCTTTCCACGAGCCACCAGTTCCACGTGCAGCGCGCCTTTGCTCGCCAGCGCCAGCCGGTTGTCGGTAGGTTCGCCGTTGATCATGAAGCGTGCGCCGATCGGATGCTGGTTAGCCAGCTTCGCGCCGATCGAGTCGCGCTCCTCGCCTACCAGGAACAGCAATCCGACGAAAACGCCCTCCCCGCGCAGCTTCACCGCCGCCAGAATCTGCGACGCGATAATCCCCTTGGCGTCGCAGGCTCCGCGTCCGTAAATGCGCTTGTCATCTTCCGAAGAAGCAATAAACGGCGGCACCGTATCCATGTGGGTGGAGAGCACAATCTCTGGACGATCATGCCCCGGCCACGTGGCCAGCACATTCGCGCGCGCGCCCTCGACCGGCATTTTCCGGGCGTCGAAACCGCGCCGCCGCAGTTCGTCGCAAAGAAAATCTCCTACCGCATTTTCATTGGGAGTAATGGATTCGATATCGATCAGCCGGCGGGTAAGCGCAAACAAGTCCATGCAGGAAAAGCGTAACAGCCCATCGCAATTTGTGGAAAGTCCTTAATCGATGTGCCGCGAGCCAGGATCTGCCGGCCATACAAGGCAAGTTACCGGCCGATTAAGGGGTCAGTTTGAAGACGACGCCGCAGCCATAGGTATGGCAGTGGTGGGGGTAGCCGCCGTCCTCGGTCGTGCCATACAAGTTGCCCGCCGGATCCAGGACCAACCCTCCTCCAGGCGGAGCGCCTTCTCTGCCCCCGGTAAAGCTGTAGAGCGTGCGGGCCTGTCCCGACTTCGTCACCTTGAACACCGAACCTTGGTGGAACGTACCGCCAAAGTTGGTGGTGCCGTAAAGATTGCCCTTCGCGTCCAGGACCAAACCTGATGGGTACAGCGGGCCGAAAACAGGGTGGCCGGAGAAACTATGCAACACGGTCTCGTTACCAACCGCGTCCAGCTTGAACACAGTTCCATAGTGGATATGTGCGCCGCCACTTTCGGTCGTGCCGTACAAGTTGCCCGCCGCGTCTTGGGTCAATCCCACGTCGGGGTAACTTCCATCGGCGCACTTCGCATCGGAGCAGAAGCTGTGCAACACGGTTTCGTTGCCACTCGGATCCACCTTGTAGACGGTTCCGCAGCCCCTGTCGTCGGCACAGAATCCAGCGTTTCCGCCAGTTGGTGTAGTGCCGTACAGGTTGCCCGCCGCATCTAGAACCAGCCCATCTTCCGGAAAAGCCACTCCTCCGCCGATCGGAAACGATCCGTCCGCACAGTTCGCGACGGCGCAAAAGCTGTACAACACGGTCTCGTTACCAGCCGGGTCCACCTTGTAGACGGTTCCGCAGCCCTCTTCGCACAACGCAGGATTTCCGCCCAACGAAGTAGTGCCATACAAGTTCCCCGCCGCATCTCGAACCAATCCTCCGTTGGGATTGGTCCCGTCCGCACAGTCTGGGAGAGAGCAGAAGGCGTATAACACGGTGTGCTCGCCGGCCGGAGTGAGCCTGAACACCGTTCCCGTGGTCCCGGTAGTGGTGCCGTAAAGGTTGCCGGCCGAGTCCAAGATCAATCCTCCTGCCGGGAACGCCCCGTCGGAACTGCCGTTGAATGTATAGAGGATCGTTTCCGTCCAAACTCCGTCTTGGCTCAGGGACAGCTTGAACACGGTTCCGGCGCCGTTGCCTCCTACCGAGGTGGTTCCGTATAAGTTGCCTGCAGAATCACGCACCAATCCTGCGGTGGAATTCGCGCCGTCGCCGTGCGTTCCAGTGAATCGGTAAATGACATCAAAAGTCTGCGCGTCCGCCGATGGGGCGGCCGCGAACAATGAGATCAACGCAATCGCCAGCACCAGAGTGGCTCGTGCCGGTAGCTGTAGCATCCCCGAAGTCGCGTCCTGATCCCGCGCTGGGCTCATCTCAGCCTCCCAATCGAATCCGCGGAGTATACCCCCAATCGCCCAAAATCAACAACGCGTGCCTTTCAGTGGGTGGAGCACAGCGTCCAACTGAACGCAACCGAGTGCCAATACCAGCGGAATCCCCGCTAAATCTTGTACTCTGGTTTCGTGCCGCCCGACGCCTCCGCCATCCGCTCCCTGTTTCTCACCGGTCCTGCCGGACGCCTGGAAGCTCTGCTCAACGCCGGTTCTCCCACCGCGACGCACGCCGCCGTGGTTTGCCATCCGCACCCCCTCTACGGTGGAACCCTCCACAACAAAGTTGTGTTCCACGCCATGAAAGCGCTGAACAGTTTTGGCTTTCCTGTGCTCCGCTTCAATTTCCGCGGCACCGGCCTGAGCGAAGGCGAACACGCCAACGGCAGCGGCGAAGTGGAAGATGTGCGCGCCGCCCTCGACTGGCTCGAAAAGGAATTCACGCTGCCGGTCATCTTCGCCGGCTTTTCTTTCGGAGCAGCGGTTGGATTGCGCGCCGCCTACGAAGATGACCGAGTCCAAGCGCTCATTGCGCTCGGATTGCCCGCCGTGGCTGTCGAAAACCGTATTTACGATTTTGAATTCCTGCGCCAGTGCACCAAACCCAAACTCTTCGTCAGCGGATCGCGCGATCAGTTCGGACCCGCCGGAAAACTCGAAGCGCTCGTCGACACCTTCGCTGATCCGAAGAAACTAATTCGTATCGAGGCTGGTGATCATTTCTTCGAAGGCAGGCTCAAAGAGATGCGCGTAGCCATCGAGGAGTGGGTCAGCCAGATCATGCCGACGAAGATCGCGAGCGACTAAGGTCAGACGAGAAGCGGCGAGCTGCTAGAAGCCAAGACTGAACGACCTTCTTTATAATCCCGTCCATGTCCGGCCTGACTCCCGAGCGCGACCAGCAATTCCGCCGCACGCGCGAAGTTGCCCGTGAGATCTTTGCCGCTGCACTCAAGAATGCCTCTATCGAAGCCGCCTTCGCCCGCAATGTACATTGCGAGCGCCGCGTTCTGCGGATCGGCGAAGACCTGCACGATTTCGATGCCTATCACCGCGTCTTCGTCGTCTCGATCGGAAAGGCTGCGCACACCATGGCCGCTGCGTTCGAAGCGCAGGTCGGAAGCAATCTCGAAGGCATCGTTGCATCGTCGGTCGCACCATCAAGTCAAGTGCGGGGGTTCCGCTATTATGTCGGAGGCCATCCCACCCCCACGGCAGAATCCATTCGCGCCGCCGAAGCCATTCTCAAATCGCTGAAGTCGCTCGACTCCTCGTCACTCGCCATCTTCATGCTTTCCGGAGGCGGCTCGTCCATCGTAGAAAAGCCCGTCGTGAGTTCAAACGACGAAGAAATTTCTCTCAACGATCTTGCAGCCACCTACGGCGCGCTCGTCCATTCCGGCGCGCCCATCGCCGAGATCAACGCCATCCGTAAGCATCTTTCCGCTGTCAAGGGAGGCCGCCTCGCCCAGGCCGCCTATCCCGCGCAACAGGTTTCGATTCTCGTATCGGACGTGCCCGACGCTACCCCCGACGCGCTCGCCTCCGGGCCCACCATGCCCGATTCCACGTCTGTCCACGACTGCGAGCGCATCGCCGCCCAGTACAATCTTATCGAGCAATTTCCGAAATCCGTCGCCGATCTTTTCCGCGAGCACGCGCTCGATGAGACACCGAAATCCGACGACCCCGCTTTCGTCCGCGCGCGCTGGTGGACCGTGCTCTCGAACCAAGTGGCCATCGATGAAGCTGCCGCAGCTGCTACCCGCGCCGGTTTCGCCGTTGAAGTCGACAATTCCTGCGACGACTGGCCTTACGAAAAAGCGGCTGCCTACCTGCTCAATCGCCTGCGTGAGTTGCGCCGTAAAGTATCGCGAGTCTGTCTGATCTCCGGAGGCGAGGTGACCGTAACCGTCCGCAACGGCGGTGTAGGTGGACGTAATCAGCAGTTTGCGCTCGCCTGCGCCGAACAGATCGCGGGACAGGACATCACCGTGCTGAGCGCCGGCACCGATGGCATCGATGGCAACAGTCCCGCCGCCGGAGCCGTGGTCGATGGGAGTACGCTTGACCGGGCAGGTGATCGGACAAGCGATCGTGCAAGCGGCCGCGGCGAAAGCGTGTCCCACGCGCTTTCAACTTTCAATGCCTATCCTCTTTTCGATGCGTTAGGCGACGCGATCATCACCGGGCCCACGGGGAATAATCTTCGCGATCTGCGCATTCTGCTGGCCTACTAACACCGCCCGTGATGTCTCCTTAATATATCTATATCGGCGACCTGCGGTGCCCGCTGTTGGCGCGCGAAATGAGGGCGCTAAACACCGGCAGTTCATGTTCTTCCGGCACCGTAAATTCTCGTAAAATCTCCCGCCGTTTAGCCAGCGCATCGCTCTCAACCTGCATCCAAGTTGTTAAATCCACCATTTCACAGGAGGTTTCGATTGAAAAAGATGTTGCGTCTTGCCATCCTCATGGCCTTTGCCTGCGCGGCCCTGGCATCGTTCTCGAATTTCGCGCAAGCCCAGAAAATCGACATTGGGTTCGGCGTCAGCACGACAATCGCGCCGAATGCTAGTTTTGTGAGCGGCGTTGAAAACGCCCCGTCACTCAAAGGCGGGGCTTTTCCTGGGGTTAGCGGCGATGTTCTTTTCTGGCACAACCTCGGTTTCGGAGCTGAAGTGTTCTGGAGGGCCGGCAGCACCAACTGCGCAGTATCTCTCTGCGGCCTCGATTCCGGCATCACCTATCGTCCCGTGTTCTACAACTTCAACGCCGTGTACTCTCCCAAGATCGCACCCCATGCCTACTTGGAGCTGGTTGGCGGCATCGGCGCCCTCGATACCCATTTCTCCCAGTGCAGCGGGGTTGGTTCGTCGTGCGGTGGCAGCCAGCTGATCTCATCGAGCAACCACTTCGACGTGGATCTCGGCGGCGGCATCAAGCTGTATCCGCTCCACGGCGGTCTCTTCATTCGCCCGGAGGCGCGCTTTTATTGGGTCAACAACGGCACCGCCGACTACAGTTCGAACCACAGCAGCCGGGTCGGCGCCACCATCGGCTACACCTTCAAGTAAATCTCCTTCCGTCCTAGGTGAGACAGCCGCTCGCGGCTGTCTCACTTTTGGTGTGCCGAGCATGTTCGACAGCTCGAAGGTGAAAGTCCTTTTCACAACCAGATGGAGGTGAAGTGATAGCAAAGCGCAAGGGCGTCGTCGCGAGGCGGGGTCTGAAAGAAGCGTGGAGCAAAGGCGCGAGCCGATGAACAAGAACCGGATGAAGAGGCCTACGGCAGCGGGCGAGCGGGCAAAAAGCCGCGAAGCCCAGATCCATCAAGGCTGCTGGTGGTAGATTCGGCGGTTGCGCGTTGAAGGCGGTCGAACTTACCTCGGGAGGTCTGCGGCGTGTCACGGAATCGTGACTGAGGGCGAAGCGATTCGCTCTGACCGCGTTGCAGAAGTCAGCAGCGGGCATAGTAGTCGCGCAAGCGACGAAGGCCCAAACGGAAGGGAGCGGCAAGTAGCCAGCGGGACTCGATGAGCGACAAGCGGCAGAAGAACCAGCTACAGATGGTGCTGGCCTTTACCGACGAGGGGAGGAGTGAAGCTCCGAAGGCTCGGCGGGAAGGGACCGAATCGCTCACGGCGAAACGCGCGTGGGAAAGCCCGGCTATCCCAGAGCAAGTGATGGAAGAAGTCTGCGGGCGAGAGAACTGCCTGCGGGCGTTACGACGAGTGAAGGCCAACAAGGGGAGTCCGGGGATCGACGGCATGAAGGTGTCGGAGTTGCCGGGCCACCTGAAGCAGCACTGGCCAGCCTTCCGGGAACAGTTGCTAAGCGGGACGTATCAACCACAACCGGTGAAGCGAGTAGAAATCGCGAAACCGGACGGAGGAGTGCGGCAGTTGGGCATTCCGACGGTGCTGGATCGATTTATCCAGCAGGCGGTGATGCAGGTTCTGCAAAGCAGATGGGACGCGACGTTCTCCGAGCACAGTCACGGATTTCGTCCGCAGCGTTCGGCGCATCAGGCGGTGGCTAAGGCGCAGCAGTATATCGCTGCTGGCAAACGCTGGGTGGTGGACCTGGATCTGGAGAAGTTCTTTGATCGGGTCAACCACGACCGACTGATGGCGGCGATAGCGCGGCGGGTGAACGACCAGAGAATGCTCAAGCTGATTCGATCATTTCTGGAGTCGGGCGTGATGGAGAACGGGCTGGTGAGTGCGGTGGAGGAAGGAACTCCGCAAGGAGGACCGCTGTCTCCGCTGTTGTCGAACCTCGTGCTCGACGAACTGGACCGGGAGTTGGAGCGACGCCATCACCGCTTCGTGCGCTACGCGGATGATTGCAATATCTACGTGGCGAGCGAGCGGGCGGGGAAGCGAGTCATGCAGAGTGTGACTGGTTTCATCCAGCGCCGACTCAAGCTCAAGGTGAACCAGACGAAGAGCGCGGTGGCACGACCGCAGGAGCGAAAGTTTCTGGGCTTCAGCTTCACGGGAGGAGCCGGGGTCAAACGGCGTATTGCGCCGAAAGCTCTGCTCCGCTGTAAGCAAAGAGTGCGGGAACTGACGCGCCGGACACGAGGCATCAGTCTGGAGCAGATGACGAAGGAACTGGCCGTCTACTTACGTGGATGGAAAAGCTACTTCGGCTACTGCCAGACCCCCTCGGTGCTGCATGGTCTGGATCAATGGATACGACGCAGGTTGCGATCCGTGATCTGGAAGCAGAAGAAACGACGCAGCTCGTGGCGGTTGGCGAATAGCCCCGCCCTGAGCCTCCCGTTTCCCACTGCTTACTTTGACTCGCTGGGCCTTCCACGTTTGTTTGCCGGGTAACTTAACTCATCCGAACCGCCGTATGCGGACCCGCATGTACGGTGGTGTGGCAGGGGAGGAGAGGTGACTCTCCCCCCTATGCCGATCATATTTTTCACCCATTCCACCTCGCGAGTAGCCGGTATCGCCTGTCCCGCATTATGATAGATCCATGAATTTTGGCATCTCGGGCGAAATGATCTTTCTGTTTCTTCTGGTGCTGATCCTTTTTGGCCCCAAGAAGATGCCGGAGATCGGCCGCCAGGTCGCGCGCATCCTCAACGAGTTCCGGCGCGCTTCCAATGAATTCCGCTCCCAGATCGAGTCCGAGGTCAATTCGCTCGATATGACTGGGAAACCCGGCGGCAGCCGACAACAGATTCTGCCGCCCCTCCAGGCCCCGCTTGGATCGTTGGCCAGCCGCATTTTCAATCCGCCCACCGCCGAAAAGCGCGCGGTTGTGGAAAATCCCGTAACTGAAGTTGCCGCCGCCCCAGCCCTGGCCGCCCCGGCCGAGCCCGCTTCCATCCCCGAGCCTGCTCCCACTCCGAGAGTCGGCGCTTCGAAGGTTGCGCCCGATGCCTGAAGCGGCCGCCTCCTCACCCCTGAACGAATCCGTTAAGGATAGCGATAAAGATCAGATGCCCGCCATGGGCTTCCTCGACCATCTCGAGGAACTGCGCAAGCGCATCGTATACTCCGCCATTGCCGTCGTGGTCGGCTTCTTCGCCTGCTGGGGATACGCCGAGCGTATCTACGGAGTTATGCAGCGTCCGATCATGGACGCGCTCGCGCGCAACAACCTCTCGGCCAAACTCGTCTACGTCAATCCCACCGAGCCCTTCAATCTCTACTTGAAAGTCGGGATGATGGCCGGCCTGTTTGTCACGTCACCCTTCGTGCTCTACCAGCTCTGGTGCTTCATCTCGCCGGGCCTTTACCGCAACGAGAAGCGCTACGTCCTGCCCTTCATGGTCTCGACCATCGCCCTGTTTCTCTCCGGCGGATTCTTTGGCTACAAAGTCGTTCTCCCGCAGGCGCTCGTTTTCCTGATCGGCTACGGCAAAGACTTTCAGCCGATGATCACGCTTAGCGAATACAGTTCTTTGTTCCTGACGCTCATCGTCGGCATGGGCATCATTTTTGAAATGCCGATCCTCGTATTTTTTCTGGCGCTCATGGGCATCGTCAGTGCCGGCTGGATGTGGCGCAACATCCGTTATTCAGTTCTCGGAATCTTCGTGGTTGCCGCCATCGTCTCGCCCACCCCGGACATTTTGAACATGTGCATCTTCGCGGCACCCATGATCGGCTTGTACGTGCTGAGCACCGCGATCGCGTGGCTAGTGCATCCCAACCAGCGAAAGAAACGGGCGGAGAAGAAAGCGTCTTAACCAAGGAGTGCACGGAGGAACACAGGGGAACACATGCCGACATCCGCCAGGAAATTTGGAGATCGAGCTTTCCCTCGTGTAACTCCGTGTACCCCGTGGTTAAGGATCTGTCTGGCCCTGCCGCTGGTCATTGCCTTAGCCAGCACCTCCGCTTGCGCCAAAGGAACCGAAGCTAACGCAGTTCCAAAATCCGCGTCGACCGCAGCGATGCCCGCACCGGAGGCCGCGCCGTCCGGCAACGCCCCGCTCCCGCACATCGATGCCAAGCGAGCCTTCCAGTACACCCGTGAAGTCACCGCCTTCGGTGCGCGCTACATGGGCAGCGAGAGCCACAAGAAGCTGGAGCGCTACATCCTCGACCATCTCAAAGGCGATCAAGTGGAAGACGACGCCTTCACCGCCGACACGGTGGAAGGGAAGTTCCCCGTCCGCAACATCATTGCGAAATTCCCCGGCACAAAGGACGGCATCATCGTAATCATGGGCCACTACGACACCAACTATCCGCTGCGCAATATCGGATACGTAGGCGCGAACGACGGCGGCTCTTCCACCGCTATCCTGCTGGAATACGCCAATCAGTTGCGCGCTTCGGGCAAAAAGCGCGATGGCTACAGCGTTTGGCTGGTCTGGTCTGACGGCGAAGAAGCCGTTAAGACCTGGAGCGACACCGACAGCGTCTACGGCGCACGTCATCTGGCCGAAAAATGGGAGAAAGACGGCAGCCTGAAAAAAATCAAAGCGCTCATGGTGATGGACATGATTGGCGACGCCGATCTGGACATCCAGCGCAACACCAAGGGCGCTGCCTGGCTGCTCGACCTCATCTACACCGCTGCCGAGCGCCTCGGCTACCAGTCGCACTTCTACGCCGACCAGGGAGCCATCGAAGACGATCACATTCCATTTTTCAACCGCGGCGTGCCGACGGCCGACGTGATCGACCTCGATTACGGCTACAACAATGTTTTCCACCACACCGCGCAAGACACCGTGGACAAGCTCAGCCCCAAGAGCCTGGAAATCGTGGGCGATACGATCATGGAAACCATCCACCTGCTCGACCAACGCTAATCAATTGCAATATCCCCAAACCGCGAAGTGCCATCTAATTCTGAGAACCGAGAGCTGCTACCATATTCTCAGCGCCCGTGGCGGCGACTCTAAGCGGCTCCTGCAGCCGCGAGTGTGTGGGGAATTCTGCGTGTTGCAACGAATCTGTCTGGCTACCTTTCTGTTCGCAGCCATCGTTCTGGTGAGCGCGCAAGCGCCCAGCGCTCCCGGTAAGCCTTTGCCGCCCGGACCCATGCAGCCCAAGATCAAGGCTGCCTGCACCCAGTGCCACAATACCAACCGCATCGCCGAGCAGCATATGACACGCCAGCAATGGTCCGACGAACTGGAGAAGATGGAAGGCCTCGGTGCCGTCATTCCGGACGCCGACCGCAACGCCTTTCTGAATTATCTGACGAAGAACTTCGGCCCGGAGAAAAGTGCTGGACAGGCGGGGAAAAAATCCGGAAGCGCCGCCAACTAATGGCTCGTGCGGTGAAGGGGCTCGGCCCCGTCCAACTCGCAACCATCCTGTGGAAAAGCAAAGCGCTGTCGACCCAACGTCCGAAGTGACGTTACGACAGCGCCGCCATGACCAAGCTCAAACTGACTTCAGAATGAGTGAAAACTGCCAACCCTTCAAGTGATTGTTTAGGTACTAGGGAGTTAACCCTGCTTCTCCTCCGCGCTCTCTGCGTCCTCCGCGGTCGAATGCTTTTCCGGCCGCAGCTGCGGAAACAGAATCACATCCCGGATCGTGTGCGAGTCGGTGATCAGCATCGCCAGCCGGTCCACTCCCAATCCCACGCCGCCCGCCGGAGGCATGCCATAGCTCAACGCATTGATGTAATTTTCGTCCATCTGGTGAGCTTCTTCGTCTCCGCGTTCTCGTTCCTTTAACTGCG
This sequence comes from uncultured Acidobacteriaceae bacterium, assembly GCA_963778255.1. Lineage (GTDB taxonomy): Bacteria > Acidobacteriota > Terriglobia > Terriglobales > Acidobacteriaceae > Acidiflorens. The sequence goes on from CAVZUP010000190.1 coordinate 20,208, forward strand.
ACTCGAATCGCGCGCGCTGATCCTCGGGATCGTTGAGCTCGCTGAAGCCGTTGGCAATCTCCATCTTCCCGGCGAAGATCTCGAAGCGCTCGGTCCAGTCAGGCTCATCCGGCTTTTGTTTTGACAGCGGCGAAATCGCGGTAGGAAATTCATAAATGATCGTAGGCTGCACGAGGTGTTCCTCCGCGATCGCCTCAAAGGTGGCGGCGATCGCAGCGCCCGCGCTTCCTCCTCTTTCCAGTTCCTTCCGAATGAGCTGAAAGATAGCCTGAAGTTTGCCGTGTTTTCCTACAAAGACACCGCCTTTAGCATCCATCGCGGCCTGCATCGAGTTTATTGCTCTGTCTATAAAAGCGGCTACAGTTTCCTGGTTGGAATAGTCGGCTAGTGTCGGATTCGGTCCGGCCTCTTCCGGCCAAAACTTGCCGATCGCTTCCCGCATCGTCATCCGCCGCCAGTTGGCATGCGACCAGTCAATCTCGTGCTCGCCCCACTTCGTCTTCATCCCGCCGGTGACATCTTTCACCGCCTGCTCGATCGCCGCCTGGGTCGTGTCCAGGATGCCAAGGTAATCGGTGTAAGCCTGGTAAGCCTCGAGCATCGTAAACTCAGGATTCCATCTCCATCCCAGCCCCTCGTTGCGGAAGTTGCGGTTAATTTCATACACGCGATCGAATCCGCCCACCGTCAGCCGCTTCAAATAAAGTTCGGGAGCGATGCGCAGAAACAGATCCATGTCGAGCGTGTTGTGATGCGTCTTAAACGGACGCGCCACCGCCCCGCCCGCAATCGGATGCATCATCGGCGTCTCGACTTCCATGAATTGCTGCCCATCGAAATACCGCCGCAGAGATTGCACCAGCTTGCTGCGCTTCAAGAACACTTCGCGCACTTCCGGATTCATCACCAGATCGAGATAGCGCTGGCGATAGCGCAACTCCACGTCGGTGAGCCCGTGAAATTTTTCCGGCAAAGGCAGCAGGTCTTTCGAGAGAAACGTCAATTCCTCGGCATGAATGCTGAGTTCGCCCGTGCGCGTGCGAAAAAGGTACCCTCGGACTCCGATATGATCGCCCAGGTCGAGCAGCTTCCACAGTTCGAAGCCGGCATCGCCGATCGCATCTTTCTTGACGTAGATCTGCAACCGCTGCCCGTCCTGCTGCAAGTGCGCGAACCCGGCCTTGCCCATCAGCCGGATCGCCATGATGCGTCCCGCAACCCGCACCGTCACCCGCGGAGATTCCAGTTCCTCCGCCGTCTGCCCGGAGTACTCGGCCAGAATCTGCGGCACGGTGTGGCTGAAGTTATACTTTCGCGGATACGCCGGATGCCCGAGAGCTTCAATCTTCTTCAGCTTCTCGCGCCGGATTTCATAAATATTTTCGTCGAGTGCCAATGAGTGTCCTTAGAAGGAGTGTCCTTCGCCCAGCAAAAAGTAAGACTGGGAACAGTGATTATAAATAACCACGAACCCCGTATGGGGCAGACACTCATTCACCCTTGTCATCTTTTAGTGTGGAGGGCGGCAGCATCCCACGTCTCGCAAAGCGCAAGACGTGGGACGCCCAAGGTCTATTTAGTCGTTATCCGGAGGCACTGCCTCATTGATGACAACGCTTGGTGCGGGCAGATTGAGGAAATAGTTGATGTCCTCCACGGCGGGAATGGTCGCGCCGTAGGGCTGCGCCGTGTCGGTGAAGAACTCGCGCAGATCGTTTGAAGATCGCGCGTCGGCGAAGCCTAATTGTTGCTCGTGCGTGGGGCCAAAGAAAATTCCTTGCAGCAGGTTTAGGATGCTGCCGAAATCCTCGGGCTGCACGGTGCTCACCAACCCCGGCTTGGTGTAGGCCGAGATCATGATCAACGGTACGCGGAAGCCATAGCTATAGTTGCTGTAGGGCGCGGCCAGTTTCCAAGGCGCTACGTGGTCATACCATCCGCCCCAGTCGTCCCAGGTCAGGACGATCGCGGTGTTGGCCCAATATCCACAGTTGTTGTTGAAGCCTCCGACGGCGTTCACGATGGCGGCCACATAGGAGGGGCCGAGGCCGTTGTTGCCATTGGCGTGATCAGACCATTTTCCGTCGGGTATAACCCAGCTGACCGCGGGCAGTTCGCAGTTCTGAAGATCGTTCAAGAAGGGAACCGCGCCATAACTGCCGGTGAACGGGAAAACCACGTTCGTCGCCCACTCCGAGCCGTCACATGCCGTGTAGCTGGAGTTGGGCTGGCAAATGGCAGTAATCGAATTGGGAGCGGTCCAGATCGAACCCTTCGCCGGAGCATAGTACTTCCAGGGAATGGGAGTCTTGTTGCTGTCCAATAATGTCGCCATGGTGTTGCGGTTGTAGCAGAAGTCGCCGAGCGTGCCGCCGAACGGCGTCTCCGTTCCACTGGAGTCGATCAGGAAATTCATAACGCTGGTGTTCGCCAGACATCCGGCGAAAATTGTAACTCCCTCCGGCGCGGTGAAGTTCTCCGAGACAAACGTGCCCTGCTGATCGTCGAGCGGGGTGGGCGCGGAGGTTCCGCCAAAAATGAACTGATGCGCCGGATAACTCGGGCCCTGGTTGGTCTGGTACATGTAATTCGCCCATCCCCATCGTTTGGCCATAGTGATGTAGGGGTCGAGAATGTGGGTGGTCAGATTCTTTCCGTACAAATTGGTGGAGGTTAGAGCCTGCGCGTTATCGACGTACATAAACTGATTCCAGGTGGAAGCGGCGCAGCCGAAGATGCGGCTCGTGGGTGTGCCGCCACACGCGGGAACAACTGCCGTGCTGGGAGCCGTCGATTCGGCCACGAACGCGCTATGCGCGTGGCTGAGGTCGAAGTTGGTCGCCAGTCCGACCGGTGCCAGCGCTTTGTGGGTTGTGCCGTTCGATTCCACCCAGTAGTTCTGGATATCGTACTTCACTCCATTCGAACCCTTGAGGCCATGCAAGCCCTGGAAGAGGTTGTCGGGAGTACGGTTCTCTTGGAAGACGATAATTACGTGCTGGATTTGGGAAGGGAATTGCGCCTGGGCAAGGGCTCCAAGCAGAGCCACCAGCAACAGAGTTTGGGCAAAGCGTTTCATCGGCGTTCTCCTTGGGGGCGCGGACGGTGGTGTGGGCTGACTTCTACCTGGGAAGCTACTCCTCAGGGCCGGCAGCCTTAGACGAAGTTGGCGAAATCATGTACCCGCCGGATGGGGTTGTCAAGGTCGGGTAGTCGGGGTCGCGCGCGATCGGGATTTGCGGGCCGGGATCCTCCCTAACTTCTGATGAGCTAACCGGTTATAAACCAGAGCTCAAGATTCACTTTGGGATGCAAATAATTGCACTTATGCCGCATAACAGTGAAGTGGAAGCCGCAATCGTCGAACCCGAACCGGTTTGGTAAACACCGCGTCTGGCGCGGGATCTCGGGTTTCTCACCAGCGCAAAATTTATCGCCGAGAATGCGATTATTCACTTGACTTCTATTGGGAATGAGCTAAGCTGTCTCGCAGTCAGAGTCGGCCACTGCGCTTCCCCCGTCGAGCCACTCTGATCTCAGGCTTCTGCTCAAGACTTCAGACACAAAAACGTCCAGGAGGAATCTCGAAAGAGCGTCGGCTCGGGTTACGCCCGGACCGGCTTCAATCGGCGATGTGGATTCCCACCTGGCCCTGAAACAATCCCACGCAAGTAGGGAAAGGATAAAAAACATGCAAAAGCAGAACAAGCTATTTGTGGTAGCAATCGCGGCGGTGTTGGTGTTGAGCTTCGCAACTTTCGCAACGGCGCAAGAGCGAGGGGGAGGCGCGGCCGTGGCTGGTGCACAATCGGAGGCCACCCCGCGCGGCATGCAATCCGGTCACATCTACACGCCTGAGAGCAGCATCGAGCGTCCCGAGGACGCGGGTCTGCGCTTTCATACCAACTATGTGTTCCCCAGCGTGGATGGCAAAAAGCCGGCGGGCACGAAGGCGCCGCAAAGAATGGAAACCATCAACCCTGATTCCATTACTGAAATCCCCGAGACACCCAATTCCATGGGCTGTCTCTATGTGAAGAGCCCCACCTCAGCCGGATGCGTGCCGAATTACAATCCTGGCTCTGGCGGTCCTTCCTCCGCAGGTTGGGGAGCTATCGCTTTAGTCGACGCCTTCGATAACCCGGACGCCTCAAGCGACCTGGCGGCCTTTGATAGTTACTGGGGTCTGCCCGCGGCTAGCTTCCTCAAGGTCTATGCCAACGGAAACGGCGACTGCACCGCGCCACCTGCGAACGCGGGCTGGTCGGTGGAAGAATCGCTCGATATCGAATGGGCGCATGTTTTTGCGCCGAAAGCGATCATCATTCTGGTAGAGGCGTGCTCGAACTCCGGCACGGACCTTTACTACGCCGAGCAAGTGGCCTTCTCGTATGTGCAGTACTACGGCGGCGGAGCAGTCTCCAACAGCTGGGGAAGCGGCGAGTACTCGGGTGAGAACTCCAACGACGCACTCTTCGCCGGCTTTCACTACAACTACACGATACCGACCGTCACCTTTGCCTCGGCCGGTGACAGTGGCTGCGGCGCCGCCTATCCGAGCTCGAACCCCTGGCTAACTTCGGCTGGCGGTACCTCGGTGCTGCGCACCGCTTCCAACGATCATTTCTCTTCCGAATCCTGCTGGGCTGGTTCCGGCGGCGGCACCAGTTCTTATGAGACCTGGGCCAACAGCTACACCGGCTCCAATACGGGAGCGTGGGCAGACTACCAATACCCGATATTGGGCGAGGCCAACCGCGCCACCCCGGACTTCGCTTTCAATGCCGATCCGAGTTCCGGCGTATACATCTACAATGCGTACGACTGCGGCGGATTCTGCTACGTGGGCGGCACCAGCGTTGCGTCTCCATCGCTGGCCAGCATCGTCAACCGAGCGGGCAACAAACTGTCAACCTGGTACGGGTTCCCCACGCTTGGCTACGGGTACTTCTCGAACGAGGAGAACACTCTCCTTTACTCGCAACTGCCGACAGCCCTGGCTTACAAGACGAACTTCTACGACATCAAGACGGGCGGGAACAGTTGCACAGTTAAGGCGAACTGGGATTACTGCACGGGCGTAGGCAGCCCGCGCGGCCTTCTCGGCAAGTAAGTTTTCACCGCTGTTTTTCACAGCGGAATTTAAAAGAGGCCCCAGGGTATCGGGGCCTCTTCTTTTTTCCCTATAATCCGGCCAAAACTGGAAAGGACGGAGAGAAATCGTTACCGCGTCGCCGGGTTATTGGACGATTTTTTGCTCCACAACCTGGCCCATCTTGTCATACGGGATGCACTTGTCGGGAGCAGTAAACAACGCCTTGTCCAGTGGGGCGAAAGTGATGTCGCCGTACAGGGCCCCAATTTTACCGTGCTCGGTTGTCGATTCGATCTTCACCGGAGCACCCTTGAAATCATCCGCCTCCCATACCTTGGACTCAATGGTTCTGCCGTCGGCTTTGGTGACCACGACATTTTCGACCTTGCAGCTATGGCCATCGACGGTGTCGGTGCCAGCCGGGGTACGTTTTACCTTGGTCCCATGCAACAACTCCAAAGGGTGGGGCAACAAATCTTTCGCCTGGGCAGCCGTCATCACGATACACTGCCGGGTCTTGTCGGCATAAACCGTCAATCTGTACACGTTGCCGGTCGCGGGCAAGTATAGTGTGGCCAAGGTGGGGGACTCCTCGACCCGCACATTCGCGCCCGACCAGTAGACCTTCATCGTCAACGATCGCTGCCCCAGGCCCAGGCGTTGAATCGCGGTGAAATCGGGGAAGTTCCAGTTATCACCGGAGTCTTGGGCGCGAGCAACGATGGCGGCCGATGCCAGGAGCACGACCGCCGCAACTTTTCCGATGGTTCGAGACAGCCTCATTCCATTCTCCTTTGATTGGTAATGCCGAACTTAGAAATCGCTTAGACCCATCATACAAAGCGCGAGGGCTGGACCGTCAGGAAAAAACACAAACCTCGGCTAACCGCTTGGCTAGTGTACACATTTCAAGGTCTGCGCGGTTGACTGTAAAGAGGTCTGAGCGGAATTCGATCCGCGTTCATGGAAGTCCGATATAATCCACAGCTTCAGATGGCACTCACCTCAGGCACGAAACTCGGTCCCTACGATATCCAGGCGATGATCGGCGCTGGAGGCATGGGCGAGGTGTATCGGGCGCGTGACGCGCGCCTCGACCGCATCGTGGCCATCAAGGTCCTGCCCGCGTCGTACTCGGTGGATGCGGAGCGGCTGCAACGCTTCGTGCAGGAAGCGCGCGCGGCGGCGGCGCTGAATCATCCCAATATTCTTTCGATTTTCGATATTGGAGAGGAGCACGGATCTCCTTATATCGTTTCCGAATTGCTTGAGGGGCAGACGTTGCGCGAGCGCATACGGAGCGGCCCGCTTTCCAGCCGGAAGGCGATTGACTACGCGCTGCAGGTGGCGCGGGGATTGGCGGCGGCGCACGACAAGGGAATCGTGCATCGCGACCTGAAGCCGGAAAATTTGTTTGTGACCAGCGACGAGCGGGTGAAAATTCTCGACTTCGGTCTGGCGAAATTGAAACGCGTGGAAGCGGACGCCGGCGCGGACGCGCCCACGGTGCAGGTGAACACCGAGCCCGGTCAGATACTGGGGACGGTGGGGTATATGTCGCCGGAGCAGGTGCGGGGCAAAGCGGCCGATCATCGTTCCGACATTTTTGCCTTTGGATCGATTCTCTACGAGATGCTTTCGGGACAGCGTGCGTTTCGCGGAGAATCTCCGGCCGACACCATGAGCGCGATTCTGAAAGATGAGCCGGATGAGCTTGCGGAAACGGCGCGCAATGTTCCTCCGGCGCTGGAACGGATGGTGCGGCATTGTCTGGAGAAGAACCCGGCGCAGCGGTTTCAGTCGGCGGGCGACCTGGCATTCAATCTGGAAGCGCTGACAGATAGTTCAGTGGTTAGTCCGGTGGCGGGGAAGACGGGCGCGCATCCTCCGATTGCCGCACCGGGGGTGGCGGAAAAAACAGCCACGCCGAGGATGGAAGTTCTGCAGCGCCCTAAACGATTCGGACTGGTGGGCGCGCTGGTGCTGGCGGCTTTGATGCTGGGTGTGGGGTGGTGGCTGGGTCGAACCAGCGGACGCGCGCCGCTGGCGGAGTACCACGCGATTACGTTTCGCACGGGATCGATCGGGAATGCGCGCTTTACTCCGGACGGCAATATTGTCTACAGCGCCTCGTGGGACGGCGGAGAAACCCAGCTCTATGTGGGGCGGACGGATGATCCCGGCGCACGAGAACTAGGGATCAAGGATGCAGAGCTGTTGTCGATCTCAAAAAGCGGAGAGCTGGCGGTACGGCTGAACACCATGGGGCTTGGCGGCTATGCGCGGGCCGGAACGCTGGCGCGGATCCCCATGAGCGGGGGATCTCCGCGAGAAGTTCTGGACAATGTGCAGGACGCGGACTGGGCGGCGGACGGGGAGAATATGGCGATCGTCCGCTATGTGCCGGAGAACGGTCACTGGCGTCTGGAGTATCCGATCGGGAAAGTTCTGTTCGATGGCATTAACTGGATCAGCCATCCCAAGATATCGCCGGACGGGAAATGGATCGCGTTTTCCGATCATCAAAATCCGACCGGCGACGATGAGGGTTCGATCGCATTGATTGGCTCGGACGGCAAGGACAAGGAGAAGATCCTCTCTTCGGGCTGGACTACCCTGCAGGGGGTCATCTGGTCGCCGGCAGGCGATGAAATCTGGTTTACGGCCTCTGAGAGCGGGAACGCCGGGAACCCACGCGCGGTGACACTTTCGGGCAAGCTGCGAACCATCGCGAATGTTCCCGGTGGAATGTGGCTGCAGGATATTCGGAACGGAGTGGCGCTGATGGTGACGCATCAAAGGCGCATCGGGATTCGTGGTATGCCGCCGGGAGGCAAGGAAGAGCGCGAACTGGGATGGTTCGGCTGGTCGGAGTTGAGCGGTATGACTCCGGACGGGCGCAAGATTTTGTTCGACGAGGAAGGCGATGGTGGCGGGCCGAACTACACCGTGTTTGTCCGCGACACCGACGGCTCGCCGCCGGTGCGGATTGGCGAGGGCGTCAGCTTGGCGATTTCTCCGGATGCCAAGTGGGTGATTACGCAACCGGCGAAAGGTGGGCCGCTCCGCCTGGTGCCAACGGGCGCGGGCGAAGCGCGGCAGTTGACGCACGACAACGTGAGCTATCAGGTTGTGCACTGGCTGGCGGGCGGCAAGAAGTTGCTGGCAAGCGGAGTCGAGGCCGGACACGGCGTGCGCGACTATGAGATCGAAGTGAGCAATGGCAATTCGACGCCGGTTACTCCGGAGGGCGTGGTGGGAGTAGAGCCGTCCCCGGACAGTCTGAGCACGGCGGCACAGGGGCCGGACGGAAAGTGGGGAATTTGGCCGCTGGAGCCTTCCAATCCATCCGCCGCGAGCGGTCTGCGTCTTATCCCCGGACTGGATGCAAACTATCGCGTAACGGGCTGGACGCCGGACGGAAAATCGGTCTACGCCACTTTGCGACGGCAGCGCGAGAAGGCACGCGCCATCTACCGGGTCGATGTCGGAACCGGAAAAATGGAATTGTGGAAAACATTTGGCGAAGGCGTTGCGGGGAGCGTGAAAACGACTGCCAACTATTTGTCGGGCGACGGAGGCGCGTATGCGTATCTCTACGAGCAAACCTTGTCGCAGGGGTATGTGGTGCGGGGAATGAAGTAAGCAGGGCCAACGTTGTGCCCCTTTCACGCCGAGTTGCAGAAAGGTCCGAGAGATGAGGGAAACTGGCTCGCATGATGGCGGAGGCCGAAATGAGGTTTTGCGGATTGTTGTTAATCCTGGCAGGGCTCGCGCTTTATTCGCACGCGCAGAACGACGCGGAAGGTCCGTCGAATGAAAAAGCCCGAAAGACCTACCAAGAGGGTCTGAAGTACTTGCAGCAGCATATGAAAGGGGCTGCGCTGGACAGCTTCAAGAAAGCGGACAAGCAGGATGACGGATACTGCCTGGCCTGCCAGAAGAAGATGGTCAAGTATGGGCTCGAACTGGCGGAGTGGAAGACGGCGGAGACCGCCGAGGAGGAAATGGTAGCCGAAGCGCAAGGTGCAAGAGAAACAGCACTAGCGCATTATCAGCTGGCGATGATCCTGCGGGACGAGGGGATCGACAAGCATAAGAATGAGGTATTATCCCGGGAGCACGAGGAGATCACCAAGGCGCTGGCGGCGGTGGCGAACTTTCCGGATGCGTTTTTTGTCGATGGTCAGATACTGGCACACCTGAAGCAGGACGACGCGGCCAAGAAACAGTTTGAGCAGTATGTAAAGATGAAGCCAGAGGACGATCCGATTCGGCAGCGGGCGCTGCGCTACATCGCCGATCCCGAACTGGCACGGGCAAGAATGGCGCCCCCGTTTTCGGTGACTACGATGGATGGACAGCATGTGTCGCTTGACGAACTGAAGGGAAAGGCCGTGCTGATCGACTTCTGGGCCACATGGTGCGAGCCTTGCCGCGAGGCTCTGCCGCATATGAAGGAGATTGTGAAGAAGTTCCAGGGACAGCCCTTGGTGGTGCTGAGCGTGAGCCTCGACGATAACGAGCAGAGGTGGAAGGACTTCATGGCGAAGAACGAGATGACCTGACCGCAATATCGCGATGGCGGTTTCAAGGGGCCGATCGCGACTATGTTCGCGGTGCGTGCGATTCCGCAAACTTTCACCATCGATGCGGATGGAGTGTTGCAGGATCAGCACATCGGGGATGCGTCGATTGAAGGCAAACTGAAAAAGCTGGTGGCACGGGCACGAGAATTACGACCGGCGGAGACGGCGAAACCGTAGCGGCTTTGTGGCGAGCAATTTTTTGCACCAATGAGCGGCAATCTGTGGCTAGTTGATGAGACCGGCTCTAGAATGAAAGCTATGAAGAAGAGTTTCTCGATTGCGGGCGTGGCGGTCATTGTGCTTAGTTTTGGCATGATGAGTCTGGCGCTGGCTCAGCAGGATGATGAAGACGAAGGCCCGATGTCGGATTTGCGGTTTGTGGTGGTGAAGGACTACAACGGCAAACCCGTGAGGAACGCGGCCGTGGTCCTGCATCCGGTGAACCGCAAGGGGACGCAGTCGAAGGGCGGGCTGGAGTTGAAGACGGACAACGACGGGCGCGCGAATATCGATGGGATTCCGTATGGTCCGCTGCGGGTGCAGGTGCTGGCGCCGGGGTTCCAGACGTTTGGCGAAGATTACGAAATCAACAAGCCGGAGTTTGAGATCACGGTGAAGTTGAAGCGTCCCGGAGGCCAGTACTCGTCGTATGGCAACAGTGGAGACGCGAAGAAGCCTGACGACAAAAAACCGGCGGAGCAAAAGCCGCAGTCTTGCACTCGGCATGGCTGCTTTGGCGTGGGCCCAGGACGACGAGGGACCTACCTCTAGCTTGCGGTTCGTAGTGGTGCGCGACACCGACGGGAAGCCGGTGCGAAACGCGCAAGTGGTGCTGCATCCAGTGCAGCGCAAGGGGAAGCAGGACAAGGGAGAGATGGATCTGAAGACCGACGCCGACGGACGGACCAACGTGGACGGGATTCCGTATGGCCCGCTGCGAGTGCAGGTGCTGGCGCCGCACTTCCAGACTTTTGGCGAGGATTACGAGATCAACAAGCCGGAGTTCGAGATCACGGTCAAGCTCAAACATCCGGGCGGACAGTACTCGGTGTATGACAACCACGACGACAAGAAACTGCAGTAAAGATGCCGGGTCCAGGGAACGACGGAGAATTGCACTAATGAGGATGACAGCGCGTACCTCCTGGCCTACAATCGGGCTGCCATGGGATTGAAGGAGCTAACCGTAGAACGCTACGAGGGGGTGGCGGACGACCAGCGGATTCTTTTGCTGCGCGGTCCGATCACCATCGAAACCGCTCCGCAATTCGAACGGGCGGTGCGCCACGAGCAGGCGGAGACCATGATCCTGGATTTGTCGGATGTCCCTTACATCGATTCGGTGGGGTTGGGGTCGCTGGTGGCGACATATGTGTCACATCAGAAAACGGGCCGCTATCTGGTGCTGACCGGGATGAAGCCGCGGGTGCGCAAGATCCTGGAAATTACCAAGGTCAACGATTTCTTCGTGACCTTTGGCACGACCTGGGAAGCGGTGGAAGCGCTGGCCAACACCGGGACAGCTTAAGCAGTAGCTTCAATCGACGGAACCCTACAGTTCAGCCGTGCGGTTTCATGAATCGAAAACCCTAAGCAGCCATCTAAACCGCATTGCCCGCATGTTCGCGGGCCGATCCCTATGAATCTTCTTTATCAATATTCCAGGCAGTATTGGAAACTGTTTGTGGCCGCTCTTCTGCTGGCCGCGACCAACCAGATTTTTTCGCTGCTCGACCCGCTGATTTTCCGCCACGTGATCGACAGCTACGCGACGAAGTACCACCAGTACACGCAAGCGCAGTTTGTCCGCGGAGCGGGTCTTTTGCTGCTGGCTGCGGTCGGCGTGGCGTTTGTGTCGCGCGTGGCCAAGAACTTCCAGGACTATTTCGTCAACGTGATCGTGCAGCGGCTGGGCGCGAGAATGTACTCGGACGGCATCCGACATTCGCTGGACTTGCCTTACCAGGTCTTCGAAGATCAGCGGAGCGGCGAGACGCTGGGCAAGCTGCAAAAAGTCCGCAGCGATGTGGAGCGGTTCATCACTGCAGCCATCAATGTGCTTTTCATTTCGGTCGTTGGCATTGTCTTTGTGATGATCTATGCCTTTCGCGTGCATTGGTCGATCGCGCCCGCGTTTCTGATTACGGTTCCACTGCTCGGAATCATCAGCTCGGTGCTGAGCAAACGCATCAAGAAGATGCAGAAGACGATTGTCGCCGAAACGACGGCGCTGGCCGGTTCGACCACCGAATCGCTGCGCAATATTGAATTGGTGAAGAGCCTAGGACTGGCGCACCAGGAAGTGGTGCGGCTCAACGGGATCACGGGCAAGATCCTGAAGCTCGAACTGAAAAAGGTGAAGTACCTGCGCAGCCTGAGTTTCATCCAGGGAACGGCAGTCAACGCCCTGCGTACCAGCATTCTGTTCCTGATGCTCTATTTGATCTTCCGCCAGGAGATCACGATCGGGCAGTTCTTCTCGCTGATGATTTATTCGTTCTTCATCTTTACGCCCTTGCAGGAGTTGGGAAACGTCATCAATATTTACCGGGAGACGGAAGTCTCGCTGCAGAATTTTCAACAGATCCTAGACACGCCGCGCGACCCGAAACCGGCCGATCCGGAGCCGGTGGACGAACTGATGACGCTGCAATTTGAGCGCGTCAGTTTTCAGCATCAGAGCTCGACGGCGCTGGCCCTGAACGAGATCGGCTTCAGCGCGGCTCGCGGCGATACGGTTGCCTTTGTGGGACCGTCCGGCGCGGGAAAGTCAACGCTGGTGAAGCTTTTAGTAGGTCTGTACGCTCCGAAGGCGGGTGAAATTCTTTACAACGGAATTCCGTCAAATCGCGTCGATCTGGATCTGCTGCGCGAAAAAATTGGATTCGTCACGCAAGACACGCAACTGTTCTCCGGCTCAATTCGCGAGAACCTGCTATTCGTGAATCCGAAGGCGACGGATGAAGAGTGCATGCAGGTTTTGCAGCAAGCCGCCGCTCACAGCTTGCTTTCGCGCGCCGATCGCGGCTTGGATACGCTGATCGGCGAAGGTGGCGTCAAGGTTTCGGGAGGCGAGAAGCAGCGCCTTTCGATTGCCCGTGCGCTACTGCGGCATCCGCAATTGCTGGTGTTTGACGAGGCGACGTCTTCGCTGGATTCACTGACTGAGGAAGAAATCAGCCGCACGATTCGTGAGGTTGCGACCAACCAGGAGGCGATCACGATTCTGATTGCTCATCGTCTGTCGACGGTGATGCATGCCGATCGCATCTACGTGCTGGAACGCGGACACATTGTGGAATCGGGGCGGCACACCGAACTTCTCGATCAGAAGGGGCTCTACTACGCAATGTGGCGGCAGCAGGTGGGCGAGCGGGAAGCGGTGGCGCAGGGGAAGTGACGGAGCGAGGGACGAGGCCTGGCGAACGATGAATATTCAAGCCTTTTACGAAGCGGATGACGCTGATCGTTTGTTGCACACCTTGCGAAACCTTGGGCAACATGATCTATCTCGCTGGGCGCTGACCGGCGGAACTGCAATCGAGCACTATCTGCAACAGATGGGTGCTCCAACATGCACGCGTCCGCTGCACGACCTCGACTTTATCGCTGCGGGATTCGATTGTCTGCCGGGAAGCCTGGCGTCAGCGCTGCTGTTGCGGCACGTGCATCCACACGATCCGCCGGCGAAAACGATGTTGCAGGCGGTTGATCCTAAAACATCGATTCGAGTGGATGTGTTCCGTGCGTACGGGTTCGAGATGGAACGCACGCAAAGCATCGCAGTGTCCGAAACTGAGCTCCGAATCGTCGCCTTTGAGGACCTGGTCGCACGGCATGCGCGACTGTGCTGCGGGCTGCTCCGGGGAGAGACACTGGCCCCGAAATACGCCCGCGATTTTCTTCGTATGGTGAACTTTGTTGAGTCTGAATCCATTGAGCCGATTTGGCGAGAGCACCGAAAGGCCACGGACCCGGGCAACTTTGCTGAGGCCGTCGCCGTGCTGCTTGAAGCGATCGCCGCTCACCCGGAACTTCTAATCGCGCCGGTCTACTCTACGGATGTTGATGAAGTGTGTCCTAGGTGTGAGAGCACCGCCGCATTTCGTTTAGCCGACGCGAGGCAGGTGTTCGCACATCTAGGCTACTGCTGAAGTTCAAAGCGTTGGCGCAGATTGCGTGCAGGCACCGCGCCTGCACCCTAACATTAGGCTGCCAAAGATTCGATGGCCCGAATTGCTTCTGGCGGTAGAGTTAGGTTGCGGCTGGCCAGATCCTGTTGCATGTGTTCGGCGTTGCTGGTGCCGGTCAGTGGGAGCATTCCGACTGCGCGAGCGAAGGCGAATACGATTTGGGCGGGAGTAGCTCCGGCAGTTGCAGCCACGCTGGCGATCAGAGGATGTTGCAGCACCTCCTGGTTCGCGGTGAGCAGCGAAAAACCCTGATAGACGATTTTGTGATCGCTGCAAAACTCGCGGACAGCACGATCCCAGCCGAAGCGGGCATAGCACCGGTTCTGCACAAAGGCAGGCTGTTCGAGACGTGCGGCGGCCATCCGCTGCAGGTGATCCAATGAAACATTGCTCACGCCGAGCACGCGGGTCCGTCCGGCATCGCGCTCTTTGCGCATCGCCTCCCAGACTTCGGTGTCCGCCTCGCACCAGTCGTAGTTGGAGGCAGGCCCGTGAAGCAAATAACTGTCGACGTAGCTGGTCGCGAGATGTTCGAGTGAACTGGCCATGGACTGCGCGACCTGAACGGAAAGCGAGGCTGCTGGATCGTAGGGTAGGCGATGGTCCTGTCCGCGCTGATAGGTGAATTTGGTTTGCAGAAAAAGATCTTCACGCGTGACCACGCCAGCGCGATAAGCGGCGGCCAGTCCTTCGCCAACTCCGGCTTCAAAATAATGCCGCCGCTGGTTCGCCGTGTCGATCGCGCGAAAGCCCATGCGGAGCGCGAGTTCGGTAAGGGCCGGGGTGCGATCTTCCTTCCATGCCGTGCCGTAGATGAAGTCGGGGATGGGTAAAGGTGTTTGCGCTGGCATCGGGCTCATCATGCGATCACGGGAATGTGACTGAGTCCCTTGGTGCCAAATACTCGCCGGTAGCGTTCGATTTCAGAGGGCGTGCCGAGCGCTTTGGCGTAGTTGTCGGAGAGCTTCACCGCGGGCCTGCCTTCCACCGTGGATACCTTGCAAATCAGGCTGATGGGGTCAAACTCGCCGCCGCCGGCGGGGTCGCAGCCGCGGAAATCGTTGGTCAGAAAAGTTCCCCATCCAGCGCTGAAACGAATGCGCCGGCCAGGGGTCCATTTTTTTGCATGCTGAAAATCGGAGGCACTGCGGAACTCGTTTTTCACGGTGGCAGCCGTGATGCCGTTCGCCAGCGCACCGCCAAAGTAGGCGTGCAGTCCCAGGATGTCATCGACGTCGAGCGCGTCGGAGGCGATGATGAACTTGTCGTGGGGATCTCGACCGCGCGACTTGAGCCACTCAATATATTCCTCGCCCGCCGCGTAGGGATTTTTACTGTCGATGCGCTGGCCGGTCCAGTCGGCGACCCAGTCGGGGGCGTTGTCGAGAAACTGCGTGGTGCCAAAGGTATCCGGCAGCATGATGCGGAGAGCGCCTTCGTAGGTGGCTTGCCACAACTCGAGAACGCGGTACTGCGAAGCACGCAGGGCATCGTCGTCGTCGGCGAGCGCGGCGAGCACCATGGGGATCTCATGCGCGTTCGTTCCGATGGCTTCGAGATCGTGCTTGTGGGCGAGGAAGGCGTTCGAGGTTCCGGTGAAGGCGCTGCCCAGATTCGCGGCCATGGCGTTGACCACGTATTCCTGCCAAAGGAAGCTGTGGCGGCGGCGGGTTCCGAAGTCGGCCACAGAAAGGCCGGGGACGCCGCGCAGGCGCTCGATCTTGCCCCACAGCTTTGTCTTCGCCCGCGCATACAGGATGTCGAGACCGAACTCGCGCAGTTTTTTCATGGCGGCTCGCGTCTTGAGCTCGTCGAGAATGGAAAGCGCGTAGAGCTCCCACATCGTGGTCTCGGTCCACAGGCCGTCAAACGAAAGATGAAATTGTCCGTCGTGAACCGACAGGTCAAAATCCGACAATCGAAAATCCCGCTCCAGCCATTCCAGAAAACCGGGTTCAAAGATTCCACGGCGACCGTAGAAGGTGTTACCAGCGAGCCACACGAGTTCCGATCTGCGAAACTGGAGCTTGCGCACGTGCTCCATCTGGTGGATCAGTTCCTCGCGCGGGAACATGTCGGCGAGGCGCATGGAAGCGGTCCGGTTGAACAGAGAAAATGCCACGCGGGTTTTCGGGTAGTGCTTCCAGATGAACTGGAGCATCAGCAGTTTGTAGAAATCGGTATCGAGCAGGGATCGAATCACCGGGTCCAGTTCAAAGTTGTGGTTGTGTGCTCGCCTGGCTAAGTTGATGATCATCCCGTGTTTTCTCGCGTATTAGCTCGCGTACTATCCTCTGCGACCATTCGGAGAAAAGCAACCCGGTCCGACGAATGCGGTGAACTAATGAGGTGCGCCGTCTCGTGTTTGGGCTGACTTTGGGAAGTCAAACACGGTACTATCAAATTTCCGCATGAGACTGCCTCGGCCCATCAATTCTGCTCGAAGTTGCGCGTCGCTGTTGCGCAACTGCTCACCACTATTTCTGGCTACGGGGCAGGCTCATGGCTGGGCGGAATTTTCCGGCCGCGCCGCGCGTGCGCTGGCGGTCGGGGTGATGCCCGCGATGTTCTTGCTGCGATCCAGTCGGCAGGAAGTCTACAACATTCTATGGGCGCTGGTGTTTGGTTTTGCCACGCTGAACATTCTGAGCCTAGGAGCGCGCCGCTTCGAACCGAACAAGAGCGGCCTGAACTTTGGCGAAGTCTTGGCGATCCTGGTGGTTTTGGTTTCGGTGGTTCTGCTGGCCTGGGAGATGCTGTACTTGTTCCACATTTTGCCCATTCAGCTCAAGCCGCAGTGATGCGAATTGCGCCAATTGCGGTATGATCGCGTTGTGGCGAAACGAGAATCCAATACCGGCGACTCTGCGTTTGATGTGACCTGCCCTTGCTGCGGCGCGGTTATGAAGATCGATCCGGCAACGCGCAGCATCATTGCCCATACGGCGCCGGTCAAGCCGAAAACCTTCAACGACATGGAAGAAGCGGCGCGCGCCATGAAGGAGCAGGACAGCCGTCGCGATTCCATCTTCCGCCAATCGATGGAAGCGCAAAAACATGCTTCGGAGTTGCTGGAGAAAAAATTCCAGGAGGCGGTGAAGAAGGCCAAAGAGACGCCAGACACGGGAAAGCCGATCCGGGATTTCGATCTGGACTGATCTCGCTTGCTCACCGCCGAAACGCAGAGTGCGCCCAGAAAAAGCAAATCTGAATGACTAAACCTCTTCTTCTCGGGCATCGCGGGGCGCGAGCTTCACGGCACATTCCTGAAAATACC
>CAVZUP010000191.1:0-32521 GCA_963778255.1 uncultured Acidobacteriaceae bacterium
GACCCTATTCCACCCCGTGCAAAGCACGGCTCGGTTTTGACCTTGCTGGATACTGCACGGTAACCCGCGAATCGGACCCCGAAACCTCACCCCAGGACGTGGCGAAACCGCCACACACACCCAGCCAGCACCGCGGCGCGCATCGGCAGATCAGCCCCCGAATCGGCACCGCATCGGACGTGCTAATCGGAGCGGGGAATCACGGCGCGGATCGGCCAGAGAGACCAGCGGATCGGCGGCTAGAGAAAAACCTCCCCTCCACCTCAACCGCTCCCCCTGACTCACGCCCTAGCGGGCCGGAAAACGCCAGCCATTGGGATCAAGACTGCGGCGGGCCTAGTGGTCGGTGAGATCACCCGCAATGCGCGGCTTTGACTTTTTCAGAGATGCGGGAAGTACTTACTGCTATCTCGTTCTTCAGGGCAGCATCTCCCGACACCTTACTGGACATCTGGTTATACAGTTCCAGAGAATCCGCGTAGAACTTGCACCGCGAGCTGGAATCGACATCTCCCGCGTACTCAAGTACCCAGGTGACATTAAATCCGATTACGCGACCGTTTGGCTCAAGCGCCAAGCTCTTCCGCGCATATTCACTTACGAGTTTTAGCGACTCATCCTTCGTGTCCGGTTCGTAGTGAGCCTTTTCCGCGTATGCCAATGCTACCCAGTAGTACGTCATCGCATCCGCCGGCTTTCCAGCCGAAGCGTCGATGCCGACTTGAGCAGCTTCGTTGAAGCGATGCTGTTTCATGAGCGCTGTCATTCTAGTGCCGATCTCTGAAACGCTGGCAGGCGGACGAGTCTGTCTGTTACACCCAACGAAAGCCAGTCCGAAGAAAACAATCAGTGCCATCTTTCTCGTGTTCATATGACGTTCTTTCTCATTGTGGCGGCCCAGCCCGCTCACAATCCTCCTCGTACTCATATTCAAACGGACGAACGGCGAAGGGACCGTTTCCAACTCTTTCTGTTGTCGAGGTCATACCTTTCAACCAATGTTGGAATTCCCAATAGGTTCTGTAGTAGTGTATTTGTTCACCACACATTAACGTATATGTACACTCCCAGCTAAAACGCTTGAATTGGTTGCCCCAGATGTCCATGGAAATTGTCTTGTCCCATAGGCAGCTTAGAGACGTCGTCGGAGGAGTCGGGAGTATCCCGTACGGGTCGTCACTCGGTTCTTCGGCCTGGCCTACCCCTGCAAATCTGAACTTAGGGTTGCCGAATGGAGTCATATCATTGGGCAATGGGATGGTGAAGGTGCTAAGAAGCCTGCATTGTTCTTGCTTGCCAGATGGGTCAATGAGTGAAACCGGGCGATTGGAAACGTACGAGTACCGGTTCATCTTCAAAGATGATCTAAAGGGGTCCTCGCTGATGAACCTGCCGATGTTCTGGTCGTAGTGGCGCGCCCTGTAGTAGTGCATCCCGGTTTCCTGGTCAAACTCGCGCCCTGTGTAGCGCAAAGGATTGGTGACCGTGCCGGTGGAAGCCGTGAGGTTTCCGAACGAATCGTATGTGTAGGTATTGGCGAGCGCGCCTGCAGAGCTACTGAGCGATGTGGTGGAACCCAAACCATCCTGCTGGTAATAGCTCGTGGCGCTCGCTCGCGACAACGATAACGGCTCGTCAATGATCGTTGTCTGCGTATATCGCGCCAGCACATTCCCCGCGTTGTCCACTTCGTCGATTAGATTGAGGCCGTCATAGAGGTAATTCGTCGTGCCCAGCCACGAACTCTTCTGAATCCTCCGGCCCAGCGGGTCATACTTGAACGTGACCGTTCCCGAACCCGGTACGACGGCCTGCACCAGGCGGTTCCCGAAGTCCCAGGCGTAGCTCTTGCCGGAGGGATCGGAGAGGGTATTGCCGTTTGCGTCATACGTATAGCTGCCCGATGAATTCGAGGTCAGCTCGTTCGACGGGTTGTAGCTGTAGGTCGGCACTCCGGATGACGACAGCCTATTCCCCACCGCGTCGTAAGAATAGCTCTCCGTGGTACTACCCCCCTGGGTTACCTGCAGCAACTCGTAAATCGCGTCATAGCCGTAATTCGACGTGATCCCATTGAGATAGTTGGTCTTACTCGTCCGGTTGCCGGCGTAATCGTAACCATAACCGGCCCCGTCGAGCGTCGTCGAGCCCGCCTGGTGCAGGACGCTCAGCAGGTGCGACACAGAATCGTAGCCGTAATTCGTGTTGACGCCGTTCGGACGAGTCAACTGCGTTCTCCGGTTCAGCGCGTCGTAACCAAAGCCAAACTGCCCAGTCAGCGAGTTGGTCAGCGCCGTCAACCGGTTCAGCGTGTCGTACACAGCTGTTGGGTCTTTGCCGTTGGGGCGCTGGCCGTCGGGAGGCCCACTTCTCGAAAGGCGCGAGACCTGGGCCACCCAACTGTTGATTAGATTCGTTCTAGGCGCGCGTCAGGAAGATTGGCAGGCCTAGTTTGCAATCGTAGGTGGGGCGGTATCGTTCAGTGTTGTACATGGTGGCGACCTCCACTTTGCGCGGGCCCAGTTTGGGATTGGGGATGGGGACCATGGCGTAGCAGCCGCCATTGATTGCGGTCATCAGGCCGCTCTTGCCTTCCTGCACGGCGTCCATGGCCATGCCGGCGTAGGTGATGGCGACCATGCGATCGACGAAATCGGGGCTGCCGGAACGTAGGTCGTAGGTGAGGTCGCTGACGACCGTCTCTTCTCCGGTGGTGGCCTTGATCTCGTTGCTGAGGTCTTCAGCTACGCTCATTTTTTTCTGGTGGCCGAAGGCATCGGCGGGGCCGTATTCCTTCACCTTGTAGCCTTCCCACTCGGCACCCTCGGAAAGGATTACCAGCGAATAGTTGCTGGGATTGTTGCGCTTGTCGTTGATGAGGATGTCGATCAGTCCCTTTAAATTCACTTTGTACTCGGGGATGCAGCAACGGACCGAGGTGACGTAGGCGGTGTAGAGGGCGGTGTAGCCGGCGTCGCGTCCGAAAACGCGGAAGATGCCGATGCGCTCGTGCGAGCCGACGGTGGTGCGCTGGCGCTCGATGGCGTCCATGGCTCTGGTGATGGCGGTGGAAAAGCCGACGCAATATTCGGTGTTGCGAACGTCGTTATCCATGGTCTTTGGAACAGCGATCACCTTCACGCCCTGGCGGTCGAGTTCGGCGGCATAGCTCAGGGTGTCATCGCCGCCGATGGCCACGACGTAATCCAGACCCAGCGTCTCGATGTTCTTTAGTACGGCTGGCGTCACGTCGAAGACCGTGCTGGTTACGCCTTTCTTGGTGGATTGCTTGCTGGGGAATTGCTGGCCCTCCAGCACTGGCGGCAGCTTTTGCATTTTGGTGGGGTTGGTGCGCGAGCTGTGGAGATAGGTGCCGCCGGTGCGGTCGATGGTGCGGGTGTTCTCGCGATTGAGCGGGAGGATGTAACGCGACTTGCTGGCTGGATTTTTTAGATCGACGTGCGTCAATCCTTCCCAGCCGCGGCGGATGCCCAGGACTTCGTATCCGATTTCGGATCCGCGGTAGACGACGGATTTGATGACTGAGTTCAATCCGGGGACGTCGCCGCCTCCGGTGAGAATGCCAATGCGCTTGGATGCCATAAAAATGAATGCTCCTTAGAGATATGAGGTGCGGTTGAGGATTCTCCAGGTTCATTCTATCGAAGACGACGGGCTTTGCCGGGAGATCGGTTATCTTGCGCGGTTACGTCTGGGTGGGGTCGGCGGCTTGATCGGCTTCGCGAGCGACTTCCCTGGCGGCTTCTCTATCAATTATGACCTGGAATTTGCGCAGCAGGTCCTCGGGGAGAGATGGATTTTTATATTGGCTTACCAGTTCTTCGACTCGGAAGCGGGCTCGGGTGAGGGCGTCGGTGGCGGGCTCGGAGCCGCGGGCGCTGCGATCGATAACGGCGGAGGGGAGATGTTGCTCCTGGCGGAAGCGGGCGCGGGTTTCCTTGAGTTTGAGAAATTCTCCGGAGAGTCCGGTTTGCGCGAACATGGCGGTCGCCAGGCTGGTGTCATCGCCTCGGACTTCGATGCCTCGCGCGAGACGCTGGGCGGAGGCAATCGACTCGGCATCGAGGACTAGCTTTTCCACGCTGAAACAGGCTAGCGATTCGATCATGCCTGCGCCGGAAATCATGTTGATGCCGGCAAGGGCTCCGAGGATGGCGGAGCGGGCGCTTTCGGCTCCAGCCTGGGCGTCGACGAACTTGGAGTCGGTCGCGACGAGATAGCCGTGCGTCGGCAGTCCTAGATACTTGCCGACTTCGGCGCAGGCCATGTTGAGCATGGCGGTTTCGATGGCGCCCATGGGAGCGCCTCCAGTGCGCATGTCAAAGATGGCGGGAGCTCCACCCCAGACGATGGGCGCGCCGGGCGCGGCTAATTGATGCAGCGTGATTCCGGCCAGGGCTTCGGCGGCGTGCTGCGTTACGGAGCCGGCGAGGGTTACGGGCGCGGTGCCTCCGGCTAGCGGCATGGAGACGATTTCGGCGGGGACTCCGGCGCGGGCCAGGTCGAGCAGGTTGTGCGATCCGAATTCGGACCAGTTCAACGGCGGGGAGGGACAGACATCGAAAACGGCGCGGGGCTTTTCGCGCAACTTGTCGGGGCCTCCGCTGTCGGCGGCTAGCAGATCGATCATGCCCTGGAGTCCGGCGGCGGAGAATGATCCGGTGACGATGGGTTTGACGGAATGTTGGAGGACGATGAAGAGGCGGTAGAGATCGCCGATCGAGCTGGGTGCGTCGCTACAGGCGACGGCTGTCGATTGCGCGGCGAATTGCGGCACCGCCTCGGCGACCTGGACGATGCGCACCAGATCGCGGGTCTCGGATGAACGCGCTTCCAGCGTTTCCGGATCGAGCATTTGCACACAGCAGGAGCCGGGATCGAAATGCACGTTGTCTCCGCCGTAGTGCACGGCTTTGACTCCCTGACGGCTGTAGAGATAGAACTCGCGTGGGACCGATGCCAGGCATTTTCGCACTAGCGGCTCGGGCAGACGCGCTATTCCGTCTTTCACTTCGACTCCGGCGGACTGCAACAGGTCGATTACCGCCGAGCCTACGCGGACTCCGGGGTTCATGAGCAGTTCGAAGGCTTCGCTGAGAATGCGGATGGTGAGCGCGGGGCTTAGCAGCTGAAGTCTGGGTTTCATGCCTGGGCCGTTTCCTTGTTAATCGTCTTGCTCGTCACACTGCCCATCAAGTTTTTTGCCAGTTCGAGGGCATCGATGGCGTTGCGGGAGTAGCCGTCGGCTCCGATTTCAGCGGCCCACTTGGAGGTGACGGCGGCGCCGCCGATGATGGCTTTGACGCGTGGGCGCAAGCCGTGGCGGTCGAGCGCTTCGATGACGGCTTTTTGTCCGGCCATGGTAGTGGTAAGCAAGGCGGAGATGCCGACGATATCGGCATCGACTTCCCTGGCCTTGGCTACGAATTGCTCGGGAGTGACGCTGGTGCCGAGATCGAAGATCTGGAATCCGCTGGCGGCGAGGATGGTGGCGACGAGGTTCTTGCCAATGTCGTGAATGTCGCCGCGGGCGGTGCCGAGGACGATCTTGCCCAGGATTTCTCGCGCGGAGCCACGCTTCAGCATCTCCGGCTCGAGAATTTTGATGGCGGCCTTCATGGCTTCGGCGGAGGCTAACAGGTCGGGGAGAAACATCTGTCCGCAACCGAATTGATCGCCGGCGAAGGTGATGCCGGCGGCGAATCCTTGGTTGACGGCTTCGAGCGGATCGACGCCGCTGGTTAGCGCCTGCTGCGCTAGTTCCGTGGCGGTATCCGGCGAGCCGTCGATGATGCTTTGGCGCATCGCCTGGAAGATGGGGTCTGACACAGAGCCTCCGACTGAGATTAGCCCTGGGATCAGGCCGATCAAGGCGGGAATTGTACTCCGGCGAGGGGTGAAAGACTGTGACCGACCGCACATGGCATGCACAATTCTGTAGCGAGTGCGGAGGGCTGCGCCAGGGGCTTAAATCCGTCATTTATCGTTTTGTTTTCCCCCTTACTGGAGTAACTTGGTAGGCACGGCGGCACGCAAAGAAGATGTTACAAGCCGCCATGACCACGGGAGTTCAAAAAGCGTCCACCTCGGAGCAACTTGTGGCCTCCCAAGCGCTGTCGTTGCTGGATGACCGGATACTGGCCATGATCATGGGTCAGAACCCCCTGCCGAAAATATTGGATGCTTTGTGCTCTGACATCGAGCGGCAGCACAGCGGAATGGTGTGCTCGGTCGTTCTTCTGGACTCCGACGGTGAAACGGTGCGGCATGGGGCTGGTCCGAGTCTTCCGCAGGAATATATTCAAGCCATTGACGGATCGAAGATTGGGCCCCGCGCGGGATCGTGCGGCGCCGCCCTTTACCGCAAGCAACCGGTCGTCGTCTCCGATATTGCGAACGACCCGTTGTGGGAGAACTATCGCCATTTGGCGATACCCCACGGCCTGCGCGCCTGCTGGTCGAACCCCATTCCGGCGCAGGATGGCAACATGTTGGGAACTTTCGCCATCTACTACCGTGAGCCGCGTGCGCCGGACGCGCAACATCTGCACCTCGTTGCCCGCGCTACTCACCTCGCTGGCCTGGCGATTGAGCGGGATCGGGACAAGACCGAGCTCCGCGCGGCGGAGCAGCGGTATCGCACGCTGGTGGAACGATTGCCGGCAATTACGTATGTCGCGGAGCTGGGATTGGATGGACCGTGGCACTATGTGAGTCCGCAGATCGAGACCATTCTTGGTTTTTCACCGGCGGAGTTTCCGGCAGATCCGAAGAACTGGATGAATAACATCCACCCCGAGGATCGCGAGATTGTGATTGCGGCGGAAAAACGCTTTCAGGAGAAGCGAGACTTGTTCCAGGCGGAGTACCGGATGTTCACCCGCGACGGAAGGGTGAGGTGGTTCCGCGATGAGGGCGTGATGCTGCATGATTCTACGGGCGACGGCGGGGCCCTGATGCAGGGCGTGCTCTATGACATCACGGAGCACAAGCGATTGGAGGAACAGCTCAGGCATTCACAGAAGCTGGAAGCGGTGGGACAGCTGGCGGGCGGGGTGGCGCACGACTTCAACAATCTCTTAATGCTGATCCAGGCACACAACGAACGCCTGCGCAGTCGGCTGGCGGCGGACGATCCCGCGCAGAAGGATGCACTTGAAATTGAAGAGGCGGTGGCCCGCGCTACGGCGCTAACCCGGCAGCTGCTGGCTTTCAGCCGCAGGCAGGTTCTGCAGATTAAGGCGATCGATTTAAATAAGGTTCTGGCGGACGTGGCAAAGATGCTGGGCCGCCTCATTCCGGCCAGCGTCGAGTTGAAGATAGTGCCGGCGGCGGCGCTCCATCGTGTGAAGGCCGATCCCGGACAAATCGAACAAGTGATCATGAACCTTGCGGTCAATGCGCACGATGCCATGTCCGAGGGCGGCCGGCTTACCATCGAGACCCGAAATGCGGAACTTCACGAACCCTACACCGGAAGCCATTCTCGAATTCCACCGGGCAAATATGTGGTGCTCACCGTGAGCGACACGGGTACAGGAATGCACGGCGATGTTAAGGCCAAGATCTTTGAGCCGTTCTTTACCACCAAGAAACCCGGCAAAGGAACCGGCTTGGGCTTGGCCATTGTCTACGGAGTGGTCAAGCAAACGGGCGGGTGGATCACAGCCCGCAGCGAAGTGGGACAGGGCACCACCTTCGACATTTATTTCCCGGAAGTGCCAGCGCAAGGCGCCAGGGTAGAGCCTGTGGCCCGAGCGAAAACGCGGCTCGCGCCCGCTCCCGGCGGAACAGAGACCATTCTGTTGGTGGAGGACCAGGGCGGAATCCGTGACCTGATCCGCGAGTTCCTGCAGAAAAGCGGTTACACCGTGTTGCAGGCGGTCGACGGCAACGAAGCCCTGCGAGTGGCGGACGAGTGCAAAGATCCGATTCACGTTTTGCTCACCGACGTCGTGATGCCCAACATGGGCGGACAAGAATTGGCGCGCCGTCTCACTGAGTCACGGCCGCAGATGAAGCTGCTGTTCATGTCGGGGTATCCCGATCATGCCACCTGGAGCGAGCCGATCGACGACACCGCCGCGGTGCTACAAAAGCCTTTCGCGTTCCAGACGCTGGCGCACAAGATCCGCGGTCTGCTGGACGAGTAAGGGAGCAGGCGCGGAATCCGCCGCGTGAGTCTTCCGTTTAAACATCTTCTCTTTGAACATGCGATGATGGGGCGAGTTTCGAGAGGAGACTTTCCCCATGGCTGACGCATCCCAGCAGAGCTATTCGCATCACACGCGCTACGATCCGCTATTCCACTTTTTTATTCTGCCGGTTTTCGCCATCACGCTGATTGCGAGTATCGTCCATCTGATTCGATGGCCGGGGCTGCATTATGCGTGGCTGGTTGTGTTCATGCTGGCGGCGTTGTTTGCCCTGTTTACGATGAGGCTTTATTCGCTGAGGGTGCAGGACCGGGTGATCCGGCTGGAAGAAAGATTGCGGCTGATGAGCTTGCTTGACCCGGCATTGCGTGTACGGATCGGGGAGATTACGGAAGCGCAGCTGATTGCGCTGCGGTTTGCGTCCGATGCGGAACTGCCGGCGCTGGCGGCTCGGGCGCTGAACGAGAAGCTGGCGGGGCCGGAGATCAAGAAAGCGATTCAGCAGTGGCGGCCCGACTATTGGAGAGTGTGAACTACGGCCGCGGCCCGCTGCCTACTTTGCATTTACGAATTTCGACAGCGGAATGACCTCGACCTTTTTTGCCAGCGCATAGGTTTTATCGCCCGGATACAAAACACATAGGCGGTCGAGTTTGAGGTCGGCGAGGGCGCTCCGCATGGACGGTGTCAGCACCGGGGCATCGGCGCGCTTGCATTCGACACCGATGCGGAGGCCATCCTTGAATAAGAGAAGGTCGAGTTCGGCTCCATTGTGCGTGGCCCAGTAGTAAGCCTCGTCGGGGCGGAAGGACTTGAGCACTTCCTCGACGGCGTAGCCTTCCCACGAAGCGCCCACCTTGGGATGAAATTCGAGATCCCGCTGATTGGCGATGCCCAGTAACGCGTGCAGCAGTCCGCTATCGCGGACATAGACTTTGGGCGCCTTCACCTGCCGTTTGCCAATATTCTCAAACCATGGCGGTAACTGGCGGAGCATGAAGACATCCGACATGAGATCGAGATAGCGGCGCACGGTGGGTTCGCTCACGCTCAAGGCGCGGGCCAGTTCGGCGGAGCTCCAGGTCTGGCCATGATAGTGAGCGACCATGTTCCAGAAGCGCCGCAACGCAGCGGATGGAATCGTGACACCCAGTTGGGGCAGGTCGCGCTCGATGAACGTCTGAACGAACTGGCGGCGCCAGGCGAGTGAGTCGGGCTCGGTACGCGCCGTGTAGGCGAGCGGGAAACCGCCGCGCAGCCAGTGCCGGCCCTGGGCGGCGGCGCCCAAATCGGAGAGGCGGAAGCCCTCCAGGGGAACGGTTTCGATGCGGCCGGCGAGAGATTCGGAAGATTGGCGAAGCAGATCGGGCGAGGCGCTGCCGAGGATGAGAAAGCGCGCCGGGAGCGGCCGGCGGTCGGCCAGGACTCGCAACAGCGGGAACAAGTCGGGGCGGCGCTGGATCTCGTCAATCACCACCAGCTTCTTGAGCGGACGCAGAGCCGTGTTGGGCTCGGTCAGACGGGCAAGGCTTTGAGGATCCTCGAGATCGAAATAATTGCGCGAATCGGGAGCAACAAACTCGCGGGCCAGTGTGGTCTTGCCGCATTGGCGGGGCCCGAGGAGGGCAACCACGCGGCTCCGCCGCAAGGCGGCGCGGACCAGCACAATGTCGGCCAGACGGACAATCATGGTTACGATTGTATACCATGAAAATCTAACTGTCGATGTTAGATTTTCATGGTATGAAAAGGGAGGTTCTGGCTATAACGAGGGATTTTTCTCCGCGATCAGCTTCTTGATTTTCTCCACAAATTCGGGCGTGAGCATGTCTTCGGTTTTTTCTTTGCCGCGGGTGCGGACGTTGACTTTGTTCGCTTCGGCTTCTTTATCTCCTACGACCAGCAGGAACGGGACTTTCTGCATGGCATGTTCGCGGATTTTTGCGTTCATCTTTTCGTTGCGGGCATCGACTTCGACGCGCACACCGGCGGCCTTCAGTTGGGCGGCCACTTTTTGCGCGTACTCGGTGTGGCGCTCGGCGATGGGGATCATGGCTACCTGCACGGGCGAGAGCCAGACGGGGAAGGCTCCAGCGTAGTGCTCGATTAAGACGCCGAAGAAGCGCTCGACCGATCCATAGAGGGCACGGTGGACCATTAACGGCTGCTTGCGGGTGCCGTCTTCGGCTACGTATTCGAGCTGGAAGCGCTGCGGCAGGTTGAAGTCGAACTGGACGGTGGAGAGCTGCCAGAGGCGTCCGATGGCGTCGACCAGCTTGACGTCGATCTTGGGGCCGTAGAACGCGGCTTCGCCGGGGATGGTTTTGTATTCGATGTTCAGCTTCTTCAGCGCGCTTTCCAGCGAGTGATTGGCGAGGTTCCACTGCTCTTCGGTGCCGAGGAAACTTTTCTTGTCCTTCGGATCCCAAGTGGAAAGCTCGGTCTGGAATTTGTCGAAGCCGAAATCTTTTAACACTTCGAGCGCGAATTCGAGGCAGCCTACAATTTCGTTTTCGATCTGGTCGGGCGTGCAGAAAATGTGGGCGTCATCCTGGGTAAAGCCGCGGACGCGGAGCAGGCCGTGCATCACTCCGGAGCGCTCGTAGCGGTAGACGGTGCCGAGTTCGCCGAGGCGCACGGGGAGATCGCGATAGGACTTCAGCGAATCTTTGTAGATGAGGATGTGGCCTGGGCAGTTCATGGGCTTGAGGCGATATTCGGCGTCGTCGAGCTCCATGGCGTCGAACATGTTGTCGGAGTAATAGCCCTCGTGGCCGGAGGTGTAGAAGAGCTGGCGGCGCGAGACGTGGGGCGTGCAGACCAGAGAGTAGCCGCGGCGGAGGTATTCTTCGCGCATCCAGTCTTCCATCTCTTTGCGGATGATGCCGCCTTTGGGATGCCAGAAGATGAGGCCGGGGCCCGCTAGTTCCTGAATCGAGAAGAGGTCGAGCTGCTGGCCGAGCACGCGGTGGTCGCGCTTTTTGGCTTCTTCGAGGCTATTCAGGTAAGCGTCCAGATCTTTCTTGGAGAAAAATGAAGTGCCGTAGATGCGCTGGAGTTGGGGATTTTTTTCGTCTCCCAGCCAGTACGCGCCGGCGATGTTGAAGAGCTTGAAGGCCTTGATTTTGCCGGTGGAGGGGAGGTGCGGGCCGCGGCAGAAATCCTGGAACTTGCCGGTTTTGTAGATGGAAATTTTTTCGTCGGGCTTGGTGAATTGCTCGATGAAGTGGCACTTCATGAAGTCGCCTTCACCTTTAAATTTTTCCAGTCCTTCTTTGCGCGGCAGGAATTCGCGGGCGTAGGGCAGGTTTTGCTGGACCAGCTCCTGCATCTTCTTTTCGATCTTTTCGAGATCTTCGGGAGTGAAGGGAGTCTCGCGATGGAAGTCGTAGAAGAATCCGTTCTCGGTTGCGGGGCCGTGGCCTAGCTTGGTCTCGGGGAAAAGTTCGAGGACGGCGGCGGCTAGCAGGTGAGCGGAGGAATGGCGATAGATTTCGAGCGCCTCGGGGTCCTTCTCGGTCAGGATGCGAAGATCGGTGTCGGCTTCGAGCGGACGAGTCAGGTCGATCAGGTCGCCGTTGGATTTGGCGGCTAGAGCGGCGTCGGCCAGACGCGGGCTGATGGACTTGGCGATGTCGAGGGCGGTCGAGCCCTGGGGGACTTCCTTGGTGCTGCCGTCGGGGAGCTTTACATGAATGCTGTTGGACATGGATTCGCCTTGAATGGTGCTTAAAGACGTAAGTTTATCATTAGGATTGCTTCGGATTGCTTCGAGGCAGGTAGCGCCGCCTGCGGCCGGCATGGCGCAACGGGGGCAGATGGGACACCTCCACCCACCTGCCCGCGCCGCGCAGAGTGCGACCTTACTTAAGCGATGCCATATCGACAACAAAACGATACTTCACATCGCTTTTGAGCAGCCGATCGAAGGCCTCGTTGATCTGCTGCATCCGGATCAGTTCAATGTCGGAGGTAATGCCGTGGTCGGCGCAGAAATTCAGCATCTCCTGCGTCTCCCGTATGCCACCGATGATCGACCCGGCAAGCTGCCGGCGCTTGAACAGCAACCCAAACCCCAGCACTGGCGACGGCGTAGGCGGCGCTCCCACCAGCGTCATCGTCCCGTCCCGCTTCAGCAGCGCGATGTAGGCATTCAAATCATGCTGGGCCGAAACCGTGTCCAAAATGAAATCAAAGCTTCCCAGATGTTTCTGCATCTCGGCTTCGTTCTTCGAAACTACAACTTCGTGCGCGCCCAGTCGCAACGCGTCCGCCGTTTTGTTGGGAGAAGTCGTAAAGAGGACGACATGAGCGCCGAAGGCATGAGCGAACTTCACTCCCATGTGACCCAGACCGCCCAGGCCCACGATGCCCACCTTCTGCCCTTGCTTCACATTCCAGTGCCGCAACGGCGAATACGTCGTGATGCCGGCGCACAGCAGCGGAGCCGTCGCCGCCGGATCAAGCTGCTTTGGCACTTTCAGCGCGAATCCCTCGGTGACGACAATGCTGTCGGAATAGCCGCCGTAGGTGACACCTCCGATGTGCTTCTCTTCCGAGTTATAAGTGAAGGTTGCCACGTTGTCGCAAAACTGCTCTTCTCCGGCGCGGCAGTTCGGGCACGTTCCGCAGGAATCGACCAGGCAGCCGACCGCCGCCATATCGCCTTCCTTGAATTTTTTGACCGCGCTGCCCACCTTGACCACCCGGCCTACGATCTCGTGTCCCGGCACGCACGGATACACTGTAGGCATCATGTCCACCCACTCGTTGCGCGCCTGATGCAAATCGGAGTGACAAACTCCGCAATACAAAATCTCAATCTGGATATCCTGCGGCCGAGGCTCGCGGCGCTGGATCGACCCCGGCCCGAGCGGCGAAGTTGCGCTTGCCGCTGCATAGACTTTTGCGGGGTAGGTTTTCCTGGCGCCCGCCTGAACTTCGTTGTGCGAAGCAATGGTTGAAGTCGTCTGCGTCATATGTATTTCTCCTTCTTAAGTATGGATTCGATTAGGATCGCGCTTACCGTCAGAATACGCCGATGTTTCACCGCGCGGCCATCAGCGGTAAGCCGGCGGTAGCGGATTGCGGTCCAAAAATTGCCGCTGATGCCAATAAGGATAAGGAACCTGAGGCGCGCTCGCCACATCCAGCCGTTCCACCTGTTCCCTGGTAAGGACAAAGCTGGCGGCCGCCAGGTTATCGCGCAGTTGCTGTTCGTTGCGCGCGCCGATGATCACGCTGGCGATCGTCGGTTTTCGAAGCAGCCAGTTCAGCGCCACCTGCGGCACCGTCTTGCCCGTCTCGGCCGCAACCGCATCGAGCGCATCGACCACCTTGTAAAGATATTCGTCCGTCACCTGCGGACCAAGATTGCCAGTCTTATGCAACCGGCTCAGCTCTGGCAACGGCTGACCGCGCCGCAGTTTGCCGGTGAGGCGCCCCCATCCCAGCGGACTCCACACCAGAGCGCCCAGCCCTTCGGCGTAAGCCTGCGGCAGCAACTCCCACTCATAATCGCGCCCCACCAGCGAGTAGTAGACCTGATGCCCCACATAACGCGCCCACCCGTGGCGCGCGCTAAGATCAATCGACTTTTGCAGATGCCATCCGGAAAAATTCGAAGCCGCAATGTACCGCACCTTACCCTCACGCACCAACTGATCCAGCGTGCTCAACGTCTCTTCAATCGGAGTAAGCGCATCGAACCCGTGCATGTGATACACGTCGATGTATTCGGTCTTCAGCCGTTTCAGGCTGCCTTCGATCTGCCGCGTCAGGTGGAGACGCGACGAACCAATATTGTTGGGCCCGTCGCCAAATTGAAAGGTTGCCTTGGTCGAGAGCAGAAGGCTTTCGCGCGGCAGGTGCTTGATCGCCTGCCCCAGAACCTCCTCGGAAAGCCCATGCGAGTAAACATCGGCGGTGTCGAAAAAGTTGACGCCCGCATCCATGCAGAGATCGATAAGCCGCGTAGCCTCGGCTACATCGGTCTCACCCCAAGCGCGGAAAAACTCATTTCCGCCGCCGAACGTCGCAGTGCCAAAACAGAGCACTGGGACTTTCAAACCACTCCTACCCAGTTGTCGGAATTCCATAAACCATTTGACGGCTCGCAGCGACGAGAGGTCGCAAGGATTTTAGAACTATCAGTAAAAGGGTTGTGCGAGATGGGTGGTAAACTCCGGCTGATCTCCTATACAGAAACTACAGAAACGAGGGAATCATGAAGAAGCTCGTAGTCGTTGTCCTGCTAGTGACTTCCGCCTTGGCTTGGGCCGGGACTGTGCCTGATCCGGCTGAGTATACCGTTAACATCCACGTCAGTTCATCGAGCAAAAATGTCAAAAGTCTTTTGCTATTAAACGTCGTCATTGGCGGGAAAAAATATGAACTCACCGGCTTCATAGGTGGCCCCCTTTTAGAGCTCGGCGACTATAAGGCAAAGCTCGTGAAAGACGAGCACAAGACCACCTATGGTTCCTATCAAATCTACGAGTTCTTGTTTCCCGATAAAAAAACCAGGCAGTTCGAAGTCGTCGGGCAATCGGAGTAACGGCGGGCCAGCATTGCGTTCTACCCGCTGTCCTCGCCCACCTTGAGCAGCGCCAGAAACGCTTCCTGCGGAATATCCACGCGGCCGATCCGCTTCATGCGCTTCTTGCCTTCTTTCTGTTTTTCGAGCAGCTTGCGTTTCCGCGAAATGTCGCCGCCGTAGCACTTGGCGATAACGTTCTTGCGCATCGCCGGCACGGTTTCCCGCGCGATGATTTTCGCCCCAATCGCCGCCTGAATCGCCACTTCAAACATCTGCCGTGGAATCAGTTCCTTCATCTTCGCCGCCAGCGCCCGCCCGCGATCATAGGCAAAATCGCGATGGATGATGGTCGAAAGCGCATCCACCGGCTCGCCCGCCACCATGATGTCGAGCTTCGCCATCGGCGACGTCCAGTTGCCGGAGAGATGATAGTCCAGCGAAGCGTACCCGCGAGAAACCGACTTCAGCCGGTCGTAGAAATCAAGCACGATTTCATTCAGCGGCAACTCGTATTGCAGCATCACCCGCGTGCCCGTGACATATTCAAAGCTCTTCTGCTTGCCGCGCTTCTCCTCGACCAGCTTGAGAATGCCGCCAACATATTCCTCATTGGTGAGAATGACCGCCAGAATCACCGGCTCTTCCACCTTGGCGATCTCGCTGGTGTCCGGCCAGCGCGAAGGATTATCCACCTCAATCACCGAGCCGTCCGTTTTCGTGATCAGGTAGCGCACCCCCGGAGCGGTCGTAATCAGGTCAAGATTGTATTCGCGCTCCAGCCGCTCCTGGATAATCTCCATGTGCAGCAGCCCCAGAAAGCCGCAGCGGAAGCCGAATCCCAAAGCCGCCGAACTTTCCGGCTCGAAGAAAAACGACGAATCGTTCAGCTTCAACTTCTCCAGGGCCTCGCGCAGTTGCGTATGCTCGTGCGCGTCGACGGTATACAGTCCGGCAAAAACCATGGGCTTGATTTCTTCAAACCCCGGCAAGGCCTGGAGCGAAGGCCGGTTGTCGTCGGTGATGGTGTCGCCAATCTTCGTGTCCGCGACGTCCTTGATATTCGCGACGATGAATCCAACTTCGCCCGCCACCAGCTCGTCGATCTCCACCGGCTTCGGCGTAAGCACGCCCAAAGTTTCTATCTGATAAACATGTCCGTTCGACCAGAGGCGGATCTTCTGCCCCTTGCGCAGCCGGCCCTCGAAAACGCGTGCCAGCACAACGACTCCGCGATAAGGATCGAACCACGAATCAAACAGCAATGCCTGCAAATGCCGATCCGGCGAGCCCTTTGGCGGAGGAACGCGCTTCACAATCGCTTCCAGCACATCCGGCACGCCCAGCCCCGTCTTCGCGCTGATCAGCAACGCGTCGCTAGCATCGAGGCCGACGGCGCTCTCAATCATCTCCTTGGTGCGCTCCACGTCGGCGCTCTGCAAATCGATCTTGTTGATCACCGGAATAATTTCGAGGCCGTGATTGATGGCGAGATACGAGTTCGCGAGCGTCTGCGCTTCAACGCCTTGGGAGGCATCGACCACGAGGAGCGCGCCTTCGCAGGCAGCCAACGAGCGCGAGACCTCGTAGGAAAAATCCACATGTCCCGGGGTGTCAATCAAATTGAGCTGATAAATCTGGCCATCGTGCGCGGGATACAACATGCGGACGGCATGGGCCTTGATGGTGATGCCGCGCTCGCGCTCTAGGTCCATGGAGTCGAGCACCTGCTCCTGCATTTCGCGCATGGCGAGCGACCCGGTGAGCTCCAGCAGCCGGTCGGCCAGCGTGGATTTCCCATGATCAATATGCGCAATAATCGCAAAATTTCGAATGCGAGAGGCTTCCATGTGATACGTCGATTCTAACAGGCGATGGCGGGTGCGGACCTAACAAGGATTGAACAAGGACAGAATCCTTGCTATACTAGCATTATGGCCAAAGTGACGAGCAAGCTGCAGTTGACGCTTCCGAAAGCAATCGCCGACCAATACAAGATTCGCCCCGGAGATGAACTGGACTGGTTGCCGGCAGGGGAGACGATACGGGTCGTAAAACGGTCGCGGTCCACATTCCGCGGAGCGAACGCTGCCACGCTCCAGCAGCGCCTCCGACTTTTCGAGCTGGCGACGGCCCGCCAGGAAGAGCGAAACGCTGCCTTCCGCAAGAAGCATGGGCATGTAACTCAACCCTCAAACCGCGGTTGGACAAGAGAGGACCTCTACGATCGTGGCCTTCCTCGTTGACACAAATGTGCTTGTCTACCGTTTCGATGCCCGTTATCCGGAGAAGCAGCGAATCGCTCGTGATGTTCTGCATCGGGGGCTCAGCGATGACTCCGCCCGAATTCCTCACCAGGCGCTGATCGAGTTTGTGTCGGCAGTGACACGCACAAGAGTCGGCTCCGATCCCCTGTTATCCGCAGATGAGGCCCGTCACGAAGTGGAAGAACTGATGACGCAGTTCCCCATCCTCTATCCGAACGCCGCGATCGTTCATTCCGCGCTCTTAGGCGCGGCGGCATATCGCATCTCCTGGTTCGACGCCCACCTCTGGGCCTATGCCGAACACTACGGACTGGAGGAGATTCTCTCCGAGGACTTCGAGCATGGGCGGTTGTACGGCAGCGTGCGGGTGAGGAATCCGTTTCGGCGCGGGTGAGGCTGGTTTCACGCAGGCTCGGGTCCATGGAATCGAGGATGTGTGCGACGGTATGATGCCCTGTGGGAACGGCGGCCAAGGACCCTCGCCAATGAACTACGAAAGCAGAATCGTGAGAAACCCACAGGTTTGTGGTGGGGAGGCGGCATTCCGCGACACTCGGGTCACGCTGCGTACCGTGCTGGCGAGTCTTGCAGCAGGGGACTCCGTGGAAAACATTCTTGTCGATTTTCCTGCACTGAAGGCTGAAGACGTGCACGCCGCGATTGCCTTCGCTGCGGCTTCGGCCAGTGAAGACCTGCCTGTACCGGCCACTCCGCACATCCCAACATCCCTGCGCCCATGAAGATCAAGTTGGACGAGAACCCTAGCCGCGGCGTCGCGTGTATGAACGACGCACTTTGATTCCCGACGGACCAGTAAAGTGCTTAGGACCGATGTGATTTGCAGTATGTATCAGCGCCGCAGGTGGCATC
The DNA here is from genome assembly GCA_963778255.1 of uncultured Acidobacteriaceae bacterium. Taxonomy (GTDB): domain Bacteria; phylum Acidobacteriota; class Terriglobia; order Terriglobales; family Acidobacteriaceae; genus Acidiflorens. Next base: position 17,850 of record CAVZUP010000191.1, read on the forward strand.
GGCTCAACGCCCAGTTCGCTGACGTCTGTTACCAGGTTCAGGCCTTGCGGTAACCATGTAGCGTACGGGATCTGTGACCCCGAGGCGCCAGAATCCACGGTGATCAGGCGGCCTGATGCGTTCGTGAAAGTATTTGTATTGATGCCCGTGAACATCACCGACTCGCCGGAACCCTCACCGTGCGGAGGGTCTGTCTTTTCTGGTTGTTCGGGATGGACGGGCCATTCATAGACCGGCATAGCCAACAGCGGCGCGACCGCATGCCATTCGGCCTGGTTCCCCTTGGTCGGAGAGGCGACGAGTCCGGGCAAGAGGAACAACACTTTAGGGTCCATGTTCAACTCCGAATGCTTAATAAGATGATAGCGTAAAACAGAAGAAGGGCGCGATCGCTCGCGCCCCACTTCTTGTGTGCCGAGCATGTTCGACAGCTCGAAGGTGAAAGTCCTTTTCACAACCAGATGGAGGTGAAGTGATAGCAAAGCGCAAGGGCGTCGTCGCGAGGCGGGGTCTGAAAGAAGCGTGGAGCAAAGGCGCGAGCCGATGAACAAGAACCGGATGAAGAGGCCTACGGCAGCGGGCGAGCGGGCAAAAAGCCGCGAAGCCCAGATCCATCAAGGCTGCTGGTGGTAGATTCGGCGGTTGCGCGTTGAAGGCGGTCGAACTTACCTCGGGAGGTCTGCGGCGTGTCACGGAATCGTGACTGAGGGCGAAGCGATTCGCTCTGACCGCGTTGCAGAAGTCAGCAGCGGGCATAGTAGTCGCGCAAGCGACGAAGGCCCAAACGGAAGGGAGCGGCAAGTAGCCAGCGGGACTCGATGAGCGACAAGCGGCAGAAGAACCAGCTACAGATGGTGCTGGCCTTTACCGACGAGGGGAGGAGTGAAGCTCCGAAGGCTCGGCGGGAAGGGACCGAATCGCTCACGGCGAAACGCGCGTGGGAAAGCCCGGCTATCCCAGAGCAAGTGATGGAAGAAGTCTGCGGGCGAGAGAACTGCCTGCGGGCGTTACGACGAGTGAAGGCCAACAAGGGGAGTCCGGGGATCGACGGCATGAAGGTGTCGGAGTTGCCGGGCCACCTGAAGCAGCACTGGCCAGCCTTCCGGGAACAGTTGCTAAGCGGGACGTATCAACCACAACCGGTGAAGCGAGTAGAAATCGCGAAACCGGACGGAGGAGTGCGGCAGTTGGGCATTCCGACGGTGCTGGATCGATTTATCCAGCAGGCGGTGATGCAGGTTCTGCAAAGCAGATGGGACGCGACGTTCTCCGAGCACAGTCACGGATTTCGTCCGCAGCGTTCGGCGCATCAGGCGGTGGCTAAGGCGCAGCAGTATATCGCTGCTGGCAAACGCTGGGTGGTGGACCTGGATCTGGAGAAGTTCTTTGATCGGGTCAACCACGACCGACTGATGGCGGCGATAGCGCGGCGGGTGAACGACCAGAGAATGCTCAAGCTGATTCGATCATTTCTGGAGTCGGGCGTGATGGAGAACGGGCTGGTGAGTGCGGTGGAGGAAGGAACTCCGCAAGGAGGACCGCTGTCTCCGCTGTTGTCGAACCTCGTGCTCGACGAACTGGACCGGGAGTTGGAGCGACGCCATCACCGCTTCGTGCGCTACGCGGATGATTGCAATATCTACGTGGCGAGCGAGCGGGCGGGGAAGCGAGTCATGCAGAGTGTGACTGGTTTCATCCAGCGCCGACTCAAGCTCAAGGTGAACCAGACGAAGAGCGCGGTGGCACGACCGCAGGAGCGAAAGTTTCTGGGCTTCAGCTTCACGGGAGGAGCCGGGGTCAAACGGCGTATTGCGCCGAAAGCTCTGCTCCGCTGTAAGCAAAGAGTGCGGGAACTGACGCGCCGGACACGAGGCATCAGTCTGGAGCAGATGACGAAGGAACTGGCCGTCTACTTACGTGGATGGAAAAGCTACTTCGGCTACTGCCAGACCCCCTCGGTGCTGCATGGTCTGGATCAATGGATACGACGCAGGTTGCGATCCGTGATCTGGAAGCAGAAGAAACGACGCAGCTCGTGGCGGTTGGCGAATAGCCCCGCCCTGAGCCTCCCGTTTCCCACTGCTTACTTTGACTCGCTGGGCCTTCCACGTTTGTTTGCCGGGTAACTTAACTCATCCGAACCGCCGTATGCGGACCCGCATGTACGGTGGTGTGGCAGGGGAGGAGAGGTGACTCTCCCCCCTATGCCGATCAATCTGACTTCTAACTTCTGACTTAGTCCCGAACTCCATCCATAAACGCCCGCAACTTCCGCGACCGCGATGGATGCCTTAGTTTCCGCAGCGCCTTGGCTTCGATTTGCCGGATGCGTTCGCGTGTCACCGCAAACGATTGGCCAACTTCCTCAAGCGTGTGCTCCGACCCATCTTCCAGACCAAAGCGCATCTTGATGACCTTCTCTTCGCGCGGCGTCAGCGTGCGCAGCACCTGCGAAGTCTGGTCCTTGAGGTTGACGTTGATCACCGCTTCCGCCGGAGAAACCACCGCGCGGTCTTCGATAAAGTCGCCCAAGTGCGAATCTTCCTCTTCGCCAATCGGCGTTTCGAGCGAGATCGGCTCCTGTGCAATCTTCAGGACCTTCCGGACTTTCGCCACCGGAATATCCATTCGTTTAGCGATTTCTTCGGAGGTTGGTTCGCGTCCCAGTTCCTGCACCAGCTGCCGCGACGTGCGGATCAGCTTATTGATCGTTTCGATCATGTGCACCGGAATACGAATCGTACGCGCCTGATCGGCAATCGCACGCGTAATGGCCTGCCGAATCCACCAGGTGGCATAAGTCGAAAACTTATACCCACGGCGGTATTCGAACTTATCGACCGCCTTCATCAGGCCGATGTTGCCTTCCTGAATCAGGTCGAGGAACTGCAAGCCGCGATTGGTGTACTTCTTGGCAATCGAGACCACCAGCCGCAAGTTCGCTTCGATGAGCTCGCGCTTGGCGTGCTCGGCGTCCATGTCGCCCTGGATGATCTCGCGCTGCGTGCGCTTGAGCTCCGGGAACAACAGGCCCGCTTCCACTTCGAGCTTTTCCAGCTCTCCGCGGACCGCGCGCGACTGCTTCTTGTATTCCTTCTTTTGCTCTTCGCTGCGGGTCGCATCGGCCCGCTTTTCCAGGTTCTGGATCTGCCGGTCGAGCGAGCGCATGCCGTCGACCGTGCGGTTGACACGGTCAATGAGACGCTTGCGTTCGTTGTTGGTAAAGCCCAGCTTGCGAACCGCAATCGACGTGCGCACAATGGAGCGTGCCAGCTGAAAACGATACCGCCGATGGTCGCGCGGACGCTTCTTCTGATTCACCGCCGCCAGTTTTTCGACGAACGGCGCGATCTTCTTGTACAGCTTGTCGAGCGCGTGAATCTTGGCAAGAAATTCTTTCAGACGCTTGTCGACAATCTCTTCCGTGATTTCCTCTTCGTCGAAGGTGACCAGCTCTTTAATCGAGCGGACGCCTTTCTCGAGGTCCTCGCCCAGGGCGAGGAGTTCACGAATCACAATCGGCGAGCGCGAAAGCGCCTTCAGCACGCGGTTTTGGCCCAGCTCAATTCTCTTGGCGATTTCTACTTCGCCTTCGCGGGTCAGCAGCGGAACGGTTCCCATCTCGCGCAGATACATGCGGACTGGATCATTGGTTTTTTCCAGAGCGCCGGGGGTTAGGTCGAGTTCGACGTCCTCCGAAGCCTCATCAACATCCTCGAATTTTTTTTCCAGATCGGTGGGAGCACCCTTCGAGCCTTCGAGTACATCGATGCCTTGGGTTCCGATCGTGGTTAGCAGATCTTCCAGGTCTTCAGGAGAGTGCACATCGTGCGGGATAAGGTCGTTGACCTGATCATAGGTCAGATATCCCTTCTCTTTGCCTGCGTCGATCAGCTTTTTTATGTCGTCGTACTTGTCGTCAAGTGCCAAACAGATTATCCTCAGGACGCCCGCGGTTCGCGGACGCCAACTCTTTAGCGGTGGGAGTTGGTACGGAGCTGTGCGCAGGGCGCACAAACCCTAGAAGTATAGCACGCCGGCGAGGTTTCCCGCCCGCGCCCAAGAAGTCTGCGCCCGTCGAACGCCAACCTTCAGCGATCGCCTTAAGCCGCCCGTATCTCTTTCGCCGCTAAATATTTAGATGTCGCGAGCCGCCATTTCGTTCCAACCCAAAACCGCTTGCGCACGTCATCCAAAAGTACCCGTCCCCGGCTCGCCCAGCCCGGGATCCATCAAAGCCCGCTTCAGCCGCACTTTTTCCTGCAAAAGCGCCTGCTTCTCCTCCGACGACGTTCCGGGACGCTGCAAACTCATCTGCACTTCCTCCAGCCGCCGCCGCAAGTAGATTCTCCGCAAAGCCCGTACCGCGCCTTCGACTGTTTCGGCCGTCAGCTCTTCTTCTTCGGACATCAGAATCGAAGCCAGCAACCGCCGGTCGCCCTCCGTCTGCGGCAGCGTCATTACGTCCGCCGTTTCCGTTCCCGCGGCGAGCAGCGCCTCGATCAACGACTGCGAAGCCAGCCCTTCATACAGATGCTCCGATTGCAGCGCGTATTGCGCCTGCCGCGCCGGATCAAATTCCTCGTCGGTCCCGTCGCGCGCCGAACTTCGCGATCCTCCCGCTTGCATCTGGGTAGCCGAGGCCAGCGCCCGGATCAGCACCCGCTCGGCTCCCGTAATCTGGGCTTCAGCCGTGGCTTTTACCTGCGTCGCGGACCGACTGGTAGCCGCATGTTTCAATTCCTGCCGCAGGACCGCCGAATCAATCCCCAGCTTCTGCGAAATCTCCAGCGCCAGCTCATCGCGCACAATCCGGCTCGGCACGCGCTGAATGTGCGGCAAAAGATGGTTGACGGCCTTGACCTTGCTCTCCGAATTCCGCGCCGGAAACATGGCCCGCGCCCGGTCGATCAGATAGTCAAAATATTTCTGCGAGTGCTTGAGCGCCGTCGCGTACGCGTCCCTGCCCTTGCGCCGGATGAAAAGATCGGGATCGAATCCGGTCTCCAGGGTCAGCACCTGAATATTGAATTCTTCCTCGACCAGCAGGCCGAGCGTCCGCTCCGTGGCGCGCGCGCCAGCGGTGTCAGGATCGAAGTTGACCACCACTCTCTTCGAGAAGCGCCCCAGCAGTTTCGCCTGCAGCTCGGTAAAAGCCGTGCCGGACGAGGCAATTACGTTGTGGAACCCAGCCGCGTACACCGAAATACAATCCATCTGCCCTTCGACGAGAATCGAATAGTCGAGCTTGCGAATCGCTTCCTTGGCATTGTCCAGATTGAAAAGCACCCGCGACTTCGAATAAATCGGAGTCTCCGGAGAATTCAGATATTTCGGCCCAGCCTTCTCATCGGTAGAAAGCGTGCGACCGGTGAAAGCAATCACCTTGCCCTGGTCGTTACAGATCGGAAACATTACGCGGTTGCGGAACTTGGAGTAGATGGCGGGAGTCGCAGCTTTTAGCTCTTGGCTTTTAGCTCTTGGCTCGAAGCTCGCGCTGTCCGCGGTTCGTTGTTCGCCATCAGTGTCGGAACTCTGCACCGACTTGTTATCTCGATCGGGGCCCTGCTTTTGCTGAGGGCTGCCGGTTGAGGGCTGACGACCTTCTTCCTTCCACGAAAACAGCCCGCTCTCCCGCAATAGCTCTTCATCGAACTCCCGCCGCAAGGCGTCGCGCAACACGAATCCGGAATCTGGGGCGTATCCAATGCGAAAGCGCGCAATCGTCTCGTCATCGAGGCCGCGGCCCTTGAGATATTCGCGGGCGTTCGCGCCTTCGGGGCGGCGTAGACATTCCTGAAAAAACTGGGTTGCACGCACGTGCACGTCGAGCAGCGCCATGCGCGTTTGGGCGTCGCGAGTCTCCGCCGGACTCGAAAACGTCACCTTCGGCATCGGCACGCCGAGCTTCTGCGCAATCAGCCGGACGGCCTCTGGAAACGTAATGTTCTCGACCTTCTGCACGAAGGTGAAAACATCTCCCGACTCGCCGCAGCCAAAGCAATGAAAAAACTGCCGCGTGGCGTGGACTGAGAATGAAGGCGTCTTCTCCGCATGAAACGGACACAGCCCGGAAAAGTTCTGCGCTCCCGACTTCTTCAGCTTGACGTAATCGCCCACAATGCGGACGATATCCGCCTGCTGCTTGAGCGTCTCTTTGAAATTGTCGGAAGAAGTCGAAGTCATCAGATCGCACACCAGGGGCGCACACAAATCCCGTAGTGATTATGAGCGCGCAACGGCCCGAGGGGAATAGAACGGCACGGGATTGCTGTGGGAAAGGTGTGGAATTTGGCCGCATTCCGTTGAGAACGGAGGAAAAGCAGCACAAAAAACAAATGCGGCTCGGGCCAGCCACCCAAGCCGCATTGTTGTCGCGTACGTTCTGAACTGCAGTCCTTCATCTGGGTGAAAGACCGTCACGCACCTGCACTCGTGAAAGTGCCATGCAGCGACGCTCCCTGAGGCTTACGCTTTAGGGCCAGAATCCGGCGTTTTCCATCCTTCTCGAAAGAAGAATTTCGTAGGAGGCCGCGAAGCCCGGGCACCGGCACACTGGACATGCGCCGAATTTCCCCCGGTGACTCACTCTCGAAAATCACCGGCAACGCCAAACCCTGCTCGGAACAGATTCAGAACATCTCACGCTTTTGACTGTAGTCACTTTGCGGGAGCTTAAAAATTAACGCAACGGTAAAGTGCGGCTCCGTTGTGTAAAAACTGTGGAGCCGGGAAACTTCCTGTGGAAAGGAAAGGAAAAACGGAATTTTATTCGCGCGCGGCTGTCCTCACGCAACCCCGCACGGTGTCCGTCCATTATGGCCCTGCCGTACAATAGCCCCGATGATTGCGCATCTTCGCGGAACGCTGCTGGCGAAACATCCCAACCAGGCCATAGTGGAAACGCACGGCGTTGGCTATGACGTTGCCATCAGCGTCCCGGCGTTTTCCGAACTGCCGGCGGCTGGAGCCGAAGTCGCGCTCCACATCCACACCCATGTTCGCGAGGATGCGCTCAGCCTTTACGGATTCTTGCGCCTGGCCGAGAAGCACCTTTTCGAAAAGCTGCTGACGGTCAGCGGAATCGGTCCGACGCTCGCCATCAAGATTCTGAGCGGCATGCCCGCCGACGACATGATAGGAGCGATTCGCTCCGGCGATCTGGCGCGGCTGACCCGCATTCCGGGGATTGGCAAGAAGACAGCCGAGCGCATGGTGCTGGAGCTGCGCGACAAGCTGCCCATGCCGGGAGCATCGGAAGTGAGCGCTGTACTGGCCAGCCCGGTCGAGGTAGACGTGATTTCCGCGCTCGTCAATCTCGGCTATCAGCGCGCCGCCGCCGAGAAGGCGCTGCTGGCGGCCCGCGGCGGCAAGAGTCCGCAAAGTTTCGACGCGCTGTTTCGCGAAGCGCTGGGATCGTTGTCGAAGTAAACCCGCGTCGCTCTGGAGGCATTCGTCTGGGCAAACGTAGTGGCAGACGCAGTCGTACTCGTACTCATGGAGGTCGCGTGCTCAAGAAGTTCGTCCCCATCGCTCTGCTCATTCTCTGCATCGCGGCCGCATTTTTCGTCGAGGTCCCGCGGCTGGTGGATGAAGATGAGAACAAGGTGGTCAGCAAGCCGCCGTACGCCGCATCCGCGCGGGCGCTGAATCTGCACCGGCAGCTCGCCGTCGCCGATCTGCACGCCGATTCGCTGCTGTGGGGCCGCGACCTGCTCGAGCGCGCCACCGAAGGCCACATTGACATCCCACGTCTGGCCGATGGCAACGTCGCGCTGCAAGTCTTTTCGCTTCCCACCAAGACCCCGCACGGATTGAACATCGAGAGCAATGACGACAAGAGCGACGACATTTTCTGGCTGGCCCTGGTGGAGCGCTGGCCGTCCGCAACCTGGAACAGCCTCACGCAGCGAGCCCTCTATCAGGCGCGCCGCCTGCATGAATTCGCGCGCCACTCCCAAGGCGGCTTCACGGTGATTGAGAGTTCCACCGATCTTTCCAGCTACCTGCAACGCCGCCAGCTCAACAACCGCCTCACCGCCGGATTGCTTTCCATTGAAGGTGCGCACGCGCTCGACGGTAAGCTGGAAAATCTCGACCTGCTGTACCGCGCGGGATACCGCATGATTTCGCCCAGCCATTTTTTCGATAACGATATTGGCGGAGCGGCGGCCGGAGTCCACAAGATCGGCCTCACCGAAAAAGGCCGCGAGTGGGTGCGCCAGATGGAAGCCCGCCACATGATCGTGGACCTGGCGCACGCGTCGTCGAAAACGATTGAAGATGTTCTGGCCATGGCCACGCGTCCGGTGGTCGTCTCGCACACCGGAGTCAGAGGCACTTGCGACAACAACCGCAATCTGACCGACGATCAGATTCGCGCCGTCGCGGCCAATGGCGGATTGATCGGCATCGGCTATTGGGACACGGCAACCTGCGGCACCGATGCGCGGGCCATTGTGAAAGCGATGCGCTATGTTTCCGACCGCGTAGGCGTGGAACACGTTGCCCTGGGCTCCGATTTTGATGGAGCCGTCACCGAACCCTTCGACACCACGGGATTGGCTCAAATCACCGACGCCATGCTCGAAGCCGGCTATTCCGAGCAAGAGATCCGCCTGATCATGGGAGAAAACGTGATCAAGTTCCTACAGGTAAATCTGCCAGCGCAATAAAAGCACACGTGAGGAAAACCAGGAGTCAGGATCATCCCATCGGATCCGGTGGCTGTTGGTGCGTGCGTCGTTAGTTGCCCACAAAGCGCAGATACAGGTCGCGGTCATGGCGGCAGGTTTCCGCCATCTGCTTCACTTTTTCCCAAGCTTCCCGCTGCGACTCGTCGCGCGCTCGCTCTTTCGCGCGCTCCCATTCCGCCAGGAACGCTGCCATCTGCAGATGATTGAACACGGTCTTGCCGAACGGATCGATGCCGCTGAGCAGCAGGAAGTCCGCATCGCGGGTGGCAGGCACCACACCGTTCAGCAGAACCCACTCGCTGCGTTCGCCGAGATCGTCTTCGAGTTTCACGACCAGGGACATGGTCAACCTCAAGGATGGATGCAATGGTACTGGCCGCAATGTAGCAGCCGGGGAGGGCGTTGTCCAAGCGGTGCGCAGTATCGAAAGTAACCTCGAAATGGATGACCGCTGCGCAACCTCGGCTACGCTTCGCCGACGTGTGCCCCGTGCTGGAAGTGGTATTGCAGAATCTTCGCCGCGAGCGCGGGAGATACGCTCCCGCCTTGTCCTGCTGCTTCCACCGAGCGGACCACTTCGCCACGGCAGACGACCTCCGTGGCCGCCAGCCCGGCAATTTCCGCCGGCAACACAAGCCTGATTTCCACCAGCGCATTCGGATGGAGCCATTCCTGCGCCTGGAACAGCAATCCCGAGCGGCTGATGTTTTCCGTCGTGCCGGGACGCCAGCTCTTTTCCCCCAGCGGACGATAGCGCAGCGGCACATGCAGATTGAAACGACGCGCGCGGAACGGTGGAACTTTCTTTTCCGCGGCGCTTGCGCCAGTGTGGGATGACACCGCCAGCTCCACCGGAATAGCCTCGGAATCCAGCACCTCGCGGACGCGATCTTTCAAGGCGGGAAGGCTGAACGGCTTTTGCAGCAGGTTGATGCCGGCATCGAGCATGCCGTCGTGACCAATTGCATTCTCCGTATAGCCCGACATATAGAGCACGCGAATGTCGGGAAGCAAATGGGTGATCTGCACGGCCAGTTCGCGCCCATTCATGCCGGGCATAATGACGTCGGTGAGCAGCAGATCGATCGTGCCCTGGTGGCCGTCGACGATTTGCAAGGCCGCCGCGCCGTCCGCGGCTTCGAGAATCTTATAGCCCTGGGTTTCCAGATACTGGCGGGCCAGACGGCGGAGATTGCTTTCATCTTCCACGAGCAGGATGGTCTCCTGCCCGCGATCGGCGCGGGGAAGACTAATCGATTCCTGAACCGCAGCGGCATCTTCGCGGCCATCGACGCGCGGAAAATAGGCACGGAAGGCAGTGCCGCGATGCGGCTGGGTGTCGACGAAAATGAACCCTCCGCTCTGCTTGACGATGCCGTACACGGTGGAAAGTCCAAGCCCGGTGCCCTTCGCGCCCTTGGTGGTGAAGAATGGCTCGAAGATGTGCGACTGCGTTTCGCTATCCATGCCGACGCCGGTGTCGCTGATGGCGAGCATGACGTAATCGCCGGCGGTGAGCGGAGTGTGCGTCCGCGCGAAGTTTTCATCGACGCTGACGTTGGCGGTCTCGATGGTCAGCTTGCCGCCGTGCGGCATGGCGTCGCGGGCGTTTACGGCAAGGTTCATGATGACCTGGTCGACCTGGCTGGGATCGGCGCGAACCGGGCCGAGCGTGGGACCGGGAATCATGACCAGGTCGATATCCTCCCCGATCATGCGGGTAAGCATTTTCAGATTCTCGGCCACCACTTCGCTCAGATCGAGCACCTTCGGAGCCAGCATCTGTTTGCGGCTGAAGGCCAGCAATTGCCGGGTCAGGGAAGTGGCGCGCTGCGTCGCGTTGGAGATTTCCTGCGCCGGTCCGCGCAGCTCGGGATCGGGTCCGATGCGCTCCAGCAGAAACTCGGAGTAGCCGGAGATCACCATCAGCAGGTTGTTGAAGTCGTGGGCAATGCCGCCGGCCAGTCGGCCAATCGCTTCCATCTTTTGCGCCTGGCGGAGTTGCAGCTCGAGGGTGCGGGTCTCGGTTACGTCTTCCATAAAAATCTCAAAGGAACCGCCTTCTTTACCGTTCGGGATCGAACGGCCCGAAATCCGCGCCACGATGGCCGAGCCATCCTTGCGCAGGCATTCCGTGGTCAGGTTGTTGAATTCTTTTCGGGTGTGAAAATAGTCGGCGGTCAGAAACCATTGCTGCGCGTCGGCATACAGGCTTCCCAAATGCCGGCCCCGGAGCTCGCCGGCTCCGTCATAGCCAAACATAGCCACCAGCGCCGGGTTTGCATCCTGCAGGATGCCGAGTGCGTCGCAGCGGCAAATGCCGTAGGGCGCGTTCATCACCAGCGAGCGAAAGTTGCTCTCGGAGCGGCGCAGACTCTCCTGCGTAGCGCGGAGAGCGGCGTTGAACCAGCAGATCAGCAGCGCGACGGCAAAGAACAGGGCAAGATGCGCGATCGCCTTGCGATATTCGCTCGAAGTGAGCGAGCCGGCGAACGAATAGTAGGCGCTGACCGTAAGCGCAAAAGAGGTGGCGGCGAGCCCCGGCTTCCATCCTCCGTACCAGGCGCTGACCATCACGGCGACGGCGAACACTACGAGTCGGCTTTCCGCGATGTCGGAAAAAAACAGAGTCGGAATCAGCGCCAGCACCGTGCTGAGCAGAGCGACTCCGTAGCGCAGGATGGGAGCGCGCGCCGGAGCGATTGCCAAGCTGCGGATGAGGGGGAGTTTCATTCGCATGGCCTCATGCTATGCGCCGGCCGAGCACACAGCGAGTTACGCCAGTCCACCGCAATTTCCTGGCGGCACAGTGGCCAGAGGTACACCGGGAAGAACGACAATGCCCACGACGAAGAGAAGCAAATGCCTTATCCATAGCCTAGTCTCAGAGGGCGCAATATGCAAAACTCGCTCGTGCAAATCGCAGATCGGGGAACATAATCGGGCAACAGGACTTGCAAGCTTGCCCGTCAAGGACGAAACTAACGGGGCATCGCAGGGAAGCATCGGGCGGGAAATTCTGGAATGAATATCGGCCTCTTCGGCGGCAGCTTCGACCCCATCCATCGCGGACACCTGGCCCTGGCCCAGGCGGCGGCCAGTCGCTACTTGCTGCGGCAGGTGCTGTTCGTCCCGGCCAACGTTCCTCCGCACAAACAAAAACATCCGCTAACGCCGTATCTCCACCGTTATGCCATGGTCGCGCTAGCCACCCCGGACGAAAAGCAATTTATGCCGTCTCTGCTGGAAGCGCCGGAATTTACCTCAACTCGCGTAGGTGCGGGAGCCGCCACCGGCGCGGAGCAAAGCTCCGCGAATTACTCCATCGACACCGTCCGCCGCTTGAAAAAAACGCTGAAGAAATCCGACCACCTCTTTTTCCTGATCGGAATCGACGCCTTCCGCGACATCGCCAAATGGCGCGAGGCGCGCGCACTTTTGGGCGAATGCGATTTCATCGTGGCCAGCCGTCCCGGATTTTCCCTGCGCGACGTAGCCGAGTCGCTGCCCGAGGGCCTGCGTCCTCCCGCAGCGGTGACGCGTCCGTTTCACAAGCAGCCGGCAAAAGGCGACCTCGTTCTTCCCGGAGTCACGCTGCATTTGCTGGAAGGCGTAAAACAGAACGTCTCCGCAACCGCAATTCGCGAAGCCGCCGCCCAGGGCAAGCCCCTGACAAGATGGCTGGACCCGCGCGTAGCCGATTACATAAAGAAGCAAGGCCTGTACCGAAAGAGAAACACGTAGGCCGGGTTACAATCATTCATCCCGTATGAAGAAAAAGAATGACCTCCAACTCCAGGTAAATGAAGCCATCCTAGCCTGCCAGGACAAGCAAGCCGCCGACGTCACCGTTCTCGAACTGGAAAAAGATTCCGGAGCCTTCACCGACTACTTCGTGATGTGCAGCGGAACCAATCCCCGCCAGATTCAGGCCATTGCCGACGCCGTGGACGAGCGCCTCGAGGCGCTAGGCCTCCGCGTAACCCACTCCGAGGGCTACAAACAGGCCGAGTGGGTGTTGCTCGACTACGTCGACTTCGTGGTCCATATTTTCTCCGAGAAAGCCCGCCAGTTCTACGATCTGGAACGCCTCTGGAAGTCGGCCAAGCGCCTCGAGCCCGCCGAATTACTGGCCAAACCGAAGCCGCGCCGCGCCGCCACGGTCAAGTCCGCAACCGCCAAAACGGCCGGCGCACCCAAGAAGGCGCGCAAGAAGAAGGCCTGAAGTGTCCGCTTCGAATCCAGCTCCGTGGAGTTCTTCGTATCGTCTGGTGGCCGCGGAAAAGTGGAAGGCAAAATCAGCGGTGCTGGGTAACGCGGTTACGCAAGCCTTCGTGGAATACGCGCGTCCCCTTCCCGGCATGTCCGTTCTTGACCTGGCCAGCGGCACCGGCGAACCCGGAATCACACTGGCCGAGCGCGTCGGCCCCAACGGTTCTGTGACTGCGGTGGACCAGAGCTCCGAACTGCTAGCCATCGCCGCGGAGCGCGCCAAGCTTAAGAAACTCTCGCACTTCACCACCCATCACGCCGACGCGCACGAACTTCCCTTCTCTAACCAGCGCTTCGATCTCGCTACCTGCCGCTTCGGCGTAATGTTTTTCGACGACGTCCAGCAAGCGCTGGAGGAACTCCGGCGGGTGCTGAAGCCCGGCGCTCGCGCCTGCTTTGCCGCCTGGGGACCCATCGAGCAGCCCTATTGGCAGACCACCATGAAGATTGTCCACCAGCATGTGGGCGGGCCCATGCTTCCACCGCGAGGAGCCGACCCTTTTCGTTTTTCGGCCGCCGGCGCTCTCTCGAACGCGCTTAGCGCCGCTGGATTTCGCGAGGCGGAGGAGTCAACCCAGAATCTTCCCTGGACCTGGCTGGGTGACGCGGAAGAAGCTTTCGAATACGCCTGCGCCGTGGCCGCCCCGTTCCGCCCCATGCTGGAGCGCGTTCCGGAGGCAGACTGGCCCGCGATCCGCGCCGAAGCCAAAGTGGCAATTGAGCGCTATCGCGTAGGAAACGAAATCCGTTTCGGCGCCGACGTGGTGCTGGCATCGGGCAAAGCCTGAGAAGGCTTGTGGAGCGCCGCCACGCATCCCTCTGAGCGGGCGAGACGCCCGTTGCTCCATTGGAGGCTCAAGGATTGTGAAGATCAAAGTCGCATGGATCGGAAAGACCAAAGAGCCGGCGATCCAGGCTCTGACCGACGAATATCTGAAACGCATCTCGCACTACGCCGAAGTTTCGGGTCAGGCATTGAAGGACGAAGCTGCAATCCTGTCGCTGGCAAGCGGTGAACGTCAACAGAAACGCCAACAAAAAAATGACCGCCACAAGCTGGTTCTGCTCGATTCGCGCGGCAAGCAGTTTTCCTCCGAGGAACTGGCCGAGTTCCTCGACCGTGAGCAGTTGACTGCGACTCCACTGCTGTTCGCCATCGGAGGCAGCGACGGCTTCTCCGAAGAAGCGCGACGCCAGGCCGCCTTTACGCTGTCGCTGGGAAAGATGACTCTGCCCCACGAACTCGCGCGCGTAGTTCTGTTGGAGCAGATCTACCGGGCTTTCACCATTCTCAAGAAACATCCCTATCATCTGGGACATTAACTGCGTGGTAACGGGGCAGCGGCCAGTCAGTCCCCCGCCGCGCGTCTCGATTCGCGGCACCCATGCACCTCCGGCAGCTTCACGGCGGCGAGAAACTCGCTTACTGTATTTCCAGACAGGCGAAACAAGTCTGAAATTGTCTGGCGAGGCCCTCCCCCAATGAAAAACCCGTACGACGTAATAAAAGTGAAAGAGCAGGAGCTGATCCGAGTCCGCAGGGAAGTGGACGCCCTGCGCATCGCAGCGCACCTGCTGGGCGCCGAGGACATGACCGAGGCGAAAGCAGAACCTCAGCCCAAGCGGCAACGCGTCGTCGAAATGCCCTAAGATTCACTCCCCCGGTCGACACGAGGCGGACGGAACTCAAAGCCGTCCGCCTTT
>CAVZUP010000192.1:0-11803 GCA_963778255.1 uncultured Acidobacteriaceae bacterium
GAGCATGTTCGACAGCTCGAAGGTGAAAGTCCTTTTCACAACCAGATGGAGGTGAAGTGATAGCAAAGCGCAAGGGCGTCGTCGCGAGGCGGGGTCTGAAAGAAGCGTGGAGCAAAGGCGCGAGCCGATGAACAAGAACCGGATGAAGAGGCCTACGGCAGCGGGCGAGCGGGCAAAAAGCCGCGAAGCCCAGATCCATCAAGGCTGCTGGTGGTAGATTCGGCGGTTGCGCGTTGAAGGCGGTCGAACTTACCTCGGGAGGTCTGCGGCGTGTCACGGAATCGTGACTGAGGGCGAAGCGATTCGCTCTGACCGCGTTGCAGAAGTCAGCAGCGGGCATAGTAGTCGCGCAAGCGACGAAGGCCCAAACGGAAGGGAGCGGCAAGTAGCCAGCGGGACTCGATGAGCGACAAGCGGCAGAAGAACCAGCTACAGATGGTGCTGGCCTTTACCGACGAGGGGAGGAGTGAAGCTCCGAAGGCTCGGCGGGAAGGGACCGAATCGCTCACGGCGAAACGCGCGTGGGAAAGCCCGGCTATCCCAGAGCAAGTGATGGAAGAAGTCTGCGGGCGAGAGAACTGCCTGCGGGCGTTACGACGAGTGAAGGCCAACAAGGGGAGTCCGGGGATCGACGGCATGAAGGTGTCGGAGTTGCCGGGCCACCTGAAGCAGCACTGGCCAGCCTTCCGGGAACAGTTGCTAAGCGGGACGTATCAACCACAACCGGTGAAGCGAGTAGAAATCGCGAAACCGGACGGAGGAGTGCGGCAGTTGGGCATTCCGACGGTGCTGGATCGATTTATCCAGCAGGCGGTGATGCAGGTTCTGCAAAGCAGATGGGACGCGACGTTCTCCGAGCACAGTCACGGATTTCGTCCGCAGCGTTCGGCGCATCAGGCGGTGGCTAAGGCGCAGCAGTATATCGCTGCTGGCAAACGCTGGGTGGTGGACCTGGATCTGGAGAAGTTCTTTGATCGGGTCAACCACGACCGACTGATGGCGGCGATAGCGCGGCGGGTGAACGACCAGAGAATGCTCAAGCTGATTCGATCATTTCTGGAGTCGGGCGTGATGGAGAACGGGCTGGTGAGTGCGGTGGAGGAAGGAACTCCGCAAGGAGGACCGCTGTCTCCGCTGTTGTCGAACCTCGTGCTCGACGAACTGGACCGGGAGTTGGAGCGACGCCATCACCGCTTCGTGCGCTACGCGGATGATTGCAATATCTACGTGGCGAGCGAGCGGGCGGGGAAGCGAGTCATGCAGAGTGTGACTGGTTTCATCCAGCGCCGACTCAAGCTCAAGGTGAACCAGACGAAGAGCGCGGTGGCACGACCGCAGGAGCGAAAGTTTCTGGGCTTCAGCTTCACGGGAGGAGCCGGGGTCAAACGGCGTATTGCGCCGAAAGCTCTGCTCCGCTGTAAGCAAAGAGTGCGGGAACTGACGCGCCGGACACGAGGCATCAGTCTGGAGCAGATGACGAAGGAACTGGCCGTCTACTTACGTGGATGGAAAAGCTACTTCGGCTACTGCCAGACCCCCTCGGTGCTGCATGGTCTGGATCAATGGATACGACGCAGGTTGCGATCCGTGATCTGGAAGCAGAAGAAACGACGCAGCTCGTGGCGGTTGGCGAATAGCCCCGCCCTGAGCCTCCCGTTTCCCACTGCTTACTTTGACTCGCTGGGCCTTCCACGTTTGTTTGCCGGGTAACTTAACTCATCCGAACCGCCGTATGCGGACCCGCATGTACGGTGGTGTGGCAGGGGAGGAGAGGTGACTCTCCCCCCTATGCCGATTTTGGTGGGCAGAACGGCACTCAATAACAATTCCCCGCTAGAAAGGGTCTCACCTCAGCCGTAGTTGTTTGATCACCGGCCCGGCCAGCCGAAAATAAAACACCGGCACAAGCCAGATCACCACGAAACACGACGGCACGACGAACCATTCATGGCCGGGAAAGAATGTCCTCTTGCCGCTCCAATATAAGAAGAGGGGCGCGAAGCTGACCGAGACGCCCTGCAGAGCGGCAAAGAAGAAGTAGAGCGGCGAACGGGCGATCTTCGCCCAGGTGGAGTCGATTTCGACCGTAATCTTTTCCATGAGTCCCTTCCTATTCCGGTGGCTTGCGGTTTCACTTGCCAACATACCAAACTCGAGGCGGACGGAATCCAAAACCGTGCGGCTTTTCGCGTGGCAGACTCCTCGCCACGCGAAATTCCTCACGCAGCGCTATATTGTTCTGCTATGTCCGCCACCCAGATCCTCCCCGACCTAATCCAGACCCCGGAAATCGATAACGCAAAACCGCCCGCCGGACGCCTCGTGTGTCTCGATATCTTCCGCGGGCTTGCCGTTGCCGGCATGATCATCGTCGACAATCCCGGCAGCGACGACAAAGCCTACTGGGCCATCAAGCACGCCGTATGGAATGGCTGGACTCCAGCCGACTTCATTTTTCCGTCTTTCTTATTTCTCGTTGGCGTGTCCATGGTGTTCTCCTTCTCGGCGAGGCTCCATCGCGGCGAATCGCGCGGGCAGATCTTGTGGCACGCCTTCAAAAGAAGCCTGATGCTGATTGCCATTGGGTTGTTCGTGAATGCCTCCCCGTTTATTGGGGTCGATCTGCATGACTACCGTTTTGAGGGAGTCACCCAGCGGATTGCGCTGTGCTACTTTGCCGCCGCCATTCTTGTGCTGTGGTCGAACCGTCGCGGACAGCTGATCGCGATCGCCGCTTGTCTGGTGGGATATTGGGCGATATTGCGCTTCCTG
Source organism: uncultured Acidobacteriaceae bacterium (assembly GCA_963778255.1). Taxonomy (GTDB): domain Bacteria; phylum Acidobacteriota; class Terriglobia; order Terriglobales; family Acidobacteriaceae; genus Acidiflorens. Next base: position 2,773 of record CAVZUP010000192.1, read on the forward strand.
CCCGTGCCTGGTTTTGGCGTACCCGGACGCGATATCCCGTTCATGGATCCGGATAAAAGCATCGTATCGTGGCTCGATCGCAAGCTGTTCATGGGACATCTCTACGACGGAACGCGAGATCCCGAAGGAATCATCAGCACCATCCCGGCCATTGCTACCACCTTGATCGGCGTGTTGACGGGTAGCTGGTTGTGCTCGGGAAGAGCACGCGGCACAATCGCCCTCCGCATGTTGCTCTTCGGAATTCTCGGCCTGGCTGCCGGTGAAGTCTGGAATGTGTGGTTCCCCATCAACAAGCATCTCTGGACCAGTTCGTTCGTCCTTTTCGCCGGCGGCTTCTCTCTGGCGTTCCTGGCGCTCCTCTATTGGATACTGGAAATCAAACAGTGGGGCGGCGCGTGGACAATGCCGATCCTGGTCTTCGGAATGAACGCCATCGCCGGCTTCGTTGCCGACTCGTTCGTGTACGGCCCCGGCTACAGCTGGACCGTTAAAGGAGCGAACGGCGCCGCTGTCCTCTGGCACGACGCCGCCCAGGCCCGTTTTCTATCGCTCGGCGTCAGCCCTGCCAACGCGTCGCTCATGTATTCCGCGATTGCGGTCTTGTTCTGCTGGGTCTTGCTATGGCTTCTCTGGCGCAAGAAGATCTTCCTCAAAGTCTAAGGACAGTCGGCTGCGCCATCAGGAATTACAAATTCCCCGCCCTCCGCGTACAATCGAACATTCGCCTTATGTCGGATGTGCGCCGTGGTCTCATCATCGTGAATACCGGTCCGGGCAAGGGCAAAACCACCGCCGCCATGGGGACGGCGCTGCGGGCCGTCGGGCAGGGAATGCGCGTCCTGATGCTGCAGTTCCTGAAGGGCTCGTGGCATTACGGAGAGCTAGACGCGGTCCAGGCCTTCGGCGACAAGTTCGTCATGAAGCAGATGGGACGAGGCTTCGTGAAAGTCGGCGCCGAAAAGCCCGATCCTGAAGATGTGCGCATGGTCGAAGAAGCCTGGGCCGAAGCCGAGAAGGCGATCCACTCCGGCGAATGGGACCTGGTGGTGCTGGACGAAATCAATTACGCCATCAGCTACGGTATGCTGGACCCGGCGAAGGTGGCTGAATCTCTGGCGCGCAAGCCCGAGATGGTGCACGTAATCTTGACCGGAAGAAACGCGCACCCGACAATAGTGGAGTTGGCCGACACCGTAACCGAAATGCGCCAGGTAAAGCACGCCTACGAAAAAGGCGTAATGGCGCAGAGAGGAATCGAGTACTAGCCGTTAGTCGTCAGTCGTCAGCGCTCAGCAAAAGCGAAGATGAAGCGCTGAAGGCTGATCGCTGACGGTTGAGAGCTTTTTATGCCATGGTTTAAACGCCAATCCGGCGAGCTCGATACATCGGGCGAGAAAAAAGTCCGCACCGAGGGACTGTGGGTAAAGTGTGACGGCTGCCGCCAGATCATCTGGAAGAAAGATCTGGAAGAAAATCTCAACGTCTGCCCCAAGTGCGGCAAGCACTTTCGCATCGACGCCCGCACCCGTCTGGCGCAGCTTCTCGACGACAATCAATATGAAATCTTCGACAGCAACCTGATCTCCACCGACCCGCTGAAGTTTGTCGATCTTAAGGCGTACTCCTCGCGCCTGAAACAGGCCAAGCAAGACACGGGATTGAAAGACGCCGTCATCAACGCCCACGGCAAGCTGAATGGCCGCCCCGTAATCGTGAGCGCGATGGAATATTCGTTCATCGGCGGCAGCATGGGAGCGGTCGTCGGCGAAGCCATCACGCGTGCGATTGAAAAGGCGATTGAAACGCGCAAGCCGATCGTCATCGTTTCGGCCTCCGGAGGCGCGCGCATGATGGAAGGCGCGATCAGCCTGATGCAGCTGGCAAAAATCTCCGCCGCCCTGGCGCGCCTGGATAAAGCCCGCGTCCCCTACATTTCGCTGTTAACTGACCCGACCACGGGAGGCGTCACCGCATCCTTCGCCATGCTAGGTGACCTGAACATAGGCGAACCCGGAGCCCTGATCGGTTTTGCCGGCCCCAGAGTCATCGAGCAGACCATCCGCCAGAAATTGCCCCCAGGTTTCCAGCGCTCCGAATTCCTGCTGGAGCACGGAATGCTAGACGCCGTAGTTCCCCGCAAGGATGTGAAAGGTTACATAGCCAGAGCGCTGGACTTCATGGTGCCAGCAGCGTAGAAGCAGTCGTTGGTAGTTCGTCTCCGGTCGTTGGCACCCCGGTCGTCCGCACCCCCGTCTAGCAGCGATTATTGGGGTTCCTGCTCAGGGCCCTTGGGGAGCACTTTGACCTCCGGCAGCATCCTTCCAATGAGAGAAAGTCGAAAATAGCAGTCGGACTTGCTACCCTGAACAGGCTCGCTGGGGCGAGCGACGAACGAACGTCCGGCAAGAGTTCGCGAACGGCGAACGACCAGCGACTAACGACCGATGTCCTACGAAACCGCAGTCGCGCAGATGTACGCGCTGGGCCACGAACTGTCCCAGACGCCGCCGCACAAGTTCGACCTGGAGCACATGCGAGTGCTGCTGGCGGCGCTAGGGCATCCGGAAAAAAACGTTCCCGCCGTGCTTGTCGCCGGCACCAACGGCAAGGGCTCCACGTCCGCGACGCTGGCTGCGATCCTGCAAGCCTCCGGACTGAAGACTGGCCTTTATACTTCGCCGCATCTGGTTCGGATCAATGAGCGCATTCGCCTCAACGGCCAAGCGATCGCCGACGACGATTTCGCCCTGCTCCACGACGTAGTCGACCGCACCGCCGAGCGCCTGGTTACCGAAGGCGATCTGCCCTGGCATCCCAGCTTCTTTGAGATGCTGACCGCCATGGCCTTCGAATATTTTGCCCGCAGCCGTCCCGACATGGTTGTGCTCGAAGTCGGCATGGGCGGCCGCTTGGATGCAACCAACGTCGTCGAGCCACGCCTCAGCATCATCACCGACATAGCGCTCGATCATCAAAAATATCTAGGCGAAACGGTAGCCGAAATTGCGCGCGAAAAAGCCGGCATCATCCGCCCAGGCGGAGTTGTCGTCACCCTGCCGCAACTACCCGAAGCAAACGACGTAATCGGCCACGCCATTCTGGATGCTGGGGCCCGCGCTGTGAATGCCGTCCCCTACGTGCCGCCAGTATCGCCGGGCAGTGGGCAGTGGGCAGTGGTCGGTGGCCAGCCGCAACGCTATCCATTGGAAATTCGCGGCGAGACCATTATGGTCGAATCGCCGCTGGTGGGCCGTCATCAGCTCCGCAACCTGGCGCTGGCAGTGGCCGCAGCCGAAGAACTGCACGACCAGGGAATCGCCGGGATCACGCCGGAGACGATCGCAAGAGGCATCCGCGAAACCCATTGGCCGGGCCGCTTTCAGGTGTTGCCCGCGGCAGGGAAAAATCCCGAGTACGTGCTCGATGTAGCGCATAATCCCGCCGGAGCGTGGGCCTTGCGCTCCACACTATCGTCCGCCTACGAGAATGCGGGTCGCGAAATCACCCTGGTCTTTGGCGTAATGCGAGACAAAGCCGTGCAGGAAATTACCGAGATTCTGTTCCCTGTGGCCGCGCACGTAATCCTGACGCACGCCAACAACCCGCGGTCGGCGAGCCCTAAGGAAATCCGGCAGGCAGCGGCCAGGGTGGCAACCGGAATCGATATGGAAGACGCCGAAGATGTAGGCTCAGCCCTGGCCCAAGCCCGGTCGCTCGCTGGTCCAGCAGGCCTGATCGTAGTAACCGGCTCAATTTACGTGGTAGGAGAAGCGATGCGAATCTTACGCATCCGCATCTAAGTAAGAACGTGTGGCGCGGGCGCCCTCGCCCGCGAAAATGTACGTGGATTCAAGAACTGTGAACAAGATCGCCACCACCGCCGAGCTGGAAAAAGAGCGAGAAGATCTGCGCTCCATTGCCGAGCCAGAAGCACCGGCCCAAGCGTGGTCCGAGATACCAGCTACTGCGCCCATCCGCAGGCACGGCTGGCCAAGCCGTCTGCGCTCGTATTTCATTCTCACCCCGCTGATATGGGGTTACACGATCGTTCTAGGTTCGCTCTCTTTGCTCTGCTCGCTCTTCGAGCGCAACGGACGCATCCAGCACAACTTGGCCAGCTTCTGGTCGTGGATGATCATGAAGACGATCCTGTCGCCGGTTAAAGTCACCGGACAGGACCACCTCACCGCCACGGAAAAACCCCGAGTCTACGCGGTTACGCACGCCTCGGCGCTCGACATCCCGATCCTCTACGTCTACCTGCCCTTTCAATTCCGTATTATTTTCAAAAGCGAATTGCTCTCTTATCCCTTCATCGGATGGCATCTGAAGCGCTCTGGCCAGGTCTGCATCAACCAGCAAAATCCGGCAGCGTCCATTGGAGCGGTGAAATCGGCGCTCAGAAGCCTGCGCAGCGGCATGCCATTGGTGATCTTCCCTGAAGGCGGACGCACGAGAGACGGTCAGCTCCAACCTTTCCTGCCCGGAGCATTTTTCCTGGCTATCAAAGCGAAAGCCGACATTATCCCGATCGCGCTGGTAGGAACCTTCGAACTGCTGCCCATGAACACCTACCACATCAAGTGCCAGCCGCTGGAGATGCGAGTGGGGGAACCCATCCCGACCGCCGGCCTGACCCTCCGCGACACCGAAGCAGTTTCCGCCAAAGTAAAATCCGCCATAGCAGCCTTGTATACCGCCCCTAGAACTATCTAGCAGGCTGGGAAAAAAGTAGGGTTGCTTCCCGGCTTTCCCGCAGGGGCTAAACAGTTTGCTGAAAAAGTGCTTTTCTCGGCGCGGCATTCCCCCAGCGGCTTGAAGCGGCTATTTATTCTTCGGCGGTTACGGCACGAGTGAAACTCGTGCCCTTACCGTTCGTGCAGGAATCCAGAGTTTTTCAGCTATGGCGCAGCTAGAGCTGCGCCCTTTCCAAACAAGATCGCGATCAGGCGCAGCTAACTGTAGTGTCCGGGAAATAAGCGGCATATTGAAACGTCCTGAGCAAAAGTGGAAGCCGTTGAAAACACAAGGTCCCTCCACTCCGCTTCGGTCGGGATGACAAACTTATTTATGGAGAGCACAGGAACCCCGGGGGAGGGCTTACCGGGTTGCGCCGCGCGGGAATCGGCTTCGCTTGGATCGCGCCCCCACGCTCTCCAAGCGGCTCCGCTTCCCGCCGCAGCGATCCCGTTCTCCCGGGCTTCCTGTCTGGCCACTGGCCGGGATGGTTAGTGGTCATCTTGAGCGGTCATGGCGAACGGCTGGAAACTTACCGTTCTGGTCCTGAATCCGACGCGCTCATTCTAGGTGCCGGGACTGGTCAAAAATGGGGATTTCGACCTTGCCTTATCTGTAGGTATAATGTGGGAAGACGCCCTCCCCGGCAACGGACAAGAACGGACATTTGCGGGTATTAGCGGTTATTTCAGGATGGGCGAGAGTTCCGCACGACAAATCAGCAACCACCGGCTTGACTCCTGGAAGGAGATTGCCGGCTTTTTCGACCGCGACGAACGCACGGTTCGCCGCTGGGAGAAGGAGCGAGCCCTTCCCATTCACCGTGTTCCAGGCGGTGGGCGCGGGGGTGTGTTTGCCTATACCGACGAATTGAGGGAGTGGCTCAAGGGCCGAGCCAGCGAATTGGAGGCATCCGAATCCGGGCCCATTCCGGTGCTTGCCGAGAGCGAAGAAATTGAGCGCGCTACCGCATCCGACCCTGCCCTAAGCCCACCCACCCTTGCCACAGTTCCCAGCTCGCCATCCACTCTGCGCAGTCCGGCGCTCGGCCGGATGGTGGCCTGGCTGGCGCCATTACTGGTGGTTGCCGGACTGATTGCGGTGCTTTCGTTCAGCCGCCGCGAGCCCCAGTACAAGAATGCACTCGCCAATCCGCACCAGCCCGACGCCGAGGCCCAGGAGTTGTATCTGAAGGGCGAGTATCACTGGGCCAAACGTACGCCGGAAGATTTGAATAAGGCGGTCGATTACTTTACGCAGTCGATCGTGAAGGATCCGAGTTACGCGCAGGCCTACGTGGGGCTGGCGGACTGCTATAACCTGCTGCGGGAGTTCAGCGTCATGCCTCCGGACGAGGCTTTTCCGCGGGCGCTGGCGGCGGCGCAGAAAGCGGTAGAACTGGACGAGACTTCGCCGGGAGCGCACAACTCGCTCGCCTTTGACACGTTCTACTGGAATTGGGACCCGGTGACGGCGGAACGGGAGTTCAAACGGGCGCTGGAACTCGATCCCAACTTCGTGCAGGGACACCACTGGTACGCGACCTACTTGCTGGCGTCGGGACGCTATCCCGAGGCTTTGGATCAGATCGAACGGGCGCGGAAGCTGGATCCTTCGTCCACTACCATCCAGGCGGACAAGGGTTGGATTCTCTTCTTAGCCGGGAGAAAGAACGAAGCGTTCGCGCTGCTCAAGCAGCTGGAAGCGACCGATCCCGCGCTGGCGAGCATGCACCGATACCTGGCGGCGATCTATTTCGACCGCAAGGAATACGAGAACTACTTCGCCGAATCGAAGCAAGCGGCGCAATTGCGCCACGATGACGCGGCCTTGGCCGTGGCCGACGCTGCCGAGCGGGGGTATACGGACGGCGGATTGCAGGGCATGAGGGAAGCCATGCTGCCGGTGCAGAAGGAGATTTTCGAACGTGGATCGGGCTCCGCTTATGATTTGGCGACGACCTCTGCCTTACTGGGCAAGAAGGAAGATGCGCTGCACTACCTGCAGGCGGCTTATGAGAAGCGGGACACGGGCTTGCTGTCGCTAAGCCACGATCCGGCTTTCAACCTGCTGCACGACGATTTTGCGTACCGGGAAATCACGGAGCGCGTCGCGCAACAGTTGTCCAAGCCGGGAGAACGGTGAGTCATCGGGTGATCGGGTCATTGGTGATCGAGCCATTGGGTGATCGAGCCATCGAAACCCGTAACCCAATTGTGTCTTTATCCGTTATGCTTAGTTCAGAATTATGACTCTGCTTGACGCCCAGCCCTTCGATGTGGCGAAAGCACGGCAGCGGAAGGTGCTGATCGCGGCCACGGTATTGGCCGTGCTTGTGCTGGCCGCGCTGGCTTGGATATACCGCAACTGGCCGGAAGAGCACGCGGTCGACAAGTTCTTTACCGCGCTGCAGCAGCAGCAATACGAAAACGCCTACGGCATTTATTTCAACGATCCGGGATGGCTGCAGCACCGGCAGAAATATTCGCAGTACACCTACGCCGACTTCTATCGCGACTGGGGACCGGGCGGGGAGTGGGGTCTGGTGAAATCGCACAGGATTTATGGATCGGCGAACACCAAGGGGCTTGGGGGCGGGGGCGTGGTGGTCGAGGTCATTGTCAACGATCGGGCGGAGCACGCTCGCATGTTCGTGCAGAAATCGGATAAGACGTTGACGGTGTTTCCGTACTAGCAGGCTGCGGAAAAATGGACTCCGCGACTTAGATTCTCTTCAACCTCAGTGGTTTTGTGATTCGGGAAGGGTTGTGGCTGCATCTGCTGGTGTCCCGCAGACTCATTTTCGGGCCTGCGAGCACACTGCAACCTCGGCTCACGGCGCTAGAATCGCCAGATTCCTCATACGGACTAAGTTGTAGGCCGCGGCTGCGAAGGTGAAGACCCATCCGACCTTGAAGATTCCACGATGCCGAACTTTCCGCAACAGCGCGATCGTCTTCAGCCATCCGAAGCATTCTTCGATACGCTTCCTCTTCCTCTGGCTGATGGCGTATCCGGTGTGCTGCGTCGTGCGCGCATCAATCGCACTCCCACCGCGTCGCTCCAGATTTTGAGCCACGTGCGGCGTGACCTTGAGGTTGCGGCACTCAGCCACGAAGTCCGCCGTGTCGTATCCCTTGTCGCCTCCGACCGTGACCTGTTTCGTGCCAGCGATCTGTTCCAGCATCAGCAGCGCCGCGTCGCGCTCCGCCGTTCCGTTGGCCTCGAACACCTCCGTGTTCACGATCAGTCCGTTGCGGTTCTCTACCAACAGATTCCCGTTATAACTCAGCTTGGCTTCCTTGCCCCTGCCTTTGCGTGCCAGCTTCGCATCCGGGTCCGTTTTCGATTCGTGCGTTTGGTTCGACCGCTTCTCCCCATGAAAGTCTACTGTCGCATTGCCAGGATCGTCCGGCGGAGCCGGAGGCTTACCATCCTTTCGCTGAAAACTCTTCAGACTCGCCCATGCTTCCAGCAATGTTCCATCCACCGTGAAGTGTTCGTTCGAGAGCAGGTCCCGTTCACGAGCTTGCTGGAGCACAGCTTGGAAGAAAGCTACGGCGATGTCCCCATCGAGCAGACGCTCGCGATTCTTGGTGAACACCGTCACGTCCCAGACGGAGTCATCCATGTTCAAGCCTACGAACCAGCGGAACAGCAAGTTGTAATTGAGCTGTTCCATCAGCATCCGTTCGCTGCGCACCGAGTATAGCGCTTGCAGCAAGAGGGCTCGCAACAGCTTCTCCGGCGCAATCGAAGGTCGGCCAGTTTTGGCGTACAAGCGATTGAATCGAGGTTGCAGCTGCTGGAGTGCTTCATCTGTCATGGCTCGCAGTGAACGTAACGGATGGTCCTGCGGAACTCGCTGCTCCGGACTGATATAACTAAACACGTCCAACTGCTGCTCGTCTTTTCCACGCATGCTTTCTTCTTATCAGTTTGTGTTGTGGAAGCAAGAGAGTTTTCTGGTACGCTGCTGGCGTGGCGAGCATAAGCCCAAACGACGCACCAGCAGCACTCATAATGGGTGCCGGGTTCCTGGCATTCGGATTGACCATGATTCTGCGGCCCAGTTACGTCAGGGCAAATTTGGATCGTTTTGCCGACAGCTGGAAGCAGGGCAGCTGGCACCCGTACAAGATGCCCGATTGGGGACTGCGTCTCGCGGGGATAATTGTGATCGCGGGGGCTACGCTCTTCTTCTACATCGCTTACCTCGCTCTACATCCTTAGCCAACGCTCTGTCCTGCTTCACTGTCCCGGAGGTAGGCCACGCGATCGGAGTTTTTCC
>CAVZUP010000193.1:0-25653 GCA_963778255.1 uncultured Acidobacteriaceae bacterium
TGCCGAGCATGTTCGACAGCTCGAAGGTGAAAGTCCTTTTCACAACCAGATGGAGGTGAAGTGATAGCAAAGCGCAAGGGCGTCGTCGCGAGGCGGGGTCTGAAAGAAGCGTGGAGCAAAGGCGCGAGCCGATGAACAAGAACCGGATGAAGAGGCCTACGGCAGCGGGCGAGCGGGCAAAAAGCCGCGAAGCCCAGATCCATCAAGGCTGCTGGTGGTAGATTCGGCGGTTGCGCGTTGAAGGCGGTCGAACTTACCTCGGGAGGTCTGCGGCGTGTCACGGAATCGTGACTGAGGGCGAAGCGATTCGCTCTGACCGCGTTGCAGAAGTCAGCAGCGGGCATAGTAGTCGCGCAAGCGACGAAGGCCCAAACGGAAGGGAGCGGCAAGTAGCCAGCGGGACTCGATGAGCGACAAGCGGCAGAAGAACCAGCTACAGATGGTGCTGGCCTTTACCGACGAGGGGAGGAGTGAAGCTCCGAAGGCTCGGCGGGAAGGGACCGAATCGCTCACGGCGAAACGCGCGTGGGAAAGCCCGGCTATCCCAGAGCAAGTGATGGAAGAAGTCTGCGGGCGAGAGAACTGCCTGCGGGCGTTACGACGAGTGAAGGCCAACAAGGGGAGTCCGGGGATCGACGGCATGAAGGTGTCGGAGTTGCCGGGCCACCTGAAGCAGCACTGGCCAGCCTTCCGGGAACAGTTGCTAAGCGGGACGTATCAACCACAACCGGTGAAGCGAGTAGAAATCGCGAAACCGGACGGAGGAGTGCGGCAGTTGGGCATTCCGACGGTGCTGGATCGATTTATCCAGCAGGCGGTGATGCAGGTTCTGCAAAGCAGATGGGACGCGACGTTCTCCGAGCACAGTCACGGATTTCGTCCGCAGCGTTCGGCGCATCAGGCGGTGGCTAAGGCGCAGCAGTATATCGCTGCTGGCAAACGCTGGGTGGTGGACCTGGATCTGGAGAAGTTCTTTGATCGGGTCAACCACGACCGACTGATGGCGGCGATAGCGCGGCGGGTGAACGACCAGAGAATGCTCAAGCTGATTCGATCATTTCTGGAGTCGGGCGTGATGGAGAACGGGCTGGTGAGTGCGGTGGAGGAAGGAACTCCGCAAGGAGGACCGCTGTCTCCGCTGTTGTCGAACCTCGTGCTCGACGAACTGGACCGGGAGTTGGAGCGACGCCATCACCGCTTCGTGCGCTACGCGGATGATTGCAATATCTACGTGGCGAGCGAGCGGGCGGGGAAGCGAGTCATGCAGAGTGTGACTGGTTTCATCCAGCGCCGACTCAAGCTCAAGGTGAACCAGACGAAGAGCGCGGTGGCACGACCGCAGGAGCGAAAGTTTCTGGGCTTCAGCTTCACGGGAGGAGCCGGGGTCAAACGGCGTATTGCGCCGAAAGCTCTGCTCCGCTGTAAGCAAAGAGTGCGGGAACTGACGCGCCGGACACGAGGCATCAGTCTGGAGCAGATGACGAAGGAACTGGCCGTCTACTTACGTGGATGGAAAAGCTACTTCGGCTACTGCCAGACCCCCTCGGTGCTGCATGGTCTGGATCAATGGATACGACGCAGGTTGCGATCCGTGATCTGGAAGCAGAAGAAACGACGCAGCTCGTGGCGGTTGGCGAATAGCCCCGCCCTGAGCCTCCCGTTTCCCACTGCTTACTTTGACTCGCTGGGCCTTCCACGTTTGTTTGCCGGGTAACTTAACTCATCCGAACCGCCGTATGCGGACCCGCATGTACGGTGGTGTGGCAGGGGAGGAGAGGTGACTCTCCCCCCTATGCCGATCATTTCCCAAGACGCAACTTCGTTTGACCCTTTCGAGGACCCTTTCAAGGACTATGACCTTGCGCGCCAACTTGCGATAATTGTTGTGGCTCATGGAATTCACACTTATTGAAGAGCGCTGGCTACCGAAATCGGTTCTCTGCCTGCGCGATTACAGCCTGAATAAATTCTTCCGCGATCTGGTTGCGGGAATTACCGTCGGCCTGGTCGCACTGCCGCTGGCCATGGCCTTCGCCATTGCCTCGGGACTCACGCCGCAGGCCGGCATCTACTGCGCCGTGGTCACGGGCTTTCTGATCTCCGCGCTCGGAGGATCGACTACCCAGATCGGCGGACCGACCGGAGCCTTCGTCGTCGTCATCGCCGGTATCGTCGCCCTGCATGGTGTCGATGGCCTGTTCATGTGCACCGTAATGGCGGGATTCATCCTCGTCATCATGGGGCTTACCGGCATGGGCGCGGCGGTGAAATATATTCCGCGGCCCATCGTGATCGGTTTCACCAACGGCATCGCTATTCTGATTGCCAGCACCCAGGTGAAGGACTTCTTCGGGCTTAAGCTGGAGAAAGTTCCGGGCGTGTTCTGGTTGCGCATGGAAGCCCTGGCGCAAAATTTTCACACCTTCTCGCTCGAAGCCACTGCACTCGCCGCTGGCACCATCGTCGTCATTCTGATCTGCCGCGCGTTATCGGACCGCATCCCAGGAGCGATTGTGGCCCTGGTGCTGGGCACGCTGGCGGTGTGGATTTTCAAGCTGCCGGTCGAAACCATTGGCTCGCGTTTCCATGGAATCCCGAGCGGCATGCCGCATTTTCACATTCCCGTATTTCGTACCGACCTGATTCACGGACTGCTGGGTCCGGCAATGACGGTGGCCATGCTGGGCGCGATCGAATCGCTGATGTCGGCTGTGGTGTCGGACCGGATGAGCAACAGCACCAATGTCAACGACCGTCACAATCCGAATGTTGAACTGGTGGCCCAGGGCATCGCCAACGTGGTTTCGCCGATGTTCGGTGGGCTGCCTGCAACCGGAGCCATCGCACGCACCGCGACCAATATCCGCGCCGGCGCCAAAACACCGGTTGCCGGCATGATTCATGCCTTGACGCTGTTGGCGGTTCTACTGTTTGCGTCGAAGCTGGTGAGCTTCGTGCCGATGGCGGTGCTGGCGGGAATCCTGATGGTGGTGAGCTACAACATGGGCGAGTGGCGCGAGATTCCGTCGCTGCTCAAGCTGACGAAGACGGACGTCAGCGTGTGGCTGGTCACGTTTGCGCTCACTGTATTTGCCGACCTAACGGTAGCGGTACAGGCCGGGATGATTCTGGCGGCGCTGCTGTTCATCAGCCGCGTCGCCTCCACCACCACGGTTTCCCAGGTCACCGATGATTACGTTGAAGATGGACGCGTGCACATTTTGCAGGATAAAGACATCCCGTACTATGCGACCATCTTCCGCATTCACGGACCGTTCCTGTTCGGCGCGACCGACAAGATTGACGTGGTCACCGAAAATATTCACCAGCTTCCGCCGGTTGTAATTTTCCGTTTGCGAAACATGACCGCGCTTGATGCCACTGGACTTTTCGCACTTGAAGAAGTCGCGCGCACACTGAAGAAGAGCGGCCGGGCTTTGATTCTGTGCGGCGCGAGGGAGCAGCCGCTAAAGCTGATCCAGCAGACGGAGTTTGAGGAGTTGGTTGGTCCTGAGAATATTTGCGACAACGTGCAGGACGCTCTGCGCCGCGCTGAAGAGGCGTTTGAAAGACTGAAGCCGGCGGGAAAAGCGACGGCGAAATAGGTCGGCACCTTAAACTGTGTCTTCCCTCGCTTCGCTTGGGATGACAATGAAATTCACGTTCTAGTGCATCGCCGCCGCATTCACCAGATTGGCATTCAGATAGCGGCTCATCGCAAGGTCGATAATCGATTCGATCGTCTCCGTATAGGAAAGCCCCGAGGCTCTCGCGGCCATGGCAAACTCCTGCCGGCTGGCGAGCCACGGATTCGGATTTGCTTCGATCACATAGACATCGCCGTTCGGAGCCAGGCGCATGTCGATGCGTCCGTAATCGCGGAGTTTGAGCGCCCGGTAGGCCGCGAGCGCTGTATCTTCCAAGCGCTTTCTCGTGTCGTCGTCAAGATCTTCAGCGATTGCCGATTTCGTCAGCTTGTAGGCTTCGGTATTTTTTTCAAACTTCACGTCGTAGCTGGCGATCTTCGGCGTGCCCTCGGGCAAGCGCGACAGGTCGAGCTCGATCAGCGGCAGGACCTGCGCCCGTTCGTAGCTTCCGAGAATACCCGCATAGATTTCGCGGCCTTCGATGTATTCCTCGATCAGCGCGGGCGAATCGAATTCATCCTGAATGTACTGGACGCGCTCCATCATTTCTTTGACATTTTTTACGACTGAGCCGGCATCAATACCGATGGATCCGTCTTCCCATGAGGGCTTCACAATGAGTGGAAAAGAAATGTCGTGCGCATGTTCGATGCGTCCGCGATAAGCAGTCGCAAAGAACGGAGTCTTGATGCCGTGAAACGCGAAGATCTTCTTGGCAATCGCTTTGTCCTGCGACATGAAAATGGCGTGCGGACCCGCGCCGGTGTAGCGCAATCCCAGCAGGTCGATGTAGGCGACCACGTTCATTTCCTTGGTGTCGTCGCCATCGAACGATTCGGTCAGGTTGAAGATGAGGTCGGCATCGCAACGGGAAAGCGAATGAAGCGATTGGGGGCGGCCATCGAGTTCGAAGTAAGAAGGCTCGTGCCCCAGCTTTTGCAGCGCTTCGAAAATTTCTTCGCGGTCGGTCTTCTCTTTTTTTACGTTCTTTACTTTCTTGCGCAGCTTGGGCGCTGGAGTTGGCGCTTCTTTGGCCGCCGCGACCGGATCTTCGTTCCACACGTCATACAGTAGTGCGATTTTCAGTTTTGCTCCGATCATTGTGTCTCCTATGCTGGATGGAGCGCGGGCGTCCCTGCCCGGCGCTCCATTCTTGCTTTTACGGCTGAATAAACTTTCCTTTCGTCACGTACGTCATCACCAGCGCGGTGGCATAGGCCGTGACCTCGGCCAGATGCTCCGCGCCGCGCGTTTTGTCGGCGCGCAAGTCGAGTTCGCCGGCGCGCTTTTCAATCGTGTCGATTAACGTCTTGATCAGCGGACGCTGCGCGCCCGTCCACTGCGCCACTTTGTCGATCACCGCCTTACGATGCTGATGCAGAAACTCGTGTGCCGGCAGCGCCGACTTCCGCCGCTTCGATATGGGGAAGATGTCGCGCAAATCCGTATCCGGCGCCAGGCCGGTGACGGCAACTTCTTCGCGGCCGTTTTGGTGATAGAACTCGGCGACAGTCGTTTCCATCTCATCGACGGTAAGGTCGCTCTGGCCGCGCCGCCGTGGAGGATCGTTCTTGCCCAGCTTCCGCGCCAGACGGTTCAGATAAAGCAATTTTTCCATCGCGCCCCAGCCGCGATAACGCTTGCGCCAGTTCGAGCGCGGCGTCAGCCACACGGCAAACGTCTCGGCAAAATCTTCATCGGGATGCTTTTGCGCATACCATCCCGGCAAATGCCGCACGTAGTCGCGCGAAAACGGCGCGGGACGGTAGTTGTCGCGATACGGACGGCGGAACGGCCCGAAGATGCGCTTCCACTCCCCAGCCCACTCTGAAGAGTTGTGCAGCTTGTACGCATAGGTGAACGCGTGTCCCGCCTCATGGCGCAGATACATCATGATTTCTCTCGCATCTTCGAGGTCATTCGTTTCTTTTTCCAGCTGCGCCAGGGCGGCATGCGCCAGATAAAACGGAATTCCGATAATCGGTTCGCCCGACGGACATCCCCACTCATCGGTCAAGTAACATGCCGGACGAAACTTCGTCAGCCCCTTGGCGTCCAGCTCGCGATAGAGCTGTTCGACAAAGCGTTCTACCGGCGACCCTTCGAGCTTAAGTCCCAGCTCGCGAATCGGGCGGCTCAGCAGTTCGTCGTACGTCAGATCGTGGTGCGCGGGTTCAGGCTTTGTAATCTCGTGCACAAACGCTCGCTCAGAATAAGTCTGCAACCGCGCGGGCACACACGGGGGGAGGCAGTATCACTACCGTTAACAGTAATGGAAAGCGAATTGATTGAGAAGTGACTGGGGTAATGCGGGGAGGCAGAGGTGCTACTTACTAGCCGATGTTGGATACAGCCGTAACGGCAACACCGATGCGTAGTTCTGGAAATCGCGATCGGTGGTGAGGATGCTCCAACCGCGGCGATGGGCGGCGGCGCAGATCAGGAAATCTATGGCCGATCCGGCGATACCGTGGGCGCGGCAGCGACTGTTCATGTGGGCGGCTTCTTCGTAATCCTCGGCTTCGAGCGGGTGCTCGGGGAAGGCTCGCAGGTAGTCGCGCAGCTTGCGAAACTGAGCCTCCTCGCGAATGCCGGAAAGCAGCTCTTGGCGGACCGGCCCCAGCAACTGCACGCGTCCTTCGCGAACCAGTTCGGCCAGGGTTTCGGTGAGATGTCGCTCCTGCGGACTGAGGTGCTCCGGCTTTCGCCGCAGGGCCAGCGACCAGACGGGTGTATCCACGAGCACCATCATGGACGGCGGCGTGCACTTTTATTGGCTGCGCGACCGATTTTCCGCTGCCGCTCGCTCTTGTAGTTGTAGGCGGGGTCCACCGCGTCAGGACCCTCCTGAAAAGTACCGAAGGCTTCGAGGATGCGCATCTGCTGGCGCTTGCGGACGTATTCCTCCAGCGCGGCGGTGACCGCTTCTTTCTTGGACTTGTGACTTCCGGCGCGACGAGCGTCCTCGATGAGCTGGTCGTCCAAGGCTAGGTTGGTTGGCATGTGTAGAACATTACACAGTGTAATGTGTGAGTAAAGCGTAAAAATCGAGGGGCGAACGAATACGTCCGCCCCTACGCGAGCTTACTGAATCAGCGTCCCATTCCCGTTCGGCTCGTCCGGAGGAATCACTACGGCCGCGGCTACGCGGTCTCCCGGTTCGACGTTCAGCAGTCTTACGCCTTGGGCTGAGCGTCCTGATTCGCGGATGAACTTCGATTCGATGCGGATGATCTTGCCGTACTGGCTGATCAGCATCACTTCGGATTTCTCCGTTACCTGCGAGATGCTTACGACTTTGCCGTTGCGTTCGGTGGTCTTGACGTTGATCACGCCCTTGCCGCCGCGATTAGTGAGGCGATACTCGTCGGCGGGAGTGCGTTTGCCGTAGCCGTTTTCGGTTACGGAGAGAATCAGCGAGCCTTTCTCTGGAACCAGGTCAGCGATTTCGGGAGCTACATCGCCTTCTTTCGCGACCGCTTTTGCCTCGGGCTTGATCGTGGTGGCCATGCCTACGATGTAATCTTTTTCTCCGAGATTCATGCCGCGCACGCCGGTGGCGTTGCGTCCCATGGGGCGGACATCGTTTTCGTCGAAGCGAATGGCCTGCCCGTCATGCGAGGCCAGGAAGACGATCTGGTTGCCGTCGGTGAGCGAGGCCGCTACCAGTTCGTCTCCCTGCTCGATGTTGATGGCGATGATGCCGCGCTGCATCACATGCGAGAAATCCTTTACTGCGGACTTCTTCACCGTGCCATTGTGCGTGGCAAAAAAGACGTAGCGATTTTCTTCTTCCAGGTCGCGCACGGCCAGCATGGTGCGCACCGTTTCTCCCGGCTGCAGGCCAACCAGATTTCCCACATGCTTGCCCTTGCCCGCGGCGGCGATGTCGGGAATCTCGTAGACCTTCAGCCAGTAGACGCGGCCGGTGTTGGTGAAGATCAGTATGTAGGCGTGGGTTGAAGCGATGAACAGGTGCTCGACGAAATCCTCGTCGCGCGTCTTCATGCCGGTGCGTCCAGTGCCGCCGCGGCGCTGCATGCGGTAGGTCGAAATCGGAGTGCGCTTCATGTAGCCGGAATGGCTGACGGTGACCGCGACCTGCTCGTCGGCGATCAGGTCTTCCAGCATGATTTCGGCGGCTTCGTCTTCGATGACGGTGCGGCGATCGTCGCCGTAAAGCTTTTTGACTTCTTCCAATTCCTTGATGATGACCTTGCGCAGCTTGGCCTCGGAGGCGAGAATCGATTCGTATTCAGCAATCGCCTCGCGCACGGACTTCAATTCGTTCGAAATCTCGTCGATTGAAAGCTTGGTCAAGCGGTGCAGTTGCAGTTCGAGGATGGCGTCGGCCTGCTTCGCGGTAAAA
The DNA here is from genome assembly GCA_963778255.1 of uncultured Acidobacteriaceae bacterium. Taxonomy (GTDB): domain Bacteria; phylum Acidobacteriota; class Terriglobia; order Terriglobales; family Acidobacteriaceae; genus Acidiflorens. Next base: position 8,017 of record CAVZUP010000193.1, read on the forward strand.
GGCTTCTCCGCGTCAAGCTTTGGAGCGCGTCCCGTGGTGTTGATGTCGATCTTCTTGCCGCCAAAGTACGCGACCAAGTTTTCTCTTGCGTCGGCGCGGTTGGCGCTGCCGCGAATGATGGCGATCACGTTATCGAGGTGATCGAGCGCGGTCAGGTAGCCTTCTAAGATGTGCTCGCGGTCTTTCGCTTTATTGAGTAAAAACGCGGTGCGGCGTCGCACCACATCGACGCGATGGTCGATGAAGTGTTTGATCGCCTGGATCAGCCCCATTTCCTTGGGCTGGCCATTGACCACGGCCAGCAGGATCATGCTGAAGCCTTCCTGCATCGATGTGTGCTTGAAGAGCTGGTTGAGCACGATTTGGGGTTCGGATCCGCGCTTGAGTTCGATCACGATCCTCATGCCGTCGCGGTCGCTCTCGTCGCGAATGTCGGAGATGTCGTCGATGGTCTTCTCGTTGACCAGGTCGGCGATGCGCTCGATCAGGCGCGCCTTGTTCACCTGATACGGAATTTCGGTGACGATGATTGCCTGCTTGTCTTTGGTGACGTTCTCGATGGCGGCGCGGGCGCGCATCATGAAACGGCCTCGACCGGTGCGGTAGGCCTCAAAGATTCCGGCGCGTCCGTGAATGATGCCGGCCGTCGGGAAATCGGGTCCCTGCACGAATTTCAGAATTTCCGGCAACTGCGCGTTGGGATTATTTACCAGCGTGATGGTGGCATCGACGATCTCCGTCAGATTGTGCGGAGGAATCTTGGTGGCCATGCCGACAGCGATTCCGTCGGAACCGTTGACGAGCAAGTTCGGATAACGCGCCGGTAGAACCGTGGGCTGCGTTTCGGTGCCGTCGTAGTTGGGATAAAAGTCGACTGCTTCTTTGTCGAGGTCTTCGAGCAGCGCGGTGGAGACACGCGTTAAACGGGCTTCGGTGTAACGATCGGCCGCGGGAGGGTCGCCATCGACCGAGCCGAAGTTGCCTTGACCATCGACCAGCGGAGCGCGCATGGCAAACGGCTGCGCCAGGCGCACCAACGCGTCGTACACCGCGAGGTTGCCGTGCGGATGGTACTTGCCCATCACTTCGCCGACGATGCGGGCGCATTTGCGGGTGGCGCTGCCGGGGCGAAGGCCCATCTGCTGCATGGTGTAGAGAATGCGGCGATGCACGGGCTTCAATCCGTCGCGGACGTCGGGCAGCGCGCGGCCGATGATCACCGACAAGGAATAGTCGAGATACGACCGCTTCATCTCCTCTTCAATGTTCACGGGTTGCATGTTGAGGGCGCCGGGACCGGTGGGTCCGTCGCCTCCGGGAGGAGGTGTTAAAGGTAGTTCAGGATTTTGATCGTCAGCCATGAATTAGCTCTCAGCTTTCAGTCGTCAGCTCTCAGTAAAGGCTCGCGTAGGGACAGCCGCGCTCGGTTATCCAGGGGAGCAGAGCCCCACCTGTTTTGCCCCACGATAAATCTCGCTAAGTTCTTGCACCTAAAGACATTAATGGATCGAGTTTACTCAGGAATTATAGCACGTTTGGCGCCTGCGGGAGGGGGCAGACGTTGGCTTTTCAGGCTCGTTTTTCACGCTCGTCGCAACGTCAGCAGCGTGATCTCCGGAGGCACGCCGATCCGCACCGGGAAGCCGAAAGTACCCAGGCCGCGATTTACATAGAGCGCGGCTTTCGGCGAGCCATTACCGTTGATTGGGATTGGAATGGGCAGGCGATAAAGTCCCGCCACGAACGGCGAGATCAGCCTCGCCGGACTTACGCTGTGATCCACGATCTCGACTTTCACCTGCCCGCCATGGGTATGCCCGGCCAGGCTCAGTTCGATGCCCAACTCGGCGGCGCGGTGAAATGAATTGGGATTATGCGAGAGCAACACATTCGGCATGTCGCGCCGGATCAGCCGCTCGATTTCCGCCAGCATCGGACCGGTGCGTTCACCTGAATTGCTTGTCATGTGGTCGCGCTGGTAATCGACGCCCAGCAGATTGAAGCGCCCTCCGTTGTGCTCGACCACCACGGACGCGGCGCGCAGCAGCCGCATTCCTTTTTCGCGGAAGAGCCGTTCGGCTTCGTCCTCCACGCCCGCATAAATTTCGTGATTGCCATTGCAGCCCCAAACGCCCAGCGGAGCGCGCAGGCGGCTCAACTCGGTAATGCAGGCGTCCAGCGGATCGCCTTCGCTGGAAACAAAATCTCCAGTAACAAAAGAAATGTCGGGCTGGAGTGCATTCGCCATGTCGACGGCGCGAGCAATTTCAAGCGGAGGCATGTAATCGCCAATGTGGATGTCGCTGAGCTGAGCGATGCGCAGGCCGTCGAGTTCCGGAGGCAGGTTCGCGACCGGCACATCGACGCGCTCGATCTTGTAGCGCAAGCGGCCCGCGGCAAATCCATAAGTAGCGGCGAGAAAAGGAAAGCCTCCAGCGAGGGCGGCGGCGTATTGAAAGAAAGTCCGGCGCGAGGGGCTGAAGCCGCCGGCGATCGCTCCAGGACGTAGCCGGGCGGCGGCGTTGGCGACCCATTCGATCGCTCCCACCGATTCTATCGCGAGGAATCCAAAGAAGGAGGCGACCAGCCACAAGCGGGCGAACGTCGTGAACGACTTCCCGAGGCTGAAGCTTCCCAAACTTAGTCGCGAGACACCGTGCCCCAGCAGGGGATCAAGCAGCGTGGCCAGAATTGCAGCGGCCAGTGCAATCAGTGAGGCATGAAGGCCAAAGCGCCAACTGTTATTCGAGAGCGAACCAATCCACGACCACGCCCGCAAGAACCAGAATCGCTGGACGGCGTAGACGGCTAATAGAAACAATGCGAAGAAAAGAACTCGGCTGAGAATCAGGGCAATCTCCATCTGAGAAAGTCATCTTGTTAGATGCATGGCGGCCCGAAGAAGGCTCGGCTACGCGGGTTTTGCTTCGGGCGCTGGCGTCCCCCGCAGAAAATGTGTGTAAAACCGCGGCGCCAACAACGGGTCGTTAGTACAAACGTCCTGGCGGCATTAAGCATCAAAGGTCGCAGGGCAGGATTCGAGAAGCGCGCGTGCGGATCATCTACCGTCTTTGGTAATTTTGGAGAAGCGGGGCGGGTAAGGATAAAGTTAAGTCATTCATGTCCTTCCAAAGGAAGTCCGGACTCATCGTTCTTGCATGTGTCATTCTGGGTTGGGCGTTGCCCTGCTTCGGACAGACGCCCGCGCCTGGTGTGGCCGGTGAGCAGCCGACCGGCGCGCGAGTGTATGGAAGCATCCGCGGAACGGTCGTTGATCAAAGTGGGGCTATGGTGGCGGGAGCACGGGTGAAGCTAGCCGGGGACAATCAAACCCTGAATCAGGAGACGCTATCGGACAACGATGGGCGATTCTCCTTTGAGAACATCGCGCCGGGATCTTTCCAGATCACCGTTACGTGGGCGGGGTTCGCGATGCAGGCAGCCTCTGGAACCTTGCACACCGGGGAGAACTTCGTCGTCCCGCAGATCGTGTTGGCGGTTGCTGGCAATATGTCAGAAGTGCAGGTCGGGCTCTCACAAACCGACGTTGCGGAAGAGCAAATCAAGATCGAAGAGACGCAGCGTGTGCTTGGCTTCGTTCCAAATTTCTATGTGAGCTACATCCCCGACGCGGCTCCGCTTACAGCCCGGCAAAAATTCAAGCTGGCCGCGAAGACGGTGGTGGATCCAGTCACCTTCGTGATGGTGGGTGGCGCAGCTGGAATTGAGCAGGCGCAAAATCACTTCAAGGAATATGGCCAAGGTGCGCAAGGCTATGGAAAGCGCTTCGGCGCCGGCTATGCCGATACGGTTAGCGGCGCGTTCATCGGAAGCGCGATACTACCGTCGCTTTTGAAACAGGATCCGCGTTATTTTTACAAGGGAACCGGGAGCAAGGGATCACGATTTTTCTATGCGATTGCCAATGCGGTGATTTGCAAGGGCGACAATAAAAGCTGGCAGCCAAACTACTCGAATGTTTTGGGAAGCCTGGCGGCCGGCGGGATTTCCAATCTCTACTATCCGAGGCAAGATCGCGATGGCATGGGATTGACTTTCGAAAATGCGGCCATCGGAATTGGCGCGACCGCCATCTCCAATCTTCTGCAGGAATTTGTTATCCGGAGGCTTACGCCGAAGGTGCCTAATAACGCCTCGCCCAAACCCTAGCGCGGTCGCGTCGCCTCGCGCTTTTTCCGCGAAAGCATCACGCCCCACGGTGACCCCGCTCACTGCGCGCGGTTCGGGTAGCGACTACGCTTATCTCGAGATCGCTGCCATCCTCTGGCAGCGCCTTCCGCCTGGCGCGAATTCTTCGCGCGAGGAAAGGAGGCACGTTATGCCGCTGCTATTCGCTTTTCTCCTCTTTCTGCTTGGGACCTGCCTGATTCTTTTTCTGCCCGCGCTTTGGGTGGAACACACTTATCGCAGCTATCGCGACGGCCGGACGGTGAATTGTCCGGAAACGCACGCGCCGGTGTCGGTGCGGTTCAACGCTTGGAAGGTTGCGTGGACCAGCCTGAGCGGGCCTCCGAAACTGCGGCTGGCCGATTGCACGCGGTGGCCGGAGCGCACCGATTGCGGGCAGGAGTGCATTCCGGATGCGTGGCGGGCCGCGCCCTCGACCGCCGCCGTCGAACATGTTCCGTGGCGGACTCGACGAGTGGTGCATCTGCCCGTGCTGTTGGCCGGAGCGGCCGCGTGGGTGCTGGGGATGGCCTGGCACTCCCAGTACTTGTTCCGTCCCCAATGGGCTGCGGCGCTCGGATTGAGCAATTCGCAGGCGTTGGCTTTGGCACGGATAATGGCGCCGCATCTGCTGAGCGTGGGAGCGTGCATACTTTTTGCGTACGGCGTCGCGGGACTGCTGCGCTGGCTGGGTTCACGCACGTTGACGCATGGACTGGAAGTATCGGCTGCGCTTTGGATGGTGACCTTCGCGGCGCTGATGGCAGCGACTTGGTCGCGGCTGTCTCCCGAGCTGCTCAAGATTGAAGGAGTGTATACCTTACTGGCCGCGTTGCTGATTGGAGCAATCGTCGGCGGGGTGCCGCGCTGGGTGGTTATGGGAGACCCGGAAGAGCGTGGCATCAGAAGTGTGAAATGAGAACTGCGCCTAGTGCGCGGGTATCGGCTCTCGCGAACGCAGCGCGCCGACTCGCTCGCGTGCGTTCTGCAGAGCGCGCTTCACATGCCGGGGCGCGGTGCCTCCGGGGACATCGTGCAGCGCCAGCACCTCGGTAAGTCCCAGGCAGGAGTGGAAACCGGCGTCAAAGCTGGGGCTAATCGCCTGCAAATCGGACAGCGGAAGCTTTTGCAGATCGCATCCCCGCTCGACGGCCAAAGCAACGGCCTTGCCAACTGCTTCGTGGGCGAGGCGCGAAGGCACTCCGCGTTCGACTAGATATGCGGCGGCGGCCCAGGCATTCATGAATCCCGATTGCGCCGCCTGATTCATCTTGCCGTCGTTGAACTCGACGGTGTTCATGAATCCGGTGACCAGCGGCAACATGCCTACCACCGTGTCGGAGGCGTCAAATAGCGGCTCCTGCGATTCCTGCATGTCTTTGTTGTAGGCGAGCGGCAAGCCCTTCACCAACGTTTGCAGCGTAGTGGCGCATCCCAGGACGCGCGCTGACTTGCCGCGAACGAGTTCCAGCAGGTCGGGATTCTTCTTCTGCGGCATGGCGCTGCTGCCGGTGGAGTACGGCTCGGGCAATTCGACGAATCCGTAGGCGGAGGTGGAGAACAGGATCATCTCCTCGGCCCAGCGGCTCAGGTGAAGCGCTAGCTGTGAGAGCGCGTCGACGAACTCGATAGCGAAATCGCGGTCGCTGGTGGCGTCGATGCTGTTGGCGGTTGGGCCATCGAAGCCGAGCTCCGTGGCGATTGCCTGGCGATGGATGGTGAGCGTAGCTCCGGCTACGGCGCCCGATCCCAGGGGACAAAGGTTCGTGCGTTTGCGACAGTCGGCTAGGCGCGAGGCGTCGCGCAGGAACATCTCTACGTATGCCAGCAGCCAATGCGCGACCAGCACGGGTTCTGCCGGTTGCAGGTGCGTGTAGGCGGGCATGGCGGCCGGCATTGGTAAAGACGTCGCGGCGTCGGCACGCGTGAGCAGCGCCTCGACCCAATCGGCGATCAAGTTTTGCAGGGTGTCGATGCTGTGGCGCACAAAGAGGCGGAGGTCGGTTGCGATCTGCTCGTTGCGGCTGCGTCCCGTGTGCAGCTTGTAGCCGGTCGCGCCTATTAACGCGGCCAGCTGCTTTTCTACGAAATGGTGAACGTCTTCGGCTTCGGGGTCGTTCAGAAATTCGGGAGACGATTCGGCGCGGCGGGCGATTTCTTCGAGCGCTTTGACGATTTCGGAAAGCTCTTCAGAGGAAAGCACGCCGGCGTGTTCGAGCGCGTTGGCGTGGGCGCGGCTGGCGGCTAACTCAAAGGGCAGCAGCCGTTGATCGTACGGAAACGACCGCTGCCACTTTTCAAATTCGGGGTCAAGCGGCTGCCGGAAGCGGCCAGACCACATCTTCACAGCGCGACCTCAGAGGCTAAAGCCTTAGGTGAAGAACCCCTGTCATCGTAGCGCTGAAGCGCTGCGCCACCCAAAATCAACATCTTCATTGTTCGACCTCTACCTTTACTTTCGCCTGCGTTTGCGCCCGGCAACGCGAGGGCAATCCCAGAATGCGGATGAAGCCTTCCGCGTCTTTCTGATCATAGCTCGCATCCATGGTGAACGACGAGAGGTCGGTACGGTAGAGGGAGTACTCCGACTTGCGGCTGACCACATCGACGTTGCCCTTGTACAACGACAGCGTGACTGAGCCGGTCAGATTCGTTTGCGTGGTTTCTACGAACGCGTCCAAGGCTTCGCGCAGCGGCGTGAACCACAGGCCGAAGTAGACGAGTTCGGCGTACTTGAGCGCAACGTGCTGCTTGAAGTGGAGGAGGTCGCGATCAAGGCAGAGGGCTTCGAGTTCGCCGTGAGCGGAGAGCAGCAGCGTGCCTCCGGGAGTTTCGTAGCAGCCGCGGGACTTGATGCCGACGAAGCGGTTTTCGACCAGGTCAATGCGTCCGACGGCGTTGCGTCCGCCAATTTCGTTCAGCAGTTCGACAAGCGATACGGGATCAAGGGCCTGTCCGTCCACCGAAACGGGCACGCCTTTTTCGAATCCGATTTCTACTTGCTCTTCTTTGTCGGGAGCCTCTTGCGGTGACTTTGTCATCTGCCAGGTGCTGGCAAACGGGGCGTTGCCGGCGTCTTCCAGTTCTCCACCTTCGTGGCTGAGGTGCCACAGGTTACGGTCGCGGCTGTGGATCTTTTCGCGGCTGGCGGTTACGGGGATGCCGCGCTTCTCGGCGTAGTCGAGACAATCTTCGCGCGACTTCAATTCCCACTCCCGCCACGGCGCCACGACTTTCAGCTCGGGAGCGAGCGCCTGGTAAGCCATCTCGAAGCGCACCTGATCGTTGCCCTTGCCGGTGCATCCGTGGCTGACCGCAGTTGCGCCTTCGCGCAGCGCGACTTCGACCTGATGTTTCGCGATCACGGGACGAGCGAGCGAGGTGCCGAGCAGATACTTGTTTTCGTAGACCGCGCCCGCTTTCAGAGCGGGCCAGACGTAGCTGGTGAGGAACTCTTCGCGCAGATCTTCGACCACAACTTTGCTGGCGCCGGTTTTGTACGCCTTCTCGACTACGGCTTCCACGTCATCTCCCTGACCCACGTCGGCGACCATGGCGATTACTTCATAGGCGTAGTTCTCTTTGAGCCACGGAATGATGATCGAGGTATCGAGTCCGCCGGAGTAGGCGAGAACAATTTTTTCTGGCTTCTTCGTCGCAAGCTTAGGCATGTGCGCTCCTGGAAGGGAAACGGCCAACGCCGCCGCCCAACAGCCATACGAGGATGGCTTTCTGAATATGCAGGCGGTTTTCCGCCTGGTCGAAAACGAGTGAGTTCGTGGAATCGATGACCTGGTCGGTCACCTCCTGGCCGCGATGTGCGGGCAGACAGTGCATGAACCGCGCATGGGGCTTGGCGAGTTGCATGAGCGCGGCGTTCACCTGGAATGGGGCGAAGATGGCGGCGCGCTCCTCGGCCTCTTGTTCGTGGCCCATGCTGGCCCAAGCGTCGGTGTAGACGGCATCGGCTCCGGCAACGGCTTTGCGCGGATCGTTCATGATGCGGAGCGAAGCTTTGGTCTCGTCCGCGATGGCTTTGGCCATGGTGACAATGACGGGGTTGAGCCCGTAGCGCTCGGGCGTGGCAATGGATACCTTCGCTCCCAGCGAAGCGCCCGCCAGCAGGAGCGAGTGCGCCATGTTGTTGCCATCGCCAACGTAGGCGAAATGAAGCTTCTTGAAATCGCCAAAATGCTCCTGCAGGGTGAAGAAATCGGCCAGCGCCTGACAGGGATGCTCGAGTTCGCTGAGAGCGTTGATGACCGGAACGTCAGCGTAAGTGGCCATCTCTTCGACTACGGCATGGCCGAAGGTGCGCAGCACGATGATGTCGATCCAGCGGTCGAGGTTGTGGGCGATGTCGTAGAGCGACTCGCGGGCATTGAGGCGGCTGGCCGTCTGGTCGACGAAGAAGGTGCTGCCGCCGAGGCTATCCATGCCGGCCTCGAAGGTGAGGCGGGTGCGCAGCGAGGGTTTCTCGAAGAACATCACCATCTGCTTGCCGGCGAGCACGCCGCGGAAGTCCGCGGGCCGCTGCTTGAGCATGGCGGTGAGGTTGAAGAGCGCGAGGATTTCGGCGGGCGCGAGGTCGTGGATCGAGACCAGGTCGCGCGGTTCGGCCGGTTCCTTCAGCCGGGCGGGCGGGCTCGTCTGCGGCGGGTTCATCTTCTGCACGTTCATCAGTGCCATGGGTTCGGTTCTCATATGCATCGGGTAACACTCCATTAAAAGTGCCAGGTCTCAGGTTCCAGAAATTTGTTTTTCCTGAGACCCAAGATCTGACAACTGATTTCTACGACAGCTCGCGAATTCGTCGAGCGAGCGCGTGCGCGTTTTTCTTATCGGTAGAGATGACCAGCACGGTATCGTCGCCGGCGATGGTGCCGACGACTTCGGGCCAGTGCGAGGCGTCGAGGGCGGCGGCTACGGGCTGCGCGCTGCCAACCGTGGTCTTCACCACGAGCAGGTTCTGCGCCTGGCGGATTTCAACCACGAACTGCCGCACCAAGTGCATTACCGATGGCAAAACGCTTTCCGGGCCCGCGTTGTCGCCAGCCCGCTGGTAGCCGCGGTCGCCTTTGACCAGCTTCAGCTCGTGGATGTCGCGCGAAAGCGTGGCCTGGCCCACGTCGAATCCCTTGCGCTCAAGCCGGTGCTGGAGGAGATCCTGGCTTTCGACAGGTCCTTCATCGAGCAGATCGAGAATTGCTTTGTGGCGCGCTGTTTTCGACATGAATAAAAATGCAATGCTATGAATAAGTATCCATTGCGAGGGAGAGCCCTGTCAAGCGGGAAATGGCGCGGGATTACCAAGGAATAAACAGGTTTCAAGGTTTCAAAGCCCAATCAATCGGGTGGTTTTGTCCTTGAAACTCTGAAACCTTGAAACCTGGCCTCCGCCCTTATTGGCCTTTTGGGTTGGCTGGAACCTGGAAGTCCACGCCGCGGTCGTCATTGGCTTTGCGAGTGGCGGGGAGGTCGAGGTCGGCGAGCAAGATCTTGCGGGTATGGCCGGTGGCGAAATCGAACAGAGTATCGCCGACAATGGCGTAGTTGACCACGTCGGACTGGTGTCCGTCCTTGAACACGAGCACGGTCGAAGGCTGGGCGGCCACGGGTTCATCGGCATTGACGGGAGCTGGCTTCTCGGAGGTTGTGTCTTTCGCGGGCAAATCTTGCGCAGCCAAATCTCGCTTCGCCAATTCGTGGCTCCCGGGTCGTTTGCTGGAAGGACCGGGGTCAGGCGCGTCAGGAACGTCGCTGGAGTCGGCATCGGCGGAGTCATCGTCGAGGTCTGGAGCATACGGAACGGCGTAGGGAACAGCGACCGGTTCGAAGACCTCGACCACGGCGGGATGACCTTTGTGATGGCGATGGTGCTCTGAGTTCAGCGGATTCGGGTTCGCCGGCAGGAAGAAATTCGCGCAGCAGTTCCCAAACACGAACCAGCTATTGGTGGAATTGTTGGCGCCTAGAGAAGTGACGCCGGGGCGAAATCCGTTAACGGCTCGTCCGCCGAACCCGATGGAAGTGACCGAGGGCGGCACTCCGTTCATCTGCGCGCGGGCGGGCAACCCGGAGGCGACGGAAAACGCAACCACGAAGGAGAGCAGGAAACGGGACCGCATACCGGCCAGCATGGGAAGCCTCCCCGCGTCTAGGGTACACCAATTTCCCCCTACGTCTTTAGAACTTCCGAGGGCAGGAAAATTGCGCGAAAAATTCTTCCGGGGCGGGGAACCGGCGGGGGTGGCTCTGGCGGCTAGGCTGCGGTGAGGGGTGCGCGGGAGGTGATCCGGCGCAGTTCGAGCATCCGGTGGCGGACGTAGCCATCTTCGGTTAAATGCGCAGAAGCAATGGCTTTACGGCTGCTGGCCACCATCTGGTCGAGGGGGCTGCGTTGCTGGAATTGCGGGTCCAATTCGCGGCAAAATTCACAAAGCCGGCTGGAGCGGGTGTCGAAGCGGCTGACGACGGCTGGGTCGATGTGTTCCACGAAAGTGCGACTCCTAGGAAGGCGGAACGGAGTCCGCCTCATTTGTGAGGCAGAGTCACATTGCCTGCCTCGGCTAATTCATTCACTGAGTCTGCGACTGCCCTTTCTACTACATGGGATCACGCCTGACAAGGCCCTCGTGGCGGGCGCGGATTTCGCGGTCTTTCTGGCTTCGAGGACAGTCTCCAGCGCTAGAAAGGTGAAAGTAGCCTGCTATCGCCAGCTGGCGCGACGCCGGCGCTACAGAAATGACATGCCACGGGTTTCTCCGGTTTCTGGCATGATAAAGCCACTCTGAAATCTGGAGATTTTGTGAATCGCGTCGATGCCAACCCGAGCACCGTGTTCCTATTCGATGTGGACAATACGCTGCTCGACAACGACCGCGTGGCGGAAGATCTGAAGCGCTATCTGGTCGAGAAAGTCGGCGAACCGAGCGCCGGGCGCTACTGGGAAATCTTCGAGCAGTTGCGCACCGAGCTTGGGTACGCCGACTACATGGGCGCGTTGCAGCGTTACCGCATCGAGCGGCCGCGCGAGCCGAAGCTGCTGGCGGTGTCGCACTTCATGATCAATTATCCCTTTGCGAACCGGCTGTTTCCCGAGTCGCTGGATGCGGTCGCGTACGCGCAGAGGCTGGGACGGGCGGTAATCCTGAGCGACGGCGATGTGGTTTTTCAGCCGCGCAAGGTGGATCGGTCGGGCCTGTATGAGCGCTTCGACGGCCACGTGTTGATCTACATCCACAAGGAATTGGAACTGGACGATGTGGAGGCGAAGTATCCGGCGACGCACTACGTGATGGTGGATGATAAGGTGCGCATTCTGGCGGCGATCAAGAAGCATTGGAGAGCTCGGGTCACGACCGTGTTTCCGCGCCAGGGGCACTACGCGCTCGATGCGGCGCAGATAGCCAAGTATCCCAAGCCGGATCTCACGATTGAGCGGATTGGGGAATTGCAGAAGTACTCGCTGGATGAGATTCTGGCGGCGGCTGGGAAACAGAACTGAGGTCTACTCGGGTTCTTCGATTTCCTGCGGCGCGCCGGCTCGGACCATGGTCTCCAATTCACGGCTCAGGCTGGCGCGGGCGTCCTCTGGCAGTTGCGCAAAGCGGAATGGCTGCAGGCATCCCTGGGTGGCCCACATGGGAAACAGCATTTGCGCGCTGCAGCGGATGCTGGTGCAGCCGACATGGAACAGGATGGTCACCCGGATGCCTTCGTTGAGCGGGTGTTCGAACGAGACCAATCCGCCGTTGATGGAGAGCTGATTCATGCGGCCGCGGACCTGGCGTCCGTTTTCAAGCAGTACCAGGGCGAGGATGCTCCCGGCTAGTTTGACGCGCGTACCGCGTTGTCCTTTCGGCGCAATGGCTGACGGTGGCATGCTCGACTAATTTTGCATCAGAGAGAGGCACCGGGGGCAGATTACCAAAGTTAGGGCTTCTGTTTTTGGGGAGCTGTTCCAGGCTGGCGAGGCTGCGCGGCACGTGCGAAAATGCTCCGGATGGGGACCATCATTTGGAGGAGACCATGAGGATGAAACGACTAGCAGTGCTGGTTTTCGCGTTTTGCATGGTGATGCCTGGCTTCGCCGAGAAGGCCGCCGAGAAGACAAAGAAAGCCTCGGCCGGAGCGAGTGCCGTCGACAAGGCTTACCTGCAAAAGATCTGGGATGGATGGGCGACGCTCGATGCCGCTGGGCAGAAACAGTTCTACGCGCAGGGTTCGCATGTGTTTTTCGACGTCGAGCCGCTCAAGTACGGCAGCTGGGATGAGTATCAATCCACGGTCGCCAAAGAGCTGGCGGAATATAAGGCCGCCCGGTTCACCATCAACGACGACGTCGAGATCCACAAGAGTGGCGATGCTTACTGGGTCACCTCTACCGTCGCTTCGGACATGACGCGGAAATCGGGCAAGCGCGAGATGGAGACCTTTCGCTGGACGGCCGTCCTCGAAAAGCAGGATGGGAAATGGCTGATCGTGCACGAGCACGTGTCGGTGCCCCAGTCGTAAGAAGAAGGGCGCGAGCGTCGCGGAGCGGCGGCGATTGCTAGTGGTAGCCCTTCCAGAAGAAATAAGCCGTCATTGACATTCCCACCACGATGACGAAGGTGCGGACCCACGCGCCCGGTAGCTTCTGCGCGTAGTGCGCCCCGAAGTATCCGCCCAGGATGGCGCCCACGATCATCACGCAGCCCTGTTTCCAGACCACGGCGCCGGCGATGACGAAGGTGACGACGGCGACGCCGTTGATGATGCCGCCGAGCACGACCTTCAGGGCGTTCATGGCGTGGATGTCGGTCATGCCGAGCGCGGCCAGCATGGCCAAGTTCAGAATGCCTACGCCGCCGCCGAAATAGCCTCCGTAGACCGCGACGATCAGCTCGAAAACGGTGGCGACGGCCAGAGCCGAGGTGGAAGCATCGTGGGCGAGGGAGCCTCCGGTGCTGCGGGACAGGCGCTTGCCGAACATGAACAGCAGCGTGGCTCCGAGCATGAGCCAGGGCATGATGCGCAGGAAGGTCTGCGCGGGCGTGTGCAGCAGGAGGTACGCGCCAGCGATGCCTCCGATGAGGCTGGTGACAGCGAGCGGGATCATGACGCGGCGCGAGATGTCGAGATGCTTGCGATAGGCGCCGGTGCTGGCCGTGACTCCGACCCAGAGCGCGACGGTGTTGGTGGCGTTGGCGGCGATGGGAGCGACTCCGGTGAACATCAGGGCGGGGAAGGCGATGAAGCTGCCTCCGCCGGCAACCGCGTTCAGAGCGCCGCCGAGGGCACCGGCGAAGAACAGGAAAATTATGGTATGGACGGCCAAGTATAAGAAGTATCACGGGTTGGGGGCCAAGCGCGAGAGGCGAGAAGAAAATGGAAAGAGGCGTGACAGAGGTCACAGCCGGTGGTGCGCCCGCCATTTAGGCTGGAATGGTAAGGATGGCCTCATGGCAGCGCAAGTTCATAACGAAGTTCAAGGTAATATTTCTACGGAAATTTCGCCAATTCTTCTTTCGGAGCCGGTTGAGCCGGCGAAACCGGACGCTACGACAAAAAAGAAACTCATCCGCCGCACTGATCGCGACCGCTCGCAGATACTGCGGCGCAGCTTCCAGGCAGGGTTTGTTCTGCTTAACGTCTGGATTGGCGGCATCTTCTACCTCTGGGTGCGGCAATTTGAGCCGGGCGGTGCACCAACCTCCTTGCATCGCCCGGCTGGGGTCGAGGGCTGGCTGCCGATCGACGGGCTAATGAGCCTGCGGTACTTCACCCTGACGCATCGGGTTCCGGCGCTGCATCCGGCGGGCATGTTTCTGCTGGTCGCGTTTCTGGCCGTGTCGTTTCTGTTTCGCAAGGCATTTTGCAGCTGGCTGTGTCCGGTGGGGACGTTCTCGGAATACCTGTGGCGCGCGGGGCAGAAGATCCTGCGCCGCAAGTCTTCGCTGCGGCTGCCGCGCTGGCTCGACATTGGACTGCGCGGGCTGAAGTATCTGCTGCTCGGCTTCTTTGTCTGGGCTGTCACCTCCATGGGTGCGAGCCAGCTTGCCGACTTCATGAATAGTCCTTACGGCGTGATTGCCGACGTGAAGATGCTGAATTTCTTCCGGCACATCGGCCAGACGGGAGCAATCACGATCGGCGTGCTGGTGGTGGCGTCGCTGTTCATTCAGAATTTCTGGTGCCGCTACCTTTGTCCCTATGGCGCGCTGCTTGGAATCACTGCGCTGTTCAGTCCGGCGCGCATTCGCCGCAATCCGGAAACTTGCATCGATTGTGCGAAATGCGTCAAGGCATGTCCTTCGGGGCTGCCCGTGGACAAGCTAGTGACGGTCAAGTCGGCGGAGTGCACCGGCTGCCTCGAATGTGTCGCGATCTGCCCGGCGAAAGATACCCTCAACTTGTCGCTGCCAAAGATTCCCGCGCTTGGATCTCAGCCGGCGAAGTTGCCCGCCTGGGCCATGGCGGCGGGGATCGCCCTGCTCTTCTTGGGTATCGTCGGCTTCGCGAAAACGTCTGGCTACTGGGATTCACATGTGCCGCGGGCCACATATCAGCAACTGGTGCCCGATACGGATCAAGCGGCGCATCCGATGGCGGGGGAGAACTGAGGCTCCAGGTCCGTGCAAGAAGCAGGTCCTTCCCCTTCGGCTGTGCTCATGGTCAGGATGACAATCTTAAGGTCCTCCGGGCGTGCTTGTGATCCTCCGGGCCGGCCGGTATAGTTAACTTTTATCGGGGTAATTCATGGAAACGAAGACTGTGGGAACCAAGCCATTTTTGTCTCTGCTCGACGAGCGCATTCATCAATACGACTTACTCTGTCATCCCTTTTACAAGGCCTGGTCGGCGGGCGAACTGACTAGCGACGATCTGCGCGCTTATGCCGAGGCTTATTACCCTCACGTGGAGGCCTTCCCTGGTTATCTGGCGCAGCTGGGCGTCCGGCTGGAGGAGGGCGAGCTGCGCCGCGCCGTGCTGGCCAACATGACCGACGAAAAGGGCGGCGAGGATTCCTTCGGTGAGCCGGAGCGGTCGCATTCCGAACTGTGGCTGGACTTTGTCGAAGGCATGGGCGGAAGCCGGGTTCCGAAACGGCGGGCGCTGGGGGAAGTGCGCAAGCTGATTACGTGGTTCCAGCGGATTTCGAGCGAGGGTACTCCGGAAGAGGCGCTGGCGGCGTTTTATGCCTATGAGTCGCAGGTGCCGCGCCTGGCGCAGGAGAAAGATCGCGGCCTGCGCGAGCTTTATGGTGCGGATTCGAAGACGCGCGCCTATTTCACTCTGCACGCCACGGCTGACATCTATCACTCGCAGGTGTGGCGCAGTCAGTTGGAGAAGCGGGTGAAGGCCAATCCGGAGACGGCGGAAAAGGCATTAGCTGCCGCCGGGACCGCGGCCAAGGCTTTGTGGACCGCGCTGGATGGCATCGAGGCGCAGCGCGCAAAACGCGCGGCGGCTTAGGTTCAGCGCAGAAGTAAGATTTCTGATTGAAGATTTCAGATTAAAGATCCCCGACATTGGCTCGACCCATTCCCATCGGCGTGCGCGGCGAGGCTTCTGAGATCGTAGACTTGAAGCACACGCTTACCGCTCATCATCCCGAGCTGCCGCCGGTATATTCGACTCCCGACATGATCCGGCTGATGGAAACGGCCAGCTTTCACGCCTTGCAGCCGTTTTGCGACGAAGGTGAGATCACAGTGGGCATCTCGATCCACGTCGAGCATCGGGCGGCCAGCGGGATTGGAATGCAGATTCACGCCACAGCCGAGCTGGAATCGTTCGATGGGCGCTTCTATACCATGCGCGTCCGCGCCGACGACGGGATTCAGGAAATCGGCAGCGGCACGGTGGGGCGCGCCATCGTGCACGTTCCGACTTTCATCAAGCGCATGCAGGACAGAGCCCGCGCCAGTTCCTGAAGAAAAGCTTGCCTCAAGCAGGGATACGAAACATTATGGATTCCCAGATCAACAACAGCAAAGCAATTCAGTTTCGCCAGCTCCATCGCGGGCCGGGGATGCTTATCCTGCCGAACGCGTGGGATGTGGTTAGCGCGCGCATCTTTGAAGATGCGGGTTTTCCTGCGATTGCGACCACGTCCGCGGGCATCGCCTTTTCGCTGGGTTATCCCGACGGCCAGCGCATTCAACGCGAAGAAATGATGGCTCGCATCGGACGTATTACTCGTGCCGTGCAGGTGCCGGTGACTGCCGACGTGGAGTCGGGATACGGGTCTACTCCGGAGGACGCAGCCAACACCACGCGCGAACTGATTGAGGCGGGCGTCATTGGGATGAACCTCGAAGATGCGAGCGGACGCCGGGATCAGCCGTTGAGTTCCCTGGAACTGGCGGTGGAAAAGATCAAGGCGGCGCGCGCGGTTGCAGTGGAGATGCGGGCGCAAATTGTGATCAACGCACGCACCGATGTGTATTTGCTGCCGGGAGGGAATCCGGAAGCGGACGATACCGAAGCTTTGCGGAGGCTGCTGGCGTTTCGCGATGCGGGGGCGGATTGCGTGTTTGCTCCCGGACTCAAAGATGCCGCGAAAATTGGATGGCTGGCGAAGGCGGTGGAATGTCCGCTGAATATTCTTGCGGGGGCGGGGACGCCTTCGATTCCGGAACTCGCAGAGTTGGGCGTGGCGCGGGTTAGCGTGGGATCGGGTCCCATCCGGGCAACGCTTGGGTTGCTGCGGCGCTTGGCGGAGGAACTCAGGGGGCCGGGTACGTATGGCGCGATGGAGGGAGCTGTGGATTACGCCGAGGTGAATAGGCTTTTGGGCGGGTAGAGGCGACGCGGCCCCTACGTGAGCTTTGCTGAACTACCCGTTGACCAGAGTCATCACCTGTTCTGGGTAGCGCAATCCCGAAGCCGCGCCGGTGGGGAAGACTCCATTCAGGCGCCGCAGGTCCTCAGGAGTCAGTTTCAAATCGACCGCGGCGGCGTTTTCCTCTAAATATTTGCGGCGCTTGGTGCCGGGGATGGGAACGATGTCGTCGCCCTGCGCCAGCACCCAGGCCAGCGCCAACTGCGACGGCTTACAATTCTTCTCGCGTGCGATCTCTTCCACTTTCTTTACCAGGTCGAGGTTCTTCTGGAAGTTATCGCCCTGGAAGCGAGGCGACAGACGGCGATAGTCGTCGGCTGCGAGATCCTCGAACTTCTTAAGTTGGCCGGCAAGAAAGCCTCGTCCGAGGGGGCTGTAGGCTACGAAGCCGATGCTGAGTTCGCGGCAGGTGGCGAGGATCTCCCCTTCCGGATCGCGCGTCCAGAGCGAATACTCCGTTTGCAATGCGGCGATGGGATGAATCTTCACGGCGCGACGCAGAGTGTTGGCGCTGGCTTCCGACAAGCCGATGTGGCGGACTTTGCCTTCTTTTACCAGCGCGGCCATGGCTCCGACTGTCTCTTCGATCGGAGTATTTGGATCGACGCGGTGCTGGT
>CAVZUP010000194.1:0-18990 GCA_963778255.1 uncultured Acidobacteriaceae bacterium
CACTACACCTTGTCACCCTGAGCGCAGGTGAGCCGCTCACGAAGTGAACGGCTACCGGAGTCGAAGGGCCCCTACTCCCTCGCACGAAACGAGCAGGATGTGCTGCGTGTGGATCACGGGCAGCCAGTCGAGAACCCTCTCCACCGGTATACGATTCAAACCGGCCTCGTGTTATCCTCCCCCCGTTATGGAAACTCTGTTCTCCCTGCGCGCGCCTTCGCCCGTCGGTCCTCTCTTCCTCGCCGCTTCCGCAAAAGGATTGGTTCGCCTCGAATTCGAAGCTCGCATGATGAAGTTGAATCCCAAAACAATCGAGCTCCAGAAATCGAAAGAAGTTCTCACTCCCTATCTAGATCAGCTCAACGAGTACTTCGCCGGACGGCGCCGCGAGTTTTCCATTCCGCTCGATCTTCGCGGAACCGAATTTCAACTCGCCTGTTGGCACGCCCTGCTCGAAATTCCCTACGGCGAGACCCGCAGCTACCGCGATATGGCCGAAGCCATTGGCCATCCGCACGCTTATCGTGCCGTCGGCATGTCGAACAACCGGAATCCCATCGCTATCATCGTCCCCTGCCATCGCGTGATCGCCGCCAGCGGTTCGCTCTGCGGTTACGGCGGAGGCCTCGACATCAAGCGCCAGTTGCTCGATTTGGAGCGGGCGAATGCCGCCCCGAACCAACATCAATCACAGCGCAGTCCTTGCCTTCCGTTTCCAATCAGTGCATAATCGCGGTTTTGTGGGGGGCGGATGTTGCCGCACATCGAGTACTCGGTTACGGTCCCGGTCCCGGTGGATGCGGCGTTTCGTGCCTTTCAGGATCTCGAACGCCTGCTCCATCGCGGAATTTACGACGAAGCTTCGTGGGTAGAGGGCGAGCCCTGGCAAGTCGGCAGCCGGTTGCGTTATGTCGTAGTTCGGCCCGTCCAAGGCACCGTATCCGCCGTCGTGACCTCGATCAGTCCGCCCCGCGCGATCAGCTTGCTCAACCACTCCCTGGGTGTTACCGCCGAAGAGCACATCTCCTTCGGTCCCGATCTCAAAGGCGGCACACGCATCCGCATCACCATGAATCTCGTTGGCAAGTCGACCGAGTTATCCGAAGCCGCCATCCATGAAGCTGTCACTTACCTGGTCAAGGACGCGCTCGACACCGTGGTTGCTCGCTGCCAGCGGCAGCCGTCGCCAGCCTCGGGTCAGTGACGAATTGTCATCCTTCCACGATTGTCATCGTGACCCTGAGCCTGTCGAAGGGGAAGGACCTGCTTTTCATCGCCGAACTTCCGCCGTAATTCCTGTACACTAGCCGCCATCTTCATCGTGAACACCCCGGGCTCATCCACGACCTCCATCGTCCGCAAGGCCAGCCTCTTCTACTTCGTCTTCGTCATGTTCTCCTACACCACCGGAGGCCCCTTCGGACTCGAAGCCATGGTCACAACCAGCGGCCCCGGCATGACGCTGCTCTATCTCCTGATCATTCCTTTCTTCCTGAGCATTCCTGTGTCGCTAGTTTCGGCCGAACTGACCACGGCCATGCCCGTCGAGGGCGGCTTCTATCGCTGGACCCGCGCCGCCTTCGGAGATTTCTGGGGATTCCTGGCCGGCTGGTGGAACTGGTCCGCGTCGTTTCTTCTCGGCGGCTCCTACGCCGTGCTCTTTACCGACTATCTCGCGAACTACTTTCCTGGCATCACCGGCTGGAAGCACTGGCTGGTTTCGTTCGCCTTGATCGCTTTCATCACCTGGATCAACATTCGCGGCATTCAGATGGTGGGCAAAGCCGCCACGGCATTCGAGCTGTTCATGTTTATACCCGTGGTCGTCATGATCGCGATGGGCCTGGCCAAGTGGCATCACAATCCATTTGTCCCGCTGGTGCCGCCGAACCAGCCTTTCTCAAAAGTGTTTGGAGTCGGTCTCGCGCTCGTTATTTGGCTCTACTCCGGATACGAACAAGTCTCAAGCGTGGCGGAAGACGTCGAGAACCCGCAGCGCACCTATCCGCTGGCGCTGGCGATTGTCATTCCACTTTCGATCGCGACTTACTTTCTGCCGCCGTTCGCCGCACTGGCCGCGCTGGGCAACTGGGGCGAATGGAAAGACGGATACTTCTCCACCGCCGCGCTGCTCATCGGGGGCCCGTGGCTCGGCAACCTGATGACCGTCGGCGCCATGATCGCCAACGTGGCCCTGCTCAACACCACCATGCTCACAGCCACTCCCATGCCCTTCACGCTGGCTGAAGATGGATACCTGCCACCCTTCCTGACGCGACGGCATCCCCGCTATGGCACTCCGTGGATCGCAATTCTGATCTCGGCCGCGATCTATGCTTCGCTGGCGCTGCACTCCCTCGGAGAATTGATCAGCATCTATGTCTGGCTGCGCGCCGCCACCACCGTGCTGACCGTCGTTTCTGCCTGGGGATTGCGCCGCAAACAGCCCGATTTGCCGCGAGCCTTCCGCATCCCCGGCGGCAACCTTGGACTCGTCTACGTGATCGCCATGCCGCTAGCCATGACCTACGTCGTGCTCCGTTACAGCGATCCGATCGCCATGCGCTGGGGACCATGGGCCCTGGCCGCCGGTCCCGTCGTCTATGTTGTAGTGAAATGGTTCGCCCGGCGCGCGGCGCAGAAGGCAGCCCCATTGTCACCCTGAGCGAAGGTGGCCGTTCACGAAGGAATGGCCACCGTAGCCGAAGGGCCCCTGCTAAGCAGCGAAAGAAGCACCGTCTAAATCTTGTCAAGCCCCCGTTTTCGCGATTTTCCCAGTAAGTCGCTCTCTCAGCTAAGGAAATAAACTTGCGAAACTTGTCGGGGTGGGTAGGCTCGAATTGCTATAATAGAGTTATAAGGATGTGGATCGCTCCCGCACACTTCCTTAACCAGCGTTCCTTGGGGCTTGCAGGAGCGCCGGAATCCGGTGTAAGTCCTTATTCCGGAATACTTTCCATATAAGTCCTTTAAAACCAAAGACTTGGTGGTAATTTTTGCGTAAGTCGTTGATTCTTAAAGACCGACGTCGCTAGTTTTTTTCGGGGGGGTACCCG
Organism: uncultured Acidobacteriaceae bacterium; assembly: GCA_963778255.1. Lineage (GTDB taxonomy): Bacteria > Acidobacteriota > Terriglobia > Terriglobales > Acidobacteriaceae > Acidiflorens. Next base: position 3,057 of record CAVZUP010000194.1, read on the forward strand.
CCAGACTCGGTCGACCGAGGCGAGATTTGCCCAGCATCCACGAACTAGGCCAGAAGCTCCGCCGCCGCGAGATCTCTCCCGTGGAACTCACTCACGACTGCCTGGCGCGGATCGAAAAGCTCAACCCGGCGCTCAACGCCTTCATCACGGTCACCGCTGAATCCGCTCTCGACCGCGCCCGCCATGCCGAGTGGGAAATCTACCACGGCAAGCATCTCGGCCCGCTGCACGGCATCCCCATCGGCCTCAAAGACATCATCGACACCGCCGGAGTCCGCACCACCGCCGCCAGCGCCCAGTTCAGCCCTCCGCAAAAAGATCGCGTTCCCACCGAGGATGCCGACGTAGTCCGCCGCCTGCGCGCCGGTGGAGCAATCATCTTAGGCAAGCAGAACCTGCACGAGTTCGCCTACGGCGGCAGCTGCATGATCAGCTTCTTTGGCGAAGTTCACAACCCGTGGGATACGGCGCGCATTGCCGGTGGCTCTTCAGGAGGCTCCGCCGCCAGTGTGGCCGCGGGCCTGGGCTACGCCGCCGTGGGCACCGACACCGCCGGATCCATCCGCCTGCCCGCCGCGTACTGCGGAGTCGTCGGAGTCAAGCCGACCTATGGCCGCATCAGCACCCGAGGAGTCGTCCCGCTATCGTCGTCCTACGATCACGTAGGCGTGATCACAACCTCAGTCTATGACGCGGCTTTGATGATGCAGGTGATGTCGCTCTACGATTCCGCGGATCCCTTCGCGAACGGGCCGGGGCGGAGTCTGGTCTCCGCGTTCGACGATTTTCCAAAGAAACTTCGCGTCGGAGTGCCCAGAGCGTTTTTCTTCGACGACCTTCACCCCGAGATCGCCGAAGCCACTGAAAAAGCAATCGAAATTTTTCGCCAGCTTCAAGCCGAGATTCGCGACATCAAACTGGAAGTTCCCACCGACCGCACCCTCTCCAGCGCCGAAGCCTACGCGTATCACAAGCAATTCGTAAAGCGCTCACCCGAGCTCTACCAGCCCGCGACGCTGCAGCGCATACAATCCGGAGCGAACATCTCCGCCCACGACGCGCTCCGCGCCAGCCGCGAACTACAGGCGAGCCGTCATGCCATCGAGGAAATATTCAATCAAGTGGACATCCTGCTGACGCCCACCGTTCCGATTCCGCCGCCGGCCATCGCCGACCTGAAGGCGCATCCCGAAACCCTGCGCCCGCAAGAGTTGATCATGCTGAGGAACACGCGCCCCTTCAACGTCTGGGGAATTCCGGCGGTTTCCGTCCCCTGCGGATTCACAAAAGGCGGCATGCCCATCGGCCTGCAACTAGCCGCCGCTCCGTGGCACGGAATCGTCCTGCTGCAAGCCGCCCATGAGTACGAGCAAGCGACGGAGTGGCACAAGAAAAGGCCGGAGATGATCAACACCTAGATCAACTCCCAGAACTTGTCATCCTGAGCGTAACCACTCCGTTCGCGAAGCGAAAGGAATGGCGGAGTCGAAGGACCCCCACAATGCAAACGCCTTTTGCGCTGCGGGTGGGGCAAAGGGGTATGGGATCCTTCGACTCCGCAGGACGATCCGCTTCGCGAATCGTCCCGCTACGCTCAGGATGACAGTTTGTTTATGACTGCCTTCCTAACCTTGCGGCCCACGCGCAGCATCAGTGTCGTGGATGCCCCCGGAAAATTAAGCGGGACGTGCGACTGCTGTTCGACATGTTCCAGACCTGCATCCGACTGGTCTAGAATCCTGACTGAGCCCGCCTTCAATTTTCGAACCGCATCCGACACCGAATCAGCCAAGCCACATTTAACCAACAAGCGGTCGAGCCGAATGCCCAGATGCACGGGTCCCATACCCGCAGGGACGAATCCTACGATGCCATCTGGGGAAACAGCACGATCCTCCGCATCGTTCGGAGACCATCTAACGTCGGCGAAACTGACCACGACTTCTTCCACCTTATCTGGCACGCCGCCCTTCTGAAACTGCTTAGCCCAGTCCTCCCCCGCTTTCGCCGCTGCTTCGGCCGAGTGAAAGTCGGCCACAATCGAGCGCGCCAACTCTTTCTTCAGCGCCATCGGATGCGCCTTGCCGCTCGCAGCATCGGCTTTCATCGCGGCGATCTGTTCCAGCCGGACATCGGTCAGCAGCTCGTAATATCTCCACATCATCTCGTCGGAAATCGACATCACTTTGCCGTACATTTCCAGTGGAGGTTCGTGAATGCCAATCGCGTTGCCGAGCGACTTCGACATCTTGTTCACGCCGTCGAGGCCTTCCAGGATCGGCGTGGTCAGCACCACCTGCGACTCTTGTCCATAGGCCCGTTGCAGTTCGCGCCCTACCAGCAGATTGAATTTCTGGTCAGTGCCGCCCAGCTCCACGTCGGCTTCGAGCGCGACCGAGTCGTATCCTTGCGCCAGCGGATAAAGCAGTTCGTGCATGGCAATTGGCTTCTCTTCATGGAAGCGCTTGTGGAAGTCCTCGCGTTCGAGCATCTGCGAGACCGTGTACTTCGCGGTCAGGCGAATGAAATCTTCGGCAGAAAATTTCGAGAACCAGCGGCTGTTGAAGTCGACCACCGTCTTTTCAGGATTGAGAATTCGAAACACCTGCGTCTTGTAGGTCTCGGCGTTGTCAGCAATCTGCTCCCGCGTCAGCGGAGGCCGCGTAACCGAGCGCCCCGTAGGATCGCCGATCATCCCGGTGAAATCTCCGATGAGGAAGATGACGGTGTGTCCGAGGTCCTGAAAATGTTTCAGTTTGCGCAGCAAGACGGTGTGGCCCAAATGCAAATCGGGAGCGGTCGGATCGAAGCCAGCTTTTACACGGAGCGGCTTACCCGAGGCGAGCGAGCGTTCGAGCTTCGAGCGCAGTTCGGATTCCTTGACAATCTCGGCCGCGCCCTTCTTGAGATATGCCAGTTGTTCTTCAACCGGTGGAAAGTTAGCCATGCGTCTTGATTATAACGACCCGTTGGGTTTGCCAAACCTATGTGACAGCCGATTGGCGCGACGTCCTTTCTTCCATTGTCATCCTGAGCGAAGCGAAGGACCTGTTTTCTTGCCAGCGTCCATGAACAGCAGGTCCTTCGCTTCGCTCAGGATGACAAACGCGTGGAAGTGGAAATGACTAGATCACCCGCCGATAGAAACTCAGCGCCGCGTCTCCCTGCACCAGCGTTCGATAGCGTCGCAGATCGCCGAATGCTTCTCCCGGATCGAATCTCTTTTCATGCTCGGCGATCACCACGCTCCGCTCAGTTAGCAATTTCGATTGCGCCAGCCCCGTCAGCGTCTTCGCGTACTCGTCTTGCAACGCGTAGGGCGGATCGAGGAACACGTAATCGGCCGTGACGTCCGCCGCTTCCAATTGGAGCAAGGCTTTTGCGGCGTCGAGTTTCACTATCTGGAATCCGCTCGCAATGCCCAACGATTTCAGGTTGGCGGCAATTAGGTCTGCCGCCGCTTTGGACGCTTCAACGAAGCGCACCATGCGCGCGCCTCGGCTCAGCGCCTCAATGCCTACCGCGCCCGTTCCCGCGTACAGATCGAGCCAGGTTGACTCGGCCAGCGCGTCGGGATTGCCCGAGCACAGAACGTTAAACAGTGTCTCGCGCAGCCGATCCGCCGTTGGGCGAATTTCGCGGCCAGGCAACGATCGCAACGTGCGGCGCCGGTATTGGCCTGCAATTACTCGCATAGGTTCGCGCTCATCGTTTCGTTTCCTTCGGCCCAGCCCTTCCGATTTGCCCTTTCGCATCTTCCCGGGGTCAATCGGTGTCTAAGTAGATAGAATACTGGTAGGCATGTCGATGCGCAGTTGGTCCATCCCGCTCGGACGAATTTTTGGAATCGAAATCCGCGTTCACCTGACTTTCTTCTTTCTGCTGGTCTTTGTGTGGAGCACGGAAGCCGCGACTCAGGATGCCACGGCCGCTCTGCGCGGACTCGCCCTGGTCGGCATCGTTTTTGGCAGCGTGGTGCTGCACGAACTGGGTCACGCTCTGGTGGCGCGCGGGTCGGGCATTCCGGCGAAGGGCATCATTCTTCTGCCGATCGGCGGGATCACCATTCTTGACGAGGCGCACGCCGTTCCCGATAACCCGCTCGACGCCTGGAAGCGCGACATCCGCATCGCGGTGGCCGGACCGCTGGTCAATCTTTTTATCGCTGGATTATCCGCCCTCGTGCTGTTGGCGGTTGTTCCCGGCATTTCACTGAGCGCGAGACCGCTGCTCTACTCCGGCGCTCTGTTGCGGAGCATTGTCTGGGCGAACCTTTACCTTGGATTGTTTAACCTTTTGCCGGCATATCCCATGGATGGCGGGCGCGTTTTGCGCGCTCTTTTTATGCGTCGCGGAGATATGGTTCTCGCCACGCAGCGCGCCGTCCGCATCGGCCACGTCTTCTCCATTATGTTCATGATGGTCGGCATTCTCATGGGCAACTGGTGGCTGGTGATGGTCGGACTGTTCATCTTCTTCGGAGCAACGCTGGAAGAGCGCTCGGCGGTATTTCAATCGGTGCTGCAAAGCGTGCGGCTGGAAGAAGTGATGCTCACCGACTTTGCCACGCTCTCTCCGGCCGACACGCTGGAAGACGCGCTCGAAAAGGCTGTCCACACGCTGCAGGACGATTTTCCGGTGGTGCGGGGCAGCGACATGGTCGGCGTTGTTTCGCGGCAAAAAATTCTTGAAGCGCTGCGCGCCGAAGGCAACGGCTATGTGCAGGCTGTGATGAACCGTATCTTCGAAGTCGCCGCGAAGCAGGAGTCGCTGGCTTCCGCCTTCCGCAAACTTTCGGCGCGCAATCTCAGCATCATTCCCATCGTCGACGAGCAGCATCTGGTCGGGATCGTCACGCTGCAGAACTTGATGCACTCCATGTCGCTGCTGGCCGAAAGCCGCAAGTTGCGCAGAGAGGCGCTGGACGCGTAGAGATCAAGGTCAGAGGTAAGAGGTCAGATTGCAGAGGTAAAATCCCAAGTTCGTCGACGCCGTGTGCACACTTGGGTTCTGACCTCTGCAATCTGACCTCTCACCTCTGACCTTCCCTGACCTTGGCGTAGACTTCCTGCGCTGCCCGCACGGCGCATCCAAACTCAACCGCTTTTCCTGTGGTTTCGGCGATTACGTGCTCCAGCGCGGCCAGCACTCCGATGGTGTCGAGATAATCGTAGTAGCCAATGTGGGCGATGCGGAAGAGCTGGCCCTTCATCTCCGCTTGTCCGTTGGCCACGACCGCGCCGAACTGCTCGCGGAAGAGCTTGCAAATGGCGTTGGAATCGGCGCCGTTCGGGGCAACGACGGCGGTCAGCGCGGCGGCTGGAGAAGTAGGCGCGAACAATTTCAGCCCCAACTCGGCGATGCCGGCGCGCGTCATCGCGGCGCACAGCTCCGCGTTCGCAATCAGCGCATCGCGCCCTGCGGCGAGGTTTCCGTTTCCCATTTGACGGACATAGTCGAGCGCTGCGGCGAGTCCGGCAAACAAGGCGGTCGCGGGCGTGTAGGCCGTCTCTGCCTTGGCCGCTGATTTCCGCTCCTTGCGCAGATCGAAGTAATACCGCGGAGATTTGGCGGTCTCCATGCGCTGCCAGGCGCGGTCGCTTACGGCACCGTAGGCTAATCCGGGCGGGATCATCAGCGCCTTCTGCGAGCCGCCGATGATGACGTCGATTCCCCAGGCGTCCACGTCGAGATGGGTTGTGCCGAGGCCGGTGATGGCGTCGACAACCAACAAAGTGTCGGGCAAGGCGCGCACCAGCCTCGAAATACCTTCGACGTCATGGCGCGCGCCGGTGGAACTCTCGGTCGCCTGTACGTAAACGCAGCGGATCTCGGGCGTCAGTTTGCGGCGGACGTCTTCCAAAGCAACGGTCTCGCCGTACGGAGCGGTCACCGTTTCCACGGCGCAGCCGAAGGCCTTGGCCAGTGCGGTCCAGCGCTCGCCGAACTTGCCGGCGGTCAGCACCAGCACGCGGTCGCCGGGAGAGGTCAGGTTCGAGATCGAGGCTTCCATGAAACCCGTACCGGAGGAAGAAAGCACGAGAACGTCGTTCTTGGTGCCAATAAACTCCTTCACATCGGCGAGAACGCGCGCGAACAGGGCGCGGAATTCGGCAGTGCGATGGTGCGCGCCATAGGAAGCCATCGCCGTCTGCGCGGCGGGAAGAAGGGGAGTTGGTCCGGGAGTGAAGAGCCTGTTTTTCTTGAGCATGGGCATAATCAGAATATGCGATGGGCGCGGATTGGGGAAGAGATCGAGGTCAGAGGTTAGAGGTCAGATTGCTGAGGTAAGAACATTCGTCCCTCTGGTTTTCACCTCTGCAATCTGACCTCTGACCTCTATAATTTCCTCATGCCCCTCATCGATCAGATTCAGAAAGACATTGTCGCGGCCATGAAGGCTCGCGAAGAGCAGAAACTCTCCACGCTGCGCATGGTCAAGACCGCGCTCAAGAACCGCGAGATCGAAAAGATGGCACCGCTCGACGACAAGGAATCGCAGCAAGTGCTCTCCACGCTGATCAAGCAGCGCAAGGACTCGGTAGAGCAGTTCACCAAGGGCGGACGCCAGGAGATGGCCGACAAGGAAGCCGCCGAAATCAAGCTGATAGAAACCTACCTGCCTAAAGCCGCAGGCGAGGAAGAAATCGTAGCCGGAGTCCGCGCCGCGATTGCCGAGATGACGCCTGCTCCGGCGATGAAAGATATGGGGACGGTGATGAAGGCCGCGATGGCCCGCTTTGCGGCGGCGGGGATACGGGTGGATGGCAAGGTGGTTAGCGAGGCGGTGAAGAAGGAGTTGGCGGGGAAGTAGGGATCATCTCGCTCGCTGCCATTCGCGGTAGGCTTCGCTCTTTCCGATCCCACGCTCTTTCGCCACTTTCTTCAGCGCGGCTTTTTCATCTGCCTTCTCATCGGCCATGATTTCCCGAACGCGCTGGGCGAGGCTTACGGTTTCGGATGCGGACGGCGCCGCTCCCTCTTCGGCTTTGGCGATCAGGAGCGTGATTTCGCCTTTGACGTCTCCGCGGGCCTTCAGCTGGTCTAGCACCTCTTGGGCGCGCCCGCGCAGAAATTCTTCGTGAAGCTTGGTTACTTCGCGTGCAACAACCACGTGACGGTCGTCCCCCAAAACTTCAACCACGTCCGCTAGTGTTTCCAGCAGGCGATGCGGCGCTTCGTAGAACACCTGCGTTCGCGGAGAGTCTTTCACGCTTTCCAGGAGCTTGCGGCGTTGTCCGGACTTGGACGGGAGGAAGCCGCTGAAGCGGAAGGAATCGGTGGGCAGGCCGCTGGCCACGAGGGCTGCCAGGAATGCCGACGCTCCGGGGATTGGTACTACGGGCACGTGATGACGGATGGCCAGCGTAATCAGGCGAAATCCGGGGTCGGAGATGCCGGGCATGCCGGCGTCCGTGACTAGCGCGATCTTGGCTCCGCCTTCGAGGTCGACTACCAGTTCGGCGGCTTTGGTCATTTCATTGTGCTCGTGATAGCTGACGGTGCGGGTGTGTATACCGTAATGGCTGAGGAGCTTCAGGGTCTGGCGCGTGTCCTCGCAGGCGATGAGGTCGACTTCCTTGAGCACGCGCAGGGCGCGCAGGGTGATGTCCTCGAGGTTGCCTATGGGCGTGGCTACGAGATAGAGCGATGGGCCTCCAACGGCTACGTCTCGTTCGGAGCCGTTGCCATTTCGTGTATCTTCCGGCATGAGGCGAGTCTAGCAAGAAATGCTTCACCACGGAGACACGGAGGCACGGAGGAAATCACATCGCGCGGCCGAACCAAGTCCAACAACTCTGCGATTCGCCTTTTCTTCGCTTCGTGTTAAACTGACCAAAATGGATGTGACAGCCAACACTTCACGCCCCAGCCCGCGGGTGTAGGCTACGATTCCAGATTCACAAAACAGGAGCAGCCATCATGGCCGACGAGCGTAGCAGCAAAGCAGACGAGCGCAATAACGAGCGGGTCAAGGCAATCGATCTCGCGTTCGCACAGATTGAAAAGCAGTTTGGCAAAGGGTCCATTATGCGGCTGGGATCGAAGGAAGCCATCGTCCCCATCGCGGTGATTTCCACCGGCGCAATTTCGTTCGATGCCGCGCTGGGTGTGGGCGGGGTGCCGCGCGGGCGCGTCGTCGAAATCTTTGGGCCGGAATCGTCCGGCAAGACGACCATTGCCTTGCAGGTGATTGCGGAGGCGCAAAAATCTGGCGGCATGGCGGCTTTCGTCGATGCCGAACATGCACTCGATCCGGCGTATGCCAAGAAGCTCGGCGTGGATGTCGATAACCTGCTGGTCTCGCAGCCTGACTATGGCGAGCAGGCGCTCGAAATTACCGAAGCGCTGGTGCGCTCGAACGCCATTGATGTGCTGGTGGTGGATTCGGTGGCGGCGCTGGTTCCGAAGGCGGAACTCGATGGCGAAATGGGCGACAGCCACATGGGTCTGCAGGCGCGGCTGATGTCGCAGGCGCTGCGAAAACTGACGGGAACGGTTTCCAAGTCGCGCACCTGCCTGATTTTCATTAACCAGATCCGCGAAAAGATTGGCGTGATGTTTGGCAATCCCGAGACGACGACGGGTGGGCGCGCGCTGAAGTTCTATTCGTCGGTGCGCATCGATATCCGGCGCATTGCGGCCATTAAAGAAGGAGACGTGGTCACGGGGTCGCGCACACGGGTGAAAGTCGTGAAGAACAAAGTTGCGGCGCCGTTCCGCGAAGCCGAATTCGACATTCTCTATGGCGAAGGCATCTCGCGCGAAGGCGACCTGCTCGACTTGGCGGTGAACAGCAACATCCTGGAGAAGTCCGGCTCGTGGTTCAGCTACAAGGGCGAGCGCATTGGGCAGGGACGTGAGAACGCGCGCGCCTTCCTGAAAGAGAATAAAGACACCATGGCTAAGCTTGATGCGGAAGTGCGCAAAGCTCTGGGATTGACTGCGGCGGTTGCGACACCAATTCCGGCGGCGGTTCCGGCGCAAGCCACCGGTACGCAGGGACGGGTTACTACCATGCCTACGGCTTCGCCGGAAGCGGCGAAAGTCCCGGCGGCGCGACGGTAAGCCACGATCAAAACGATTAACGAATGGAAAAACGGGCGTCTCGCTGGGTCTACCGGATGCGGACGCCCGGCGCCCCACCAACTGCTCCCGATTGCCATTCCTGCTTGCCCCCGCATACAATCCTCATTGCCTTGACCCTGTTGTCAACCGAGGGCCCCGATGAAGCGCATTAAAGCTATTTATCCCGGATCGTTCGATCCTCCGACTAACGGACATCTTGATCTGATCGAGCGCGGCCGCAAGATCTTCGACGAACTGGTGGTTGCTATTCTTCGCAATCCGGAGAAGGATCCGCTGTTCAGCGTGGCCGACCGGCGCAAGATGCTCGAGGAGATGACCTCAGGCTTTGACAACGTATCGGTGGACACTTTCGACGGGCTCACGGTGGACTACGCTCTGCGGGTAGAGGCGCAGGCGATTCTGCGCGGGATTCGCGCCATCAGCGACTACGAGTACGAACTGCAGATGGCGCTGATGAACCGCAAGCTGCAGCCCGCGCTGGAAACGGTCTTCATGATGCCTGCGGAAAAGTATTCGTATCTGAGTTCGCGCCTGGTGCGCGAAGTGGCGCAGCTGGGCGGATCGATCGCTTGCCTGGTGCCGGAACTCGTCGAGCGGAAAGTTCGTGAGAAAATGGATATAGCTCACAAATTCGCGAACGGCGAACCGCTTGCGGCGCCTGCCGCGGGCAAGAGCAAGTCCAGAAAAAAGAAGGCTTGAGCAAAGTCGACATGAGCACTGTGATCAACCCCGTTACCCACCCCGTCCGCCTGACGGAACGCATCAACCGCATTGAGCCCTCCGCGACCATGGCGGTGGTGGCCGAGGCTGACAAGCTGCGGCAACAGGGAATCGATGTTGTGGATTTTGGCGCTGGCGAGCCACATTTCTCCACGCCGCAGCACGTCAAGGACGCTGCGATCGCCGCCATCCAGTCGAATTTTTCGAAGTACACCGCGGTTGGCGGCACGGCTGAGCTGAAGGACGCCATCGTGCATCGTCACGCGGTCGATTTTGACTCCGATTATCGGCGCGAAGAAGCGGCTGCGTCGGTGGGCGGCAAACATGCTCTGTTCAATGTTATTTCGATTTTGGTGGATCATGGCGACGAGGTGATTCTTCCCGTCCCCTATTGGGTTTCGTTCAAGGACATGGTGCGCTATGCGGGCGGCAACTGCGTGCTGCTGCAGAGCGACGAGTTGCAGGGTTTTCGCGTGACCGCCGACATGGTGGCGCGTCTGGTGACGCCGAAGACAAAGCTCATCATCCTGAATTCGCCCTCCAACCCCTCGGGCGCCGTGATGAGCCCGGAGGACATGACTGAGGTCGTGAAACTGGCTCACCAGCGCGGCATCTGGGTGATTTCCGACGAGTGCTACGTGTACCTGAACTACACCGGCAATCGTTTCTCGGTGGGTTCGTTGCGCGACTTCCGCGACCGCTTTCTGGTGGTTGGATCGCTCTCGAAGACCTACGCTATGACCGGCTGGCGTTTGGGATTCACGCTGGGACCGGCGCCTATTATCTCCGCGGTGCAGAAACTGCAGAGCCAGTCGACTTCGAATCCGACTTCGATTGTGCAGAAGGCGGCGGTCGCGGCGCTCAAGGGCCCACAACAATGCGTGGAAGACATGCGCGCCGAGTACATCAAATTGCGCGATCACGTGGTCAATGGATTGCGCGAGATCTCCGGCGTGAAATGCACGCTACCGGAAGGCGCGTTCTACGCCTACCCCAACGTCTCGGCATTTTTCGGACGCAGCGGAATGAACTCGGCTTCCGACATCGCGGGCAAACTGCTCCGCGAGAATCACGTTGCCACCGTTCCCGGCGAGGGCTTCGGTACCAAGGAACACATCCGCATCTCTTACGCTACGTCGATAGCGGAGCTTGACCGAGGGCTGGAGAGGATGCGGAAGTTCTTTGGCGGGCTGTAGGCGGGAGACGATTTGAAAGGGCGTGGTTTCTAGCCGCGCGACATAATCTCAAATTAGAAGAACTGGTTTTCGCGTCGGTGTCTAAGAGAGCAGGGGCTGTTGCTTTGAGAAAATGGCTCTTGATGCTTGGATTGGTTGGCGCCGCCTGGATGACACTCGTTCTCCATGTAGGGTCTCTGCGTCTTACACTAATCAGTAACTACCCTGGAGTGTACGCAGCTCGGTGGGTGCATTTCAGAGGCATTGCCCCTTCTAACCGTGCGGATGTTTAGTGTCTGGCTGGTGCTAACAAGCGCTCTTGAATGGGTTGTTGCGGGCATGTTTGCGTGGATGATCGCGCGACGATTTTCAAAGTGATTTAATCTCTAACATTCGGCGAAGTTTGCTCGATTCCATGACCCAACTCTATCCGCTCTTAATGCAACCCGCCTTCGATCCGCGCCCGTGGGGGACGCTTGATCTTTCCGCGATCTATCCCAATCACAAATTTAACGAACGCATCGGGGAAGCCTGGCTCACTGGCGACAACTGCGTAGTCACGAACGGCCCGCTGGCGAAACGTTCGCTCGCAGACTTGAGCAAGGAATTCGGCTCAGAACTTGTCGGCACGGCCGCGCGAGATCCGCAGCGCTTTCCGTTGCTGCTGAAGTTTCTGTTTCCCGAGGAAAAGCTTTCTGTGCAGGTGCATCCCGATGACGCCACTGCGCAACGTTTCGGTGAGCCTTGGGGCAAGACCGAGTGCTGGTACGTGGCGCACGCTAAGCCCGGATCGCAGATTGCGCTTGGACTCAAACCCGGCGTTACCGTGGCTCAATTCGCGCAATCCATCCAGGAAAATCGCGCGGAGGCGTTGCTCAATTGGATCAACGTCTATCAAGGCGAGATGATTTACGTTTCCGGCGGCACGGTGCATACGCTGGGGCCGGGCGCGGTGATCGTGGAGACGCAGCAGCAATCCGATACTACATATCGTCTTTACGACTACGGACGCCCGCGGCCGCTGCATCTGGAGCGGGGCCTTGCTTCGGTCAAGGAGCGCACCGCTGCCGGCAAAGTGATCCGGCCGGCGCCGGTTGCGGTCGACGGCGGAAAGAGCCGGCAGTCTTCGATGATCGCCGCGCCCTACTTCACGGTGGACATGTTTGAATTGAAGGAGGAGCACGAGTTTTCAACCAGCGACAGGTTGGGAAAGACTTCGGTGCAGATATTGGTCGCCCTTGAAGGCTGCGGCGTTGTGGAAGCGCAGGGGTGCGAGCCGGTGACGTTCGCTAAGGGCGATGCCGTGGTGATTCCCGTCGCTGTGCAAGGGTTTACGGTGTATCCGCAGTGGGCGGTCGAGTTTTTGCGGGCGCGCGTACCCGGTGCGGCTTTGTCTGAGCCGGCTACTCGCATGTAGGGTTCTCATGCCGGTTCGTAAATGTTAGGCTTTCTACGACTGTGAAAGCGAACCCGCACTTCTATCCCGTGATCCTCGCTGGCGGCCGCGGCACGCGCTTTTGGCCGCTGAGCCGCAAGCGGCGAGCAAAACAACTACTGGCGCTGGATGGCAAGCAGACAATGATCCAACAGACCGTGGCGCGGCTTGCACCCGTGGCGCCGCCTGGGCGTTTCTGGATCGTTACCAATGACGACCTGCGCCCGGCCATTCTGCGGCAGCTCCCGAAGCTTTCTGCGAAGCAGGTCATTGCCGAGCCCGCCGGACGCAACACCGCTCCGGCGATTGGCTTGGCGGCGTTTCTTTTGCTTCGTCAGGACCCCGATGCGGTGCTTGGGCTGTTCCCGTCCGATCACGTCATCGCGAACCCTGCCGAATACCGCGCGACTCTCTCCCGGGGCGTCGAGATCGCGTCTGCGGGAGAAAACATTGTGGTTCTGGGCATTCGCCCGACTCGCGCCGAAACTGGCTATGGATACATCGAGGCTGGGGCTCCTGAGCAGCAGGGGTTTCTACGCGTTCGGCGTTTTACTGAGAAGCCCGATTTGGCTATGGCGCGGCAGTTTGTCGATGCGGGTAATTATTTCTGGAACAGCGGCATGTTTCTTTGGCGCGCCGATACGCTGGCGAACGCGCTGCGCGAACATCTTCCGAACACCGCTCCGCTGCTTGAAAAAATTGCCGCTGCCTACGGCACGCGGAAGTTTGCCGACACTTTCCGCAAGCTCTACCCAAAGTGCGAAAACATCAGCATCGATTATGCGGTGCTAGAACCGCGCTCGGCCAAGGGAGAAGCCCAGTCGCGCATTTTCTGTTTGCCCTCCGATTTTGGATGGAACGACCTTGGCTCCTGGACCGCACTGCATGAGCATCATGTGTCGAAGCTGAAACTGACAGATGGAATCCCGGTTTCGGCGTCCGGCAGTTTCGCCCTGAACGCGAAAAATAATTACGTGCACGCGCCCGGGAAATTCGTTGCGCTGGTTGGAGTGAGCAACCTGGTGATTGTCGAGACGGAAGACGCTTTGCTGGTCACGACGCTTGACCAATCGCAGGATGTTGGCAAAGTAGTGAAGCATTTGGATGAGAAGAAGCTGAAGAAATTGGTGTGACCGCCGTTCGTCGTTCGCTATTCGCTGTTCGTAGATTCAGATCCCCGGCTCTGCTCGAGATCACAAACAAGAAAGCGTAACGCGAACAGCGTAAAGCGAACAACGGATAGCGAACGACCAACGACTGACTATGACGCAAATTAAATTCGGTACCGACGGCTGGCGCGGCTTGATCGCCGACGATTTTACTTTTGACAACGTGCGCCGCGTGGCGGGAGCAATTGCCAGCTACGTCCTCAAAAATGAAGACCCTGCGCGCGGCGTGGTCATCGGCTACGATACGCGCTTTCTATCTGATCGCGCGGCGCGTGCTGTAGCCGAAGTGATTTCCGCCGCTGGTATTCCGGTGCGGCTGGCCAACGACTACGTTCCTACGCCCACGGTTTCCTACAACGTCAAGAAGTTGGGCGCGGCAGGCGGCGTCATGGTTACTTCGAGTCATAATCCGTGGAATTGGAATGGCGTGAAGTTCAAGGCCAAGTTTGGAGGCTCGGCTACGCCGGCGATCATGAAGTCGATTGAGGAAGAGCTGGACTCCGCCTCCGAGTTGGCTCCCACCCTTGCGCACAGAACGCGCAAGCATGGGGCACCCGCGAAAATCGAAGAAGTGGATCTGAAGCCCGCATATGTCGCGGCGATTTCTGAGTTCGCGGATCTGGATCTCATCCGGCGCGCGAATTTCAAATTTGCCATTGACTCGATGTATGGCTCGGGGCGCGGAGTTCTCCCGAAGATATTTGACGCGCATGACATTCGGTACGTCGCGATTCGCCAGGAAGTGAATCCGCTGTTCCCGGGTATTAATCCTGAGCCGATTTTGCCGCATGTCGCGCTGTTGCAGGAAACCGTGGTGAAAGAAAAATGCCACGCTGGGTTGGTGACGGACGGTGACGCCGACCGCATTGGCGCGGTGGCGGAAGATGGGAGTTTTGTCGATTCGCACAAGTGCATGTGCCTGCTGCTGTACTGGTTGCTGGAGTACAAGAAGTGGCCGGGCGATGTGGTGCGTGCCTTCAACACTACGGGCATGATGGACCGCATCGCAGCGAAGTATGGGCGCAAGCTGCACGAATGCAATATCGGCTTCAAGTACATTGCTGACCTGATGATGGACCATGTAATTCTGATCGGGGGAGAAGAATCGGGCGGGATCGGATACGGCCGCTTTCTTCCCGAGCGTGACGGCATCCTAAATGCGCTTCTGCTCGCGAATGTGATGGCGGAAGAGAAGAAGCCGCTGGGGCAGCTGGTTGCCGACCTGCAGCGTGAATTCGGTCCGCATTTTTATGGCCGGCGCGACCTGCATATTTCCGATGAGATGAAGAACGACGCGATTCGCCGGGCCGGCGATCCGCAGACGACGAAGCTTGGCAGGTATTCCATTCTGCGCAAGGAGAATCGCGACGGCGTGAAGTGCTACCTTGATGCGCCAAAGCATGGCAATGGCGCTGACGCCTGGGTGCTGTTTCGCGCCTCGGGCACCGAACGCATGCTGAGATGCTATGTGGAAGCGGCCACGCCTGAATTGGTCGACGAAATCCTCGAAGCTGGCGAACGATTCGTACGGCAGGGATAGACGCGAGTCGTTCCCAATCGTTGCAGCCATTGACTGGATCCTACGATGACTTACACGGCCTTCAAGAAGTAAATGGAGGATATAATCTGGCTTGCTCTCAGAACAAGCAAGCGGAGGAACGAAATGGATCAACTGTACTGGATTCCGTTAGGCGTCGTGGCTTTCATTGCGCTCTACTTGATTCTGGGAAGCTTCTTCACCGTGCGCACAGCCGAAGTCGCCGTCATCACAAGATTCGGCAAGTTCCTTAGGGTTGCCCAGCCGGGATTGAACTGGAAGCGGCCATTCTTCGATTCTGTGACCGGCACGGTAAGTCTACGGGTGAATCAGATCACTCTGACCATGGAGACGAAGACCAAAGACAACGTGTTCGTTACCATTCCGATTTCGGTGCAGAACCGGGTTCGGCCGGAAAAAGTCTACGATGCCTACTACAAGTTGTCCGATCCGGTGGCGCAGATTAAATCCTATGTTGAGCAGGTGATTCTGGGGCATGTCCCGGGGATGACGCTGGACGAGGTGTTTGCCTCGCAATCGAGCATCGCCGCGGCGGTCAAGCAGGAACTGGATGCGGACATGGCAACATTCGGATACGAAATTGTGAATGTTCTGGTGACCGATATTGTCCCCGACGTGAAGGTGAAGTCAGCCATGAACGACATCAACGCGGCGCAGCGCAACAGGTAGCGGCGAACGCGAGGGGCGAGGCGGAAAAGATTCTGGTAGTGAAGAAGGCCGAAGCCAGGCGGAAAGCAAGGCTCTCCAGGGACAGGGCATTGCAAATCAAAGGAAGGCCATCATCGAG